>JBPPMN010000078.1:0-2288 GCA_051306055.1 Acidimicrobiales bacterium
CCGCGGGGCCCTGCTGGTGCGGGGCGGCGGGGAGGAGCGGGTCGTCGACAGCCACGCGCGCCGCGGGCGGGTCGACGATGGGAGCCAGGTGAGGGCCAGATGAGGGGTCTCTCATCTGGCCTTCGACCGCTACTTGCGCAACGTGTACCCCATGCCACGCACGGTCTCGATCACGCCCTCGCCGAGCTTCTTGCGCAGGTAGCGCACGTAGACGTCGACCACGTTGGAGCCAGGGTCGAAGTCGTAGCCCCACACGTTCGAGAGCAGCTGCTCGCGCGACATGACCTGGTCGGCGTGGCGCAGGAAGGCCTCGAGCAGCGCGAACTCGCGGGCCGTCAGCTCCACCACCCGATCGCCCACCGAGGCCCGCCGCGAGCGCAGGTCGAGGCTCACCTGGCCGGCCCGCAGCACGGTGGCCTCCACGGCGCTGTCCTCCCGCAGCCGGAGGCGGATGCGGGCCAGGAGCTCCTCGAAGCGGAAGGGCTTGGTGACGTAGTCGTCGGCGCCCTCCTCGAGCCCGGCCACGGTGTCCTCCACCCCGTCCCGGGCGGTGAGGATGACCACGGGCAGCCGCTCGCCGCGGGCTCTGATGCCACGGAGCACGTCGTGGCCACCGAGCCCGGGCAGCCCGAGATCGAGGATGACGAGGTCGAAGCTGTCGTCGCGGGCGAGGGCGAGGGCGTCAGGACCGGTGGCCACGGCCATGGTGGTGTAGCCGCTGGCCTTGAGGCCCTTCTCCAGGAACGACACGATGCGCTCCTCGTCTTCGGCGATGAGGATGCGGGTCACGGTTCGGGGGCCTCCGGGTCGAGGGGGATGTCGATGGTGAAGGTGGCGCCGCCCCCGGGGGTGTCGGCCACCGACACGGTGCCGAGGTGGGCCCGGGCGATGGCGGTCACGATCGAGAGGCCGATGCCGCTGCCGTCGGGGCGGGCCACCCGGCTGGCTGCGCCACGGGCGGTCCGGTCGAAGATGTGCTGCCGCATCGCCTCGGGCACCCCGGCACCGGTGTCACGGACCGACAGCTGCACCCGCGCTCCGTCGGTGCGCACGGCGAGCCCGATCTCGTCGCCGTCGAGGGTGTGCTGCACCGCGTTGGTCATGAGGTTGAGCAGTGCCTGCTCGAGGCGACCGGCATCGGCCACCGCCGCCACCAGCCCCGCCCGAGGGGCCTCGTCGAGCACCCAGCGACGGTCGCCGAGGGGGATGGCCCGGCTCATCAGGCCCTCGGCCAGCTCCCCGAGGTCGACCGGACCGAGGCGCAGGAACTGGCGCTGCTCGGCCTTGGCCAGGAGGAGGAGATCGTCGAGGTAGCGGCCCATCCGGTCGAGCTCGTCGGTCACCAGGGCCTCGGTCTCCTCGTGGTCGGCTGGGCTGCTGGACACCTCGAGGTGGCCGCGGATGATCGTGATGGGTGTGCGCAGCTCATGGGCCACGTCGTCGAGGAACTGTCGCTGGCCGCGCATGCCGGCCTCCAGCCGGTCGAGCATGTCGTTGAACGTGGCACCCAGCTCGGCCAGCTCGTCGCGGCCTTCCACCGGGATCCGCGCGCTGAGGTCGGAGTCGGAGATCTGCTGCGCGGTGGCGGTGAGCCGCCGAACCGGTCGGACCACACGGCCGGCCAGGCCCCAGGCCACGGCCGCCGACAGCGCCAGCACCAGTGCGGAGGCCATGGCGATGATCCGCAGCGCGTCGTTGAGCTCGCGCTGGGCCTCGTCGGGGAAGGCGGCCACCACGAAGACGCCGGTCGCCCCCGACGAGGTGCGCAGGGGCACGGCGAGGGTTCGGGCCGGGCCGGCGTCGACGGTGGTGATGTCGAGCCGCAGGGGTTCCTCGAGGTCGGCCCACATGGCCACCAGGTCGTCGTCGTCGAGGAGCTGCGAGGGAGGGTCGAGGGTGAACTTGTAGGGCTCGCCCTCCACCAGCGTGAAGAAGGCCTCGCCGGCCAAGGGGACGTTTCGGTTGAGGAAGGTGTCGAAGATGGCGGCGGCGTCGTCGTTGAACGGCTCGCCGGTGAGCGGATCGTTGCCGCCCGCCAGCGACCGCAGCTCCTCCACCTCCTGCACCAGGTCGGTCTCGATCTGGCGGTCGAGGCGGGTGAAGAGCAGCTGTCGCGTGACGAGCAGACCGGCGAGCAGCGCCACCAGCACGAGGCCCACGTAGCCGACGACCACCCGTGCCCGAACGCTGCTGAGCCCCCGACGCACCCTGCTGTGCAGCTCAGTCATCGTCGCCGTCGTCATCGTCATCGTCGCCCACGTCGTCGTCGTCATCGTCATCACCGATGG
>JBPPMN010000081.1:0-18031 GCA_051306055.1 Acidimicrobiales bacterium
CACGTCGACCTGGGCGGGGAGGCGGGCGTTGGCGTGCATGAGGCTGGCCGTCGACACCTGGAGGTCGAGGTGGTGGCCGGTGGGCAGGGTGTAGGCCACGCCGGGCATCGGCACCGACACCGTCTGCTCGCCGTCGAGCAGCGGCACCCGGATCGAGCCCTCCTGGAGGTTGATCACGTGGTTGGACTCGCGGTCGACGAGCTTGGCCAGCAGCACCACGTCGGTGCCGAGGCCGCTCACCGTGAGCTCGACCTCGGGGATGCCCACGACCTCGACCGGTGCGTCGCCGGCCGCTCCGAGGGGCACGGTCAGGCTGTTGAGGTCGCCCAGCGGCGACACCTGGGCGGCGGTGATCGGCGTGGCCGGGATGCCCCCGCCCGTGAAGGCCTCGAGCTGCTCCTCGAGGGTGCCCGGATCGGGGACCTCGAGGATCGGCACGCTGACGAGCGACCCGGCGCCCTCCGCGGTGGCGGTGGTGAACCCGGCCGGCGGGAAGCTGGCCGCGCTGCGCCACACGCCCTCGTTGGTGCGGTACTCGACGGGGGCACCGGTGTCGACGGAGGCGTCGCCGCGCAGGTGGCGGGCGAACCAGGTGAGCACCGCCGCATCGGAGTGGGCGCCGTCGTCGGCGTCGGCGTAGGTGGCCGGGCACCCGACGTGGCCGCCGCAGAACACGATGAGCTTGGCCGGGGCGCCCGTGGCGCGCACGTGCTCGTACACCCGGTGGCCGTCGGTGAGGTCGAACAGCGTGTCGACGCTGCCCTGGATGACGAGCGTGGGGATGGCGACGGGGTCGGCCTCGCCGTAGACGGCCAGGCTGCTGGCCCCGAAGAAGTCGAGCACCGGCCCCGAGATGGTGCCGCTGGCGGCCCCCTCGAGGAAGCCTTGGGTGATGAGCGGGTCGAGCGAGCCGACCTGCGGGAACGTGGGGCACTCGGGGCTGAGGCCGAGGCCGGTGGCGGTGGCCAGGCCAGCCGCGTAGAGCAGCGCCGCCCAGCCCTGGTTCACCACGTCGCCCGCGTAGAGCGAGTAGCGCAGGTCGTGCCAGGAGATCTCGGGGGCGATGGCGTCGATGCGGTCGTCGAAGGCGGCGGTCGCCGTCTGGATGCCGCCCGCGTAGGAGCCGCCGGTCATGCCCACCAGCGGGTCGCCGTCACCGTCGACCTCCACCGGCGCGTTGGCCACCGCCCAGTCGATGAGGGCGCTGGTGTCGCGGCCCTCGAGGGCGGGCTTGTCGATGGCCACCTCGCCACCGGAGCAGCCGAAGCCCCGCTGGTCCCAGGTGAGCACGACGTAGCCGGCGTCGAGCAGCTGGCCCACGAAGCCGCCGGGCGTCTGCTGGCCGGTGCCGCCCCAGCCGTGGGTCTGCAGCACCAGCGGGGCGGGATCGTCGTCCGTCACCCCGGTGGGCACGAACAAGGTCGTGAGGATCGGGGTGCCGTCGAAGGAGGTGACCACCTGCGTGGTCACGGTGGGGCCGCCGCCGCTCGGCGCCGCCTGGGCCACCGCGGGGAGGGCGACCAGGCTCAGGGCGACCAGCAGGAGGGAGACGACGACCTTCTCGCAGCGTGCGTGCACGAAGGCGGGACTTCGCCGTCGCCACCCCCGCCACCTGCCGGGTCAGCTGCCCGGGTCAGCTGCCTCGGGCGATCCACTCCTCGAGGTGGGGGGACTCGTCGCCGATGCGGGTGTCGTCGCCGTGCCCGGTGTGCACCACGGTGTCGGCGGGCAGCGTGAAGAGCTTCGAGCGGATGCTCTCGATGATGTCGGGGAAGCTCGAGAAGCTGCGGCCGGTGGCGCCGGGACCGCCGTTGAAGAGGGTGTCGGCGCTGAAGACCACGCAGGCCGCCTCGTCGTAGAGGCACACGCCGCCGGGGGTGTGGCCGGGCGTGTGCAGCACGCGGAGCTCGTGGCCGCCGGCGCGGACCACGTCGCCGTCGGCCAGGTCCTGGTCCCACGGCCGGGCCGGGTACACGTGGCCCCACAGCTCGGCGTCGGCCGGGTGGAGGAGGATCGGCGCGCCGGTGGCGTCGGCCAGGGCGGCGCCGGCGTTGATGTGGTCGTTGTGGGCGTGGGTGGCCACGATCCCCACCACCTCGCGGCCGTCGACAGCGGCGAGGATCGGCTGGTGGTCGTGGGCGGCGTCGATCACGAGCACCTCGGTGTCGTCGCCCACCAGCCAGATGTTGTTGTCGACCTCGTAGTCGCCTCCATCGAGGCTGAAGATGCCGGAGGTGACGACGTGCTGGATCGGCATCAGAGCACCACCACCGAGCGGAGCACCTCGCCGCGCTCCATCTTGTGGAACGCCTCCTCCACGGCGTCGAGGTCGATGGTCTCGCTGACGAACTTCTCGAGCGGCAGCCGGCCCTGGAGGTGCAGGTCGACCAGCATCGGGAAGTCGCGCTCGGGGAGGCAGTCGCCGTACCAGCTCGGCTTCAGCTGCCCGCCCCGGCCGAAGAAGTCGATCATCGGGAGGTCGATGCGCATCTCGGGGTTGGGCACGCCCACCTGCACCACGGTGCCGGCGAGGTCGCGGGCGTAGAAGGCCTGCTCGAACACCTTGGGGTTGCCGACGGCCTCGATGCACACGTCGGCGCCGTTGCCGTCGGTGAGGGCCTGGATGGCAGCCACCGGATCTTCCGACGAGGCGTCGACGGTGTGGGTGGCGCCGAACTCCTCGGCCAGGTCGAGCTTCCGCCGGTCGAGGTCGACGGCGATGATGGTGGACGCACCGGCCAGGCGGGCGCCGGCGATGGCGGCGTCGCCCACCCCGCCGCAGCCGAACACGGCCACGGAGTCGCCGGTGCCGACCTCGCCGGTGAGCATGGCGGCGCCGATGCCGGCCATCACGCCGCAGCCCAGCAGGCCGGCCACCTCGGGCTTCACCTCCGGCGACACCTTGGTGCACTGCCCGGCGGCCACCAGCGTCTTCTCGGCGAAGGCGCCGATGCCGAGGGCGGGCGACAGGGCCACGCCGTCGAGGGTCATCTTCTGGGTGGCGTTGTGGGTGTTGAAGCAGTACCAGGGACGCCCCCGGCGGCAGGCCCGGCACTGGCCGCACACGGCCCGCCAGTTGAGGATCACGAAGTCGCCCGGCGCCACGCCGGTGACGTCGGGGCCGACGGCCTCCACCACGCCGGACGCCTCGTGGCCGAGCAAGAAGGGGAACTCGTCGTTGATGCCGCCCTCGCGGTAGTGGAGGTCGGTGTGGCACACGCCGCAAGCCTGGATGGCCACCAGCGCCTCGCCCGGACCCGGGTCTGGCACCTCGATGATCTCCACCGACACCGGCTGCTTCACGGCCCTGGCCACCACCGCACGCACCTGCTGCGCCACTCGGAACCCCCTCGATCGCTGCTGCCGCCGACCGTACCGGACCGGCTGTGGGTCGTCCTCGCGACGGGCGCCGAGATGAACGCTCCGTTGCGCCTGCTGGCTCACCCTGTCGGCCGTCGCCGAGCGGTCACTAGGGTCGCCCCGGATGAGAGCCCTCCGCAGCTTCACCGTCCGACCGTCGCTCCCGCCCGAGCTGGCCGCTCTCGAGGAGCTGGCCATGAACCTCAGGTGGTCGTGGGACGCGCAGACCCGCGACCTGTTCCGCTGGGTCGACCCGGATGCCTGGGATGCCACCGTGCACGACCCGGTGCGCCTGCTGGGGCTGGTGTCGAGCGACCGCTTCGCCGCTCTCGTCGACGACCCCGGCTTCATGCGCTTCCTCGGCGAGGTGCGGGAGGAGCTGCAGCGCTACCTCGACGGCGATCGCTGGTTCCAGGCCCGGACCGGATCGGCGCTGCGCTCGGTGGCCTACTTCTCTCCCGAGTTCGGCATCGCCGAGGCCCTCCCCCAGTACTCCGGCGGACTCGGCGTGCTGGCCGGCGACCACCTGAAGGCGGCCAGCGACCTCGGCGTACCGCTGGTGGGCATCGGCCTCATGTACCGCCACGGCTACTTCCGCCAGTCGCTGTCGGCCGACGGCTGGCAGCAGGAGCGCTACCCCGACCTCGACCCCCACGCCATGGCCCTCGAGCCGGTCGACGCCCGCATCGAGGTCGACCTGGCCGGCGAGCGCCTCGTCGCCCGCATCTGGCGGGCCTGCGTGGGCCGCATCCCGCTCTACCTGCTCGACAGCGACGTCGACGAGAACTCCCCCGAGCTGCGCGGGATCACCGACCGCCTCTACGGCGGAGACACCGAGCACCGGCTGCGCCAGGAGATCCTCCTCGGCATCGGCGGCGTGCGGGCCCTCGACGCGCTCGGCGTCGACACGCAGGTGTTCCACACCAACGAGGGCCACGCCGGCTTCCTCGGCCTCGAGCGCATCCGCCAGCTGATGGCCGACCCCGGCCTCAGCTACCCGGAGGCCATCGAGTCGGTGCGCGCCGGCTGCATCTTCACCACCCACACGCCGGTGCCGGCCGGCATCGACCGCTTCCCCCGCGAGCTGATCGAGGACTACTTCGGCGGTTGGGCCAAGGAGGTGGGCATCTCCTTCGACGACCTGATGGCGCTGGGCCACCGTCCCGGCGACACCCCCGACGAGCGCTTCAACATGGCCGTGATGGGCCTGCGCCTGGCCGGCCGGGCCAACGGCGTGGCCAAGCTCCACGGCGAGGTGAGCCGGGAGATGTTCAGCGACCTCTGGCCCGACGTCCCCACAGAGGAGACCCCCATCACGTCGGTCACCAACGGCGTCCACGCCCACACCTGGGTGGCCCCCGAGGTCGACGACCTGCTCACCCGCCACGTGCTGCCCGGCTGGCACGAGGCCGAGGCCGACCGCTGGGCCCGCCTCGAGGACGCGGCCGACGACGAGGTGTGGCGAGCCCGCGAGCAGGGGCGCGAGGCCATGGTGGGCTTCGTCCGCCAGCGCCTGCGCTCCCAGCTGATGGCGCGTGGCCTGTCCTCGAGCGACGTGGAGTGGACGTCGGGCGTGCTCGACCCGCGGGCCCTCACCATCGGCTTCGCCCGGCGCTTCGCCACCTACAAGCGGGCCACGCTCCTGCTGTCGCAGCCCGACCGGCTGAAGGAGCTGCTCCTGTCGGGCGACCGTCCGGTGCAGATGATCTTCGCCGGCAAGTCCCACCCGGCCGACGACACCGGCAAGGAGCTCATCCGCCAGGTCAGCGCCTTCGCCGCCGATCCCGAGGTGCGCCACCGCTTCGTGTTCGTCGACGACTACGACATCGCGGTGGCCCGCGCCCTGCTCCAGGGCTGCGACGTGTGGCTGAACAACCCCCGGCGCCCGCAGGAGGCCTGCGGCACCTCCGGCATGAAGTCGGCCCTCAACGGCGGCCTCAACCTGTCGATCCTCGACGGCTGGTGGGACGAGTGCTTCGACGGCGACAACGGCTGGGCCATCTCGTCGGCCGAGCACCTCGAGGACCTGGAGCGGCGCGACGAGGTGGAGGCCGGCTCCGTGTTCGAGCTGCTGGAGCGCCAGGTGGTGCCGCTGTTCTACGAGCGCTGGCAGGGCCCGGTCCCCCGCCAGTGGGTGCACCGGGTGAAGCGGTCGCTGGTCACCATCGGCCCCTACGTCACCGCCGCCCGCATGGTGCGCGACTACACCGAGCAGCTCTACGAGCCCACCGCCGCCCAGGGCGACACCCTCTCCGCCACCGACCACGCCCGAGCGAGGGGTCTGGCCGCCTGGAAGCAGCAGGTGGAGGCCGGGTGGGACGGCGTGCACATCGACCACCTCGACGTGAGCGACGACGTGGCCGAGATCGGCACCGAGCGCGAGGTGTCGGCCGTGGTGGCCCTCGGCGCCCTCGGCCCCGACGACGTCGAGGTGCAGCTCCTCCACGGCCCCGAGGGCCAGGGTGGCGAGCTGTCGGAGCCGGTGGTGGTGGCCATGACCCAGAGCGGTGAGGCCGACGACGGCCACCTCCGCTACACCGGCCACTTCACCTGCGAGCAGAGCGGCCGCTACGGCGTCACCGCCCGCATCGTCCCCCACCACCCCGACCTCGTCAGCAAGGTGGAGCTGGGCCGCATCGCCTGGGCCTGACCCTGAGCGGAGCCCCCGGTTCTGTGGACGTCTTCGTCCGCAGGGCGGACACATCCGTCCACAGATCCGGTCAGCGGCCGGTGAAGGTGGCCTTTCCGGGGCCGTGCTCGAGGAAGGACTGGACGCCGACCTTGGCGTCGTCGGTGGTGAAGACGTCGGCGAAGAGCTGCTGCTCGAGGTCGAGGCCACCGTTGAGGGTGATGTCGAGCCCGCGGTCGATGGCCCGCTTGGCCAGGCCCTGGGCGGCCACGGCGCCTGAGGCCAGGGCGGCGGCCTTGTCGAGCGCCCGGTCGAGCACCTCCTCGGGCGGGACCACCTCGTCGACCAGGCCCATGGCCAGCGCCTCGTCGGCCCGCACCTGACGGCCGCTGAAGATCAGGTCCTTGGCCCTGGCGGGGCCCACCAGGCGGGCCAGCCGCTGGGTGCCGCCACCACCGGGGATGATGCCGAGCAGGATCTCGGGCTGGCCGAGCTTGGCCTTCTCGCTGGCGATGCGGAAGTCGCAGGCCAGGGCCAGCTCGCAGCCGCCGCCCAGGGCGAAGCCGGAGATGGCGGCGATGGTGGCGCGGGGGATGTCGGCCACGGCGTTGAGGGCCCGCAGGAACAGCTGGCCGATGAGCTCGGCCTCGGCGCGGGTGATGACCTCGTCGGGCGCCTCGGCCGATCTGAACTCCGAGATCTCGGCGCCGGCGGCAAAGATGCGGTCGCCGCCGGTGACCACCACCGCGCCGGGCGGGTCCTCCCGCAGGCCCTCCGCGGCGCTGGCCAGCTGGCGCAGCAGCTCGGAGGACAGGGCATTGACCTTGGGGTGATCGAGCCGCAGCACGGCCACGCCGTCACCACGCCGTTCGACCAGGACCAGAGGGGTGTCCGCCATGGCCGAGCACGCTACCCCGTCGTCCCTGCGCCAGGTCCAGGGGTCGACGTGGCGGCGGGCGACGTCGGCCGCGGCGGCGGCGAGCTGGTCGCCGGCGGAGGCCAGGGAGCGCTCGTGGAGGAGGGCGGCCACGATGTGCACGAGCTCGTCGCTCACCCGGGCGGCGCGGCGGGCCTCCAGAGCCCCGTCCCGCTCGAGGTGAGCGCGGTGGGCGCCGATGGCCTCCCACAGGTCGTCGACACCGTCGCCGGTGGAGGCGGTGGTGGCCACGACCGGCGGCCGCCAGCCACCCGGCTCGTGGCCGGTGCCGGTGAGGTCGAGCATCCGCTCGAGGTCGCGGCGGGTCTCCTCCGCGCCGGGGCGGTCGGCCTTGTTGATCACGAACAGGTCGGCGATCTCGAGCAGGCCGGCCTTGTTGGCCTGCACGGCGTCGCCCCAGCCGGGGTTGACGACGACCACGGTGGTGTCGGCGGCGCCGGCCACCTCCACCTCCACCTGCCCCACCCCGACCGTCTCCACCAGCACCCAGGGCCACCCGGTGGCGTCGAGGGCCCGGATCGCCTCGAGGGTCGCCAGCGACAGACCGCCGAGGTGGCCGCGGGTGGCCATCGAGCGGATGAACACGCCGTCGTCGGTGGAGTGGTCGCCCATGCGCACGCGGTCGCCGAGGATGGCGCCGCCGGAGAAGGGTGACGAGGGGTCGATGGCCAGCACGGCCACCGGCACGTCCTGGCGTCGCATGGTGCGCACCAGCGCGCTGGTGAGGGTGGACTTGCCGGCGCCGGGGGCCCCGGTGATCCCCACCGTGTAGGCGTGCCCGCCGGCGGGGTGGGTGAGGGCACCGACCTCCCGCGCCGCCGGGCCGCCCCGCTCCACCAGCGACAGGAGCCGGGCCAGCGCGGCACGGTCGCCGTCGCGGGCGCGCTCGAGCAGGTCAGCGGGGTCGTCGGCCATGCCGCGGCGAGGGTAGTGCGACGTCTACAGGGAGACGGGGGTGCCGTCGCTGAGGAGGGTCTCGCCGACGTTGACCACCTCGGTGACGCCCTCCACGCGGTCCTTCAGGATGCGCTCGATGCCGGCCTTGAGGGTGACGGTGGAGGCGGGGCAGCTCACGCAGGCACCGACCAGCTCGACCTCGACCACGCCGGTGTCGGCCTGGAACCCACGCAGGTAGATGTCGCCGCCATCGGCCTGGATGGCCGGACGGATCGCCTCGATGGTGACCTTCAGCTTCTCCTCGTCCAACACCGGTGGGCTCCTCGAGTGGGGGGTTCCATGGTCGCACGGCGCACCGGCCGACGACCAACCTCACCCCAGTCAACGCTCCGGCACCGAACTGTGTTCCCGCGCGACCCGCCCCTACCATGCCCCCATGGCCTCGACCCTCCTGCGCCGAGCCCGGCGCGGGCTCGTCGGAGCGGCCCTGGCGGCGAGCGCGCTGGTGCTCGGGGCCTCCCCGGCGGCGGCCCACGGCGTGGAGGGCGGCGCCCTCCCGGCACCCCCGTGGCTGCTCAGCTACATCGGCGTGGCGATCGTGGCCATGACGGCCGTGGGGCTGCGGGCATCGTGGGCCACGGCTCGCCTGGTCCGCTCCGAAGGACCGATCGACCAGCCGGAGGGCGACGTCGACACGGGGCCGCTGGCCGGACAGCTGGTGGGGCTGGCGCTGCTGGTGCTCGTCTTCGTGGCCGCCATCGTCGGCCCCGACTCCGCCGCGGCCAACATCGTGCCCGTCGCCGTGCTCGTGGTGTGGTGGGTGGGCCTGCCGCTGGTGTGCGTGCTGGCCGGCGACGTGATGCGGGCCATCAACCCGTTCCAGCCCGTCGCCGCCCTCCTGGGCGCCCCGGTGCGCACCGCCCGCTCCGCGCCGGCGTGGACCAGCGCCGCCTTCCTCGCCGCCTTCAGCTGGTACCTCCTCGCCTACCACCGTCCCGGGTCGCCGCGCGCCCTCGTGGTGCTGCTGGCCGTCTACTCCGTGGCCGCCCTGGTCGGCGCTCGCTGGTGGGGTCGCTCGTGGCTGACCACCGGCGAGGGCTTCGGCGGGCTGTCGGCGGCAGTGGCGCGGGTGTCGCTGCGCCGGCCCCGCCACCCCGCCCCGCCCGGCCTGGCCGCGCTGCTGGTGGTGTGGATCGGCGGCACCGCCTTCGACGCCTTCGCCTTCACCCCGTTCTGGGCCGACATCCTCGGCACCAGCCGCGGCTGGACCCGCACCCTCGTGAACACCGTCGGGCTCGTGTGGATCACCGCCATCGTGGGCGGGCTGTACCTGTTGGTGGTGCGGGTGGCCGAGCGGCTGGCCGCGCCGGACGCTGCTCGCGCCGGCGATGGCGACGGCGACCCCACGGGGGACCCGACGCCGTGGCCGTCGCTGACCGCACCGCTGGCGGTGGGCCTCGTGCCGCTGGCCACCGGTTGGTTCCTCGCCCACGACCTCACCCTCTTCCTGGCCCAGGGACAGGACTTCATCGCCCTGCTCTCCGACCCGCTGGGCCGGGGCTGGGACCTCTTCGGCACCTTCAACAACACGATCGACTACACGCTCGTGCAGGAAGCATGGGTGGGCTGGGTGCAGCTGCTGGCGCTGGCCGCCGGCCACATCGGGGCGGTGGTGCTGTTCCACGACGCGGCCCTGCGCCACCTGCGCCGCCGCGACGCTGTGCAGGCCACCTGGGTGATGGCCGCGGTGTCGAGCGCATCCATCGTGGCCGCGTCGCTCCTGGTGCTGTCATGACCACCGCCGCACTGCTGGCCCACCAGGGCGGATGGGACGAAATCGCCTTCGTGCTGCTGCCCATCGCGCTGTTCGCCGGGCTGCTCGCCGTCGCCAACCGCCGCGCCACCAGGGCGCAGCGGGAGCGCGAGCATGGCGCGCCCAGCGATCCCGACTGACGGGCCCGCCGGCCTCCCCCCGCCATGACCCTGCTCACGCGCACCTACGAGCCCGGCGCCCCCGAGCTGGCCCTCGTCGACACCGCTCGCGACGACGTGGTGCGCGAGGTGGCCGACGGGCCCGACCGCTGGGTGGCGGCGTCGGGCCCCTTCACCCGCTACGAGCGCACCGTCGAGCGCCACGCCGACGGCGGCCTCACCGAGCGCATCGACGTGAAGGTGGCGCCGTTGCTGTGGGGGCCGTACAAGCCGCTGCTCCTGCGCACCCTGCACCGGCGTCCCGCTCCAGGGGCGAAGCCCTGGTGGGCGCCACCGGAGGCCGTCGACGCCCGCGCCGGCACCGCCCTCGGGGCGTTGTGCCTCCTGGCCCTCGTGCTCGGCTACCTCGGGTCGGTCCTCACGCAGACGATCACCTTCGCCGCCGACCAGCTCGACGCCAGCACGGCCGACCAGGGCGCCACGCTGGCCGCGGTGCGCGTCGGCGTGCTCGGTGCCCTCGTGCTCACCGCGCTGGCCGACCGCCGGGGTCGTCGCCAGGTGCTCATCGCGGCCACCACCGCCGCCTGCCTGCTGTCCGCCGTCACCGCGCTGGCGCCCGGCCTGGTGGCCATCGGCGTCGCCCAGTCGCTCGTCCGCGGCCTGGTGACCGCCGCCGGGGTGCTGCTCACGATCGTGGCCGCGGAGGAGATGCCGGCCGGCTCGAGGGCCTTCGCCATCAGCCTCATGTCGGCCACCGGCGCGCTGGGCGTGGGCATGGTGCTGTGGGCGCTCCCGTTGGCCGACCTCGGCGAGGGCACCTGGCGCCTCGTGTTCGTGATCCCGCTGGCCTTCCTGCCCCTCGTCGCGCTCGTCGCCCGCCACCTCCCCGAGAGCAGGCGCTTCGCCGCCGCCCACGTGCAGGCACCGCTGGCCGGGCACGGAAGGCGGTTCTGGCTCCTGGCCGCGTCGGCCCTGCTGCTGGCGCTCTTCACCGCTCCGGCCGCCCAGCTGATGAACGAGTTCCTCCGTGAGGAGCGCGGCTTCAGCGCGGCGAGGATCAGCCTGTTCACCCTGCTCACCAACACCCCCGGCGGCATCGGCATCGTGATCGGTGGGCGTCTGGCCGACACGCGAGGTCGCCGCATGGTCGGCGCCATCGGCGTGATCGGCGGTGTCGCCTTCACGGTGGCCATGGTGCTCAGCAGCGGCTGGCCGATGTGGGCGCTGTCGGCGCTCGGCGCGGTGGTCGGGGCGATGGTGGTGCCGTCGCTCGGCGTGTACGGACCGGAGCTGTTCCCCACCTCGCTGCGGGGCAAGGCCAACGGCGCCATCACCATCCTCGGCGTCACCGGCAGCGTGGTGGGGCTGTTCGTGGCCGGCTACCTCGTGGAGCGCTGGGGCGGGCTCGGGCCGGCGCTCACCGTTCTGGCCATCGGCCCCCTGGCCATGGCCATCCTCGTGCTGGTGGCCTACCCGGAGACCGTGCACCGTGAGCTCGAGGAGCTCAACCCGGAGGACGCGGAGCCGCCTGCCAAGTCGCTGCGCCCGCTGTCGCCCGCCACCGATCCCCAGGTAGATTGACCGCCGTGCTCGACCTCTCCCCTCGCCTCCGGCGCGCCCTCGCGGCGCTCCTCGCCCTCAGCATCACCGTCATCTCCGCCTGCGGCGGCGATCGCCCCGAGCTGGCCGAGGAACCCGACCCCACCACCACGACGGTGGCGGAGACCACCACCACCACGGCGCCGTCCACCGCGGCCGAGGTGGCCACGGCCAAGGAGCTGCGCATCGACGTGTTCACCAGCGTCGACGCCGAGGCCCCCGACCGCGAGATCGTCTCCGGCGTCGACACGTCGGTCGACACCATCCCCATCGTCTTCCTGGTGAAGAGCAAGGACGACGAGCGGGCCGAGGTGTACCTCCCGGTGCGCCCCAACGGCAGCACCGGCTGGGTCGACCTCGACGACGTCACCCTCAGCCGGGTGGAGCACCGCATCGAGGTGGAGCTCACCGGCAAGCGCATCCGGGTCTACGCCGGCGAAGAGGTGCTGGTCGACGAGCCGGTGGGCGTGGGTCGCAGCGACCGTCCCACCCCCGGCGGGATCTACTACCTCAAGGAGCTGCTGCAGCCGCCCACCCCCGACGGCCCCTACGGCCTCTACGCCTACGGTCTGTCCGGGTTCTCCAACGTGCTCGAGAGCTTCAACGGCGGCCCCGGCGTGATCGGGATCCACGGCACCAACGACCCGGGCAGCGTCGGAAGCGACGTGTCGTCGGGCTGCATCCGCCTCAACAACGACGTGATCGACCGCATGGTGAACGAGATCGGGCTGCCCCTCGGCACCCCGGTGGAGATCCTGGCGTGAGCTTCAGCCGCCGGCTGGCCAGCCTCGGCGCGGCGGCCCTGCTCACCACCACGGTGGTGGCCTGCGGCGACGACGACAGCCCAGACGCCAGCGCCGATCCCACCACCACCACGGCGGCCGTCGACGACACCACCTCCACCACGGCCAGCAGCGACACCACGGCCAGCGACACCACCGCGGCCGGTCCCACCGGGCTCGACGGCGAGCTCCCTCCGCCGGGTCCCTTCGACATCGAGCCCATCTACGGCGAGATCCTGGCCGACCTCGGACTGCGGCTCACCTCCCAGGGGGGCCTCATCGACCGCTCCGGCGGCGGCTACGTGCCCTCCGCCGAGGGTGACCACCTGGCCATCTACGTGGAGCCCATCGGCGACGACTACGACGCCGAGGACTACATCCAGGGCATCCACACGGTCGCCGTCGTGTTCCAGGACGTCTTCGAGCGCTGGCCCGGGCTGGCCACCTACGACGTGTGCCAGGAGCCGGGCGAGGGCTGGCGCGACGGCTACGCCGACCGGCAGCTGCCCGTCACCCAGATCGAGCTCACCCGCGAAGAGGCGGAGGCCCTGGGCGACCTCGAGCAGCTCGGGGTGGTCGACCTCGTCCGGGCCGCCCAGACCGATCCCCCCGGGATGGCCCTCCGCGTCAGCAGCCGGATCGCCCGCGACCCCGGCTACCAGGCCATCCTCGCCGAAGCCGAGGCCTGACCCCACCACGGTTGGTCAGGTGAGCCAGGTGGCGATGGCTTCGGCGATCTCCTGGTCGCGGCCCCGGAGGTCGTGGCGGGCGCCCTCCAGCCACACGTGGGTGACCGGTCCGGCGATGGACGCGGTGTGGTGCTCGAGCTCCTCCGGCGTGCCGAAGGGGTCCTTGGTGCCCGACAGGAACAGGCAGGGCACCGTGATGGCGGGCAGGTGCTCGATCCGGAGCCGCTCCGGCTTGCCCGGCGGGTGGAGCGGATAGCAGATCAGCACCAGGCCGGCCGCCGGCAGCCCGTCGGCCACCGCCATCGAGCACATGCGGCCGCCCATCGACCGGCCGCCCAGCACGATCCGCTCCGGCGCCACGCCGGTGCGCTCCGCCAGCTGCTCCGCCTCGTCGACCACGGCGGCCACCAGCTTCGGGGCCCGGTCGGGCGCCTTGCGACCCTCCTTGCGGTAGGTGAAGTCGGCCCGGGTGACGGGCAGCGGCGCCAGCGCCTCCTCCACCGCGATGAGCGAGGGGTGGTCGGCCCCGGTGCCGGCGCCGGGGAACAGCAGGGCCGCACCGACGTCGGAGGGGGTCGACGCCCGACGCCGGCGAGGGCTCACGACGCCAGCAGGATGCGCCGCGCCTCGGTGAGGTCGGCGATGCGCTGGGCGGCGGCGTCGCTGGCGCCGCCGTGATCGGGATGGGCGGTGCGCAGCAGGTCGCGGAACTGGCGTTGGATGTCGCCGCGGGCGGGCACCGAGACGGTGCCGCCTTGCGTGGTGAGGCCCAGCACGCCGAGCGCCCACTGCACCGGATCCCGGAAGGCCTCGGCCGACCAGTCGCGCCCTCGGTCGAGGCCCGAGAGGTGGGCCACGAAGCCTCGGTGCAGCGAGCCGGACCAGCGCATGCCCTTGCGGATGGCGTCCATCACGGGGCCGCGGGCGGCCAGCGGCAGCTGCCCGGCGGCGTAGACGGCGGCCAGGATGTGCTGCGCCGGGGCGCCCTTGGGCTCGAACTCGAACTCGAGGTCCTCCCCCTCCCCCACCAGCCGGTGCTGGCTGCGGGTGAGGCCGACCCGATCCTGCTGGAAGCGGTGGCGGAGGCGGGGCTGCGGGATCCGCTGCCCGTCCTGCAGCTGGAGGGTGAGGCGGTGGAGGTCGTCGAAGAGGTCGGGGTCGAGGGCGTCGATGTGGGCGGCCACGATCCCGCCGAGCAGGATGCCGCCGAACCCGGGCGCCGGTGAGGTGGGCAGGTGGATGCGCCCGAGGGCCACCCGCCGCGTGGGCGCGATCGGCCGCGAGTGGAAGACCTCGAGCTCGGCCAGGATCACCGAGCCAACCTACCGCCCACCCCCGGCGCTGCTACAGCGGGCCGCGCCCGTCAGATGTAGGGACGGAGCGTGGAGCGCAGCGCGCTGGCCGCCTCCTGCACCTGTTCGGGCTCGGCGTCGTCGCCCGTCACCAGCGCCGCCAGCTCGCCGGCCTGGGTGGCCACGCCCCGCCACCAGGTGGCATCCATCCCGAAGGGCGGGCCGGCACCGGCGGCCTGCTCGGTGGCCGCGACCAGCCCGCGGGTGCCCTCGTGGTCGTCGTGGTCGTGGGCGAGGCGGTCGGCGGCGATGAACAGCTCGCTCATCAGCTCGAGGGTGGCGGCGGGGCCCTCCTCGGGCACGAGCGAGGGATCAGCGGCCTGCGCCACCAGCTGGTCGACGCGGCGCTCGTCGACCCCGTGGATGATGAGGTCGTCGTCGTCGAGCCCGTAGGGGATCAGCTCGGCGGCCAGCGAGTCGAGCAGGCGCATGCAGGCGTCGTCGTCCCAGTCGCTGAGGTCGTAGACGACGTCTTCGTCGTCGTCGTCCTCCGGACCAGCGGCGAGGTCTTCCTCGACCTGGTCCATGACCCGCTCCACCCACGCCTCGTCGGACGGCGCCACCACCAGGGTGGTGTCCTCCCAGCGGTGCGGCAGCATCAGCGTCTCGAGCCGGTCGCGCAGCATCGTGCGGTCGTGGTCGCTCCACTCGTCGAGCTCGTAGAGCAGGTCGTCGGCGGCGCCGGAGTCGAGGTCGTCGAGGCCGGTGATGGTGAACTCCGCCCGCTCCTCGTCGTCGTCACCACGCTGCTGCAGCACACCCATCGCTCCAGCCTGGCACGCCGCGTCGGCCTACGAGCCCACCGGAGCCGTCCGGTACTGTCGGGGCCCATGACCGACAAGCAGCGGCCCGACCGAAACCTCGCCCTCGAGCTGGTGCGCACCACCGAGGCGGCGGCCCTGGCGGCCAGCCGCTGGATGGGGCGGGGCGACAAGAACGGGGCCGACGGGGCCGCCGTCGACGCCATGCGCGTGGTGCTCGACACGGTGCCGATGGACGGCATCGTGGTGATCGGCGAGGGCGAGAAGGACGAGGCGCCCATGCTCTTCAACGGCGAGCGCATCGGCGACGGCACGCCCATGCTCACCGACATCGCCGTCGACCCCGTGGAGGGCACCACCCTCACCGCACGGGGCCAGGCCAACGCCATCTCGGTGATCGCGGTGTCGGAGCGGGGCACCATGTTCGACCCGGGCCCCTGCGTCTACATGGAGAAGATCGCCACCGGGGCCGACGCCGCCCACGCCATCGACATCACGAAGTCGCCCACGGAGAACGTGCGGGCCGTGGCCGAGGCCAAGGGCGAGAGCGTGCGCGACATCACGGTGGTGATCCTCGACCGCCCCCGCCACGACGACCTGATCGCCGAGGTGCGGGCCACCGGCGCCCGCATCCGCCTCATCACCGACGGCGACGTGGCGGCCGCCATCTCCACCGCCTGGCCCGACACCGGCGCCGACCTCCTCATCGGCATCGGTGGCACGCCGGAGGGCGTGATCGCGGCGGCCGCCCTGAAGTGCATGGGCGGCGAGCAGCAGGGCCGTCTGTGGCCACGCAACGACGACGAGCGCAACGCCGCCATCGCCGCCGGCTACGACCTCGACCGCGTCCTCACCAAGGACGACCTCGTCACCGGCGACAACTGCTTCTTCGCCGCCACCGGCATCACCGACGGCGAGCTCCTCAAGGGCGTCCACTACGACAGCCGCGGTGCCACCACCCAGTCGCTGGTGATGCGCTCCAAGTCGGGCACGGTGCGCGAGGTCAACGCCCGCCACCGCCTCACCAAGCTGGCCGAGTACGCCGCCGTCGACTTCGAGTAGCCAGGCACCCCACCCCACCCCAGCCTGTGTTCCACAGCCGCCGAGATGGCGGGGATCCAACACAGGCTGCTGATCGGACCTGCCGCCACCTCAGCCTGTGTTCCACAGCCGCCGCGATGGCGGGGATCCAACACAGGCTGCCGGGAGGGGTGCGGCGACGTCGCAGCGCGCTGGGTCAGGGGTCGGGGTCGTCCCAGCCCGGGAGGAGCACGGGCGTACGCCAGCGCGGGTTCGGGCGCCAGGAGGTCCAGGGCTCGCAGAAGGGCGGGGCGCTGGCCTCGATGCGCTGCACCACCGCAGCGGCCTCCTCCCGCACCCGCTGGCCGGTCTCGGCGTCGAAGATCGAGCGCTCGAGGATCTCGTCGAACTCGTCGTCGTCCTTCCAACCCCAGCTGAGGTCGGGCTCCACCACGATGTCGAGGGCCAGGTCCATCGACTCGATGCCGAGCGGGGTGCGCCGGAAGGGCCGCTGGAAGTTCACGTACCAGCCGAGGTGCTGACCGTCCTCGTCGAACGACACCCACGCCGCATGCCAGTCGCCGGGCCGCAGCACCCAGAGGCTCGACACGTCCCACACGTGCTCGCCGTGGACCCAGTCTCCGTGATCGAGGTTCTCGAGAGCCCGGTCCCGGCGCAGGGCCGGATCCGGCCGGCCGGGCGGCGTGATGGGCGTCTTGCGCACCGTGCCCTTCGGGATCCAGGCCAGCAGCTGCTCGTCGGTGTCTTCGACGACGATGAGCGGACGGGCGGCCCACACCCGTCCTCGCCACACCTCCTGATGGAGGATCGTCTGCCCGGACTTCCACACCGGGACCATCCTGCCCCACCCGTGCCACCCCCCGGTGTCACCCCGCACCGGCGTGGTCGGTGTGCCCAGCGGCACACCGGGGTACGGCACCGTGCATGGACACCACCACCCTCATCATCATCCTCGTCGTCGTCGCCGCCCTGGTGGCTGTCGCCTTCTTCGTCCTCCAGCGCCAAAAGGAGCAGAAGCTCGAAGAGCGGCGCAACGAGGCCCAGGAGCGGCGCGAGGTCGCTGACGCCTCACACCTCGACGCCGAGCGAGAGGCCGCCCAGGCCGACGCCCGCGCCGCCCAGGCCAGCGCTGCTCAGCTCGAGGCCGAGCAGGAAGCCCGCGACGCAGACGCCCAGCGCACGCACGCCGAGCAGCAGCAGACCGAGGCCGAGGAGCTCCGCACCCAGGCCGACGAGCTCGACCCCGACGTGACCGACCACGATCGCAGCGACGACGCCGTCGACCACGACACCACCCAGCCTCGCTGACCTGCCCTCTGTGAAGGGAAGCTGGCACGGGAGCACGCCTTCCCTTCACAGACCGCCCCAGGCAGCAGCCACCTGCCGTCGCCCGACGTCGTCTGTGAACGGAAGCTGGCACGAGAACACGCCTTCTCTTCACAGACCGCCGCGTGTCAGACGTCGGTGATGACGGCTTGCCGTTGCTGGACGGGGTGGGCGACGGTCGCCGTGGCCTGCAGGTTCGGCAGCGTGATCCACGGGCCGCCGTCGACCCGGTACTCGGGCACCAGGTCGATCTCGGCCACCACGTCGTAGGTGCCGTGGCGCTGGTGGGTGTGCTGCACCGATGACGGCTCGGGATAGGCCCGCCCCAGGTCGCCCGACCGACGGGTGCCGTCGCCGAAGTCCCACGTGACGGTGCCCGAGCTGAGGCGCACGTCGATGGTGAGGCCGAAGGCGCTGATCGGCGGCGCGGTGGCCGTGCCGGTGAAGCCCTCCACCCAGAACCACGACGCCAGCCCGACCAGCCCCTCGGCCGCCGGGTTCACCCCGATGGCCACCGCCGGCACCAGCACGTCCTCGATGTAGCGCTGCGCCTCGTCGCGGGCCACCGCATCGAGGTCGACCACGTCGTCGGGTGCCACCCAGATGGCCCGCACGATGCTGCCGTCGCACAGCAGCAGCGCGAAGCGGGCATCGGGATGGGGCTGGGGCCCGGCCGAGGTGCCGTAGGGCGAGTCGTCGAGGTCGGGCGAGAACATCACCGTCCAG
>JBPPMN010000093.1:0-8253 GCA_051306055.1 Acidimicrobiales bacterium
ACGGCGATCTGGCCGCCGTCGAGTCGTCCCGCCACCCAGGCGTCGAGCGTGTGGGGGCAGGACCGGAGCTTGCGGGCGGCGGTGGCGAGGCGCTGGGCGTCGGCGTTGGTGAGGTTCCCTCGGTGGCGGAGCCAGGCCGTGAGCGACACCGACCCGTCCACATCCCACAGCTCGGCCGCATCGAAGCGGGCAACCGCCACCACCAGCTTCGCTTCGAACCGGTCGCGCAGCCGCAGGGCCAGCGCGACCTCCCGGTCGTCGACCCCGATCTCCAGCTCGTCGATGGCCCCAGCCAACGCCTCGAACATGCCCCCAATCATCCCAGAGGGGTATGACAGCCCTCCGGTGTCCGGAGCTACCCGGCGGGCTCCTGGTGGACGTGGGCTCGCTGGCCGTCGCGGTCGAAGATCATGAGGAGCTCGGCGGGGCCGTCGAGGGCTGCGACGGCACTGGGACATCGTCGTCCACGAGACCGACCCCGCCCGCCCGGGTCGGCCTCGGCGCACCACCACATCGACGACATCGTGCTGCGGGCCCGGCGCCACCCGGCCTGAGGCCCCGGAGGCGGTCAGATCACGGTGAGCGCGACGGTGGTGCTGCCCCCGGTGGCGGGCTCGACCGTCACCGTGCCGTCGACTGACGTCACGGTTCCGTCGGTGGTGGCGGCCAGGGTGAGGCCGGGGAACGTCCACCGATCGGCGCTGACGTCGAGCGGTGGTACGGCGCTCTCCCAGCGGAGGGGCTGGGGACCCCGCCGGGCGTGCGGCCGGCAGGACGCGATGAGCCGGCCCTCGGTGACCTCCCCCTCGGTGGGGCCGTGGTGCACCAGGCGCAGCCAACCCACCCCGCCATCAGGGAGGCGCCAGTGCACCGTGGCCGGGTGGTACTGCCCGCGGGCCTGCGGGCCGTAGGCATGGCGCTCGGCACCGAGCATCACGTCGTCGCCCAGCCATCCGGTGGCCAGCCGGTCCGGTGCGTCGTCGACCTCCTGCTGCACGAGGTGCGGGCCGGGGAAGCGATGGAACGGTGCGAGAGCCGCGGCGGGTGGGCGCACCCCGAGGTGCTGGAGCATCGGCGCGACGCAGAGGTCGTGGCCGTGCTCGATCCGGTCGGCGTCGAGCGGCGGCAGGGGAGGGTCGTCCACGACGTCACCCACCCACAGCGCCAGGGAGAGCCCGGTGACATAGCGGTGCAGGTCCATGCCGTAGGCGCGCGAGAACGGGCCGCAGAGGTTGCCGAGGCCGGCGTGCCACCATCGGCCCACGTCGGTCCACAGGGCCTGCTCGATCCCGGCACCCAGCTCGCGGAGCCGAGCGGGGGCGTCGGACCGCTGCCACAGCCCGAGGGCCAGCAGGTCGATGCCGTAGTAGGTGGGGGAGTTGTGCTCGGTGAAGCAGCCGTGGCGGTGGAAGGCGGCGCTCACGGACTCGGCGTAGGCGAGGTCGCCGTGCCCGCTCCAGACGTCCAGCCAGGCCCGCAGCAGGGCGATGTTGGCGTAGGTCGGCGGCACCCGGTCGGGGGGCTCGCCGGCCACCGCGAGGGCGATGGCGGCCCGGGCCCGCTCTGCCAGCGAGGGCGGGAAGGGCAGGTCGGTGAGCATCACGGCCAGCGCGGTGCCCACGAACTGGCGCCAGTTGGGGTCGTAGTCGACCCACTCGATCGCCCCGGGTCGAGGGGCCGGCCATTCGGGAAAGCGCACGAACGAGCCGTGCCAAGGACTCCCCGGCTGGTCGTACTGGTGGTCGAGGACCGATGCGAGGGCGCGCTCGGCCCGCGCCCGGTCGCCGGGCGCATCTCGACGCAGGAGCCCGAGCGCGTACCAGCCGGTCTCGCGCACCAGGTGCACGGTGCGGGGCGGGGCCACCTCGTCGAAGGCGCCGGCCGGGTTCCACAGCAGCGACGCCTCGTCGTCCCACGAGCGGTCCATCCACGCGGTGGCCACCGCAGTGGGATCGCCGAGCGGGTGGGTCATCCGCCTCGCCACAGCTCCAGCGGCGTGCGGCCGCGCGGCCCGGCGAAGGGAAGGGGCACCCAGTCGCCACCGTTGCCGGCGGAGGCGTATGCCGCGCAGGTGAGGTCGAGGATCGTGCGACCGAACGCGGCACCCAGCTCGGGTGAGCGACCGTCTCGGAGGTCGAGGGCGAAGGACTCCACCTGCGGGAGGTAGCCCATCTCCTCGAGCTGGCGAGGCACGCCCTCCGGGATGCCGGGCAGCGTCACCTCGGTGCCGTTGCGCTCGAGTCGCAGCGCCGGGATCAGCTCGAGGCGCACCACGCCCTCCGGCGAGGACGCCTGGGCGTCCCACTGCGGCTGATCGCTGCGCCAGCTGGTGGTGATGCGGGCCACCAGGTGGGTGTCGAAGCGCACGAGCATCTCGGCGTGCTCGTCGACGGGGTGGTCGTCGGCGCCCTCGAGCACCGCCCGCACCTCGATGGGCCGGGCCGGGGCGGCCAGCAGGAGCGCGATGGCCAGCGGATGGGCGCCCAAGTCGAACAGGACGCCGCCGCCCCAGCTCTCGGTGAGGAAGTCGCCCCACGTGGGCCGCGACTGCAGTGCCCGCACCTCGAGGAGGTCGAGCGGGCCGATCTCGGCCGCGTGGGCGATGGCCAGGCGCACGGCGGGCGCGTGCACGAGGTTCTCGGCGTAGGCGATCTGGCCGCCCGCCTCGGCGGCCGCGACGAGGGCGTCGGCGTCGGCGAGGGTGGTGCACAGCGGCTTCTCCACCAGCGCACCGGCGCCTCCCCGCACCGCGCTGAGGGCGTGCTCGGCGTGCTGGGCGGGGGGCGTGCACACCACCACGCCCTGTGCCCCGGCGGGGAGCTCGTCGTAGGTGCAGGCGTCGGCGCCGACGCGCTCGGCGGCCTCGGCGGCCCGGGCCGGGTCGCGGGAGGCCACCTTCGAGATGGTGAGCCCGGGTACGTGGTCGATGGCGTAGCCGTGCACCGCGGCGATCCATCCGGCGCCCGCGAAGGCCAGGCGCACCTCGTCGTGGTCGGTCACCGGCTCAGGTGTCGCGGAGGGCGGCGACGACCGGAGCCATGGCGTCCATCGACTCGACCCCCTGGAACACGAAGTAGGAGGCGTCCCATCGCTCCCGACGAGCCCGCAGCGAGTCGGCGATCTCCTCCACCGTGCCGATGCAGGTGTGGGGGTAGGCCTCGAGCTCCTCGGGCGGGAGCCCGAACAGCGGCGCCATCATCTCGGCGGTGCCCTGGCGGTCGTCGGTGACGATGGCGGCGAACTGCAGGATGTTGATCTCCAGGTCGGCGTATCGATCACCGGCCGCCTCGCGCACCCAGGCCAGCTTCTGGTCGGTCTCGGCCGAGGCGCCGTTCTGGGCGGCGGCGGCGTCGACCTGGCCGCTGTGGATCGACGGGTTGATGCCCACGATGTCGGCCTCGCGGCCGGCGATGGAGAGCACTCGCTTGGCACCGCCGCCGATGATCAGCGGGGGCGGGGACTGGTGCGGCTTCGGGTGCCCGTCGTAGCCGGTGATCGTGTAGTGCTCGCCCTCGTAGGAGAACGCGCCGGCCCCGAAGCAGCCCTTCAGCACCTGGATGCCCTCGACCATCCGCGACACCCGCACCCCGGGCGGATCCATCGGGATGCCCGACTGGTCGTAGTCGCTCTTCATCCAGCCGGCGCCGAGGCCCACCTCGAGGCGCCCGCCGGAGAGCACGCCGATGGTGGCCAGCTCCTTGGCCAGCACGACCGGGTGCGTGTAGTCGGTGTCGAACACCAGCGCGCCGACCTTCAGCTCGGTGGTGGCGTCGGCGGCCGCCATCAGCGCCGGGATGGGGGCCAGCTGGTCGCCGAAGTGGTCGGGGAGGAACAGCGTGGAGTACCCGAGGTCCTCGGCCTTGCGGGCCTGGGCCGCCCAGTCGGCACCGGAGGTGGCGGTGGAGAGCTGGATCCCGAAGCGGAAGCGTCGTTGGTGGGCCATGGTCGGGCACGCTACCCGGCGGTCGGCTACCGTCCTCGTCCCCTCCCACCCCCGTCCGTCGCCGGTCGGGGGTGTCGCCGCGCGTCCGAGGAGCCCGCATGTCCCATCCCGATCTGGCCGACGAGCAGGCCTACGTGACCCTCGCCTACGAGCACCTCGCCGCCATGCGAGCCCGCACGTTGGCCGCCACCGAGGTGGCTGACTCCGCCGCTCAGGCCGTCGACGCGGCCATCGCCCAGGCGCACCTGCAGGCTCGACTCCGCACGCTCGACGTCGACGTCGCGGGCCTCAGCTTCGGTCGCCTCGACGACGAGGCCGGCGACTGCTGGTACGTCGGGCGGCGCCACGTGGAAGACGACCGGGGCGACCCGGTGGTGGTCGACTGGCGCGCCCCGGTGGCCACACCCTTCTACCGGGCCACCGCCGCCGACCCGCTCGACCTGCGCCGTCGCCGTCGCTTCCTGATGACCGGTCAGCACGTCGACGATCTCTTCGACGAGGTGTTCGACGACCCGGACAGCGTCGATGCCGCGCACCACGGGGGCATCCCCGACCCGCTGCTCGTCGAGCTCGAGCGCGAGCGCACCGGCGAGATGCGCGACATCGTCGCCACGATCGCCGCCGAGCAGGACGTGGTGATCCGGTCGCCGCTCGCCACCTGCCTGGTCGTGCAGGGCGGGCCGGGCACCGGCAAGACCGCCGTCGGGCTCCACCGGGCGGCCTTCCTCCTCTTCGAGCACCGCACGCGGCTGGATCGCGAGGGAGTGCTTATCGTGGGCCCGAACCCGCTGTTCCTGCGCTACATCGCCCAGGTGCTCCCGTCGCTGGGTGAGGCGGCGGCTCGCCAGACCACCGTGCAGCGCCTGGTGGGCGACCAGGTCGGTCGGGAGGACCCGGCCCCTGTCGCCCGGCTCAAGGGCGACGAGCGGATGGCCGTCGTGGTCGCCCGGGCCCTCCGATCCCAGATCAAGGAGGCCGACGACCTCGAGGTGGCCACGTCGTCGGGTCGGGTGCGCATCCCGGCCGAAGTCCTCCAGGCGGCGGTGGACGAGATCGTCGCTCGCGACGTCACCCACACGGTCGGGCGGGCCGCTCTGCGGGCGCGGGTCCGGCGGCTGGTGGCGCTGGGTGCGCTGGCTCGCCGAGACGACGACCCGGGCCTGGCCGCGGAGCTGGAGGCCGAGCTGCGCTCGAACCGGGAGCTGACCTCCGCCCTGTCGCGGCTGTGGCCGGCGGTGGCTGCGCCGACGCTGCTTCGCCGGCTGCTCACGAACCGACGCTTCCTGGCGGCCGCTGCCGACGGCGTGCTCGACGCCGAGGAGCAGGCGCTGCTGCTGCGTCCCGCCTCCGGTCGACGGGTGGAGGAGGAGCGATGGTCGCTCCCCGAGCTGGTGCTGCTCGAGGAGATGACGGCGCGCCTCGACGGACCGGGTCGCACCTACGGGCACGCGGTGGTCGACGAAGCGCAGGACCTCTCCGCCATGGAGCTGCGAGCCATCGCTCGCCGGTGCCCGTCCCGTTCGATGACGGTGCTGGGCGACCTGGCCCAGGCCACGGCCCCTGGAGGGGTGGCCAGCTGGAGCGACGTGGTGCGCCACCTGGGCGACCCGCCCAACGCCAGCATCGAGGAGCTCTCGCTGGGCTACCGCGTCCCCGGCCCGATCCTCGAGGTGGCCAACCGGCTGCTGCCGGTGGTGGCCCCCACCGTCACGCCGACGGGCTCGGTGCGCACCGACGGCCACCCGCCGAGGGCGGTCCAGGCCCGCGACTCGATCGGGGAGGCGGTGGCTGCCGAGGTGGCGGCGCTGGCCGCCCGCTGGACATCGGTGGGGGTGGTGGTCCCCCACGAGGTGCTGGCCGAGGTCGACACGGCCCTGACCGCGGCGGGGGTCGACCGCCGGAGCGGTACCGGTCGGCTCGACGGCGCGGTGGCGGTGCTGGACCCGGTCGAGGCCAAGGGTCTGGAGTTCGACGCCGTGGTGGTGGTGGAGCCGGCGGCGTTCTACGACGACGGCGCCGGGGGACGGTTGCTGTACGTGGCCCTCACCCGCGCGGTGCAGGCCCTCACCATCGTGCACCGACGACCCCTGCCCGCCGCGCTGGTGGCCGAGGACTAGGACCGAGCGAGCAGCGGTACGCTCAGGTTGCTCGGCCGCCTGGTCGGGACCTCTCTCTCGTGCGCCTCCTCTCCCGCTTCGCCGTCGTCATCGCCCTGGCCGGCGTGGGCCTGGCCGGCGTCGGGGTGGCCCTCGTGCCGGCCGCTCGGGAGCTGTCAGAGGCCGGCTCCTCCACCGACCCCGACATCAAGCTGGGCCCGCTCGACCAGCGCTCGTACGTGTTCGCATCCGACGGGTCGCTCCTCACGACCCTCCAGGCGGAGATCGACCGCCAGCCCGTCCCACTCGAGCAGATCCCTCAGCACACGATCGACGCCGTGCTGGCCGTGGAAGACGCCGAGTTCTTCGCCCACGACGGCGTCAACGTGCGCTCGACCCTGCGGGCGCTGGTCCGCAACGTCGACCAGGGCAACGTGGTGCAGGGCGGCTCCACCCTCACGCAGCAGGTGGTGAAGGCCGAGTTCGGCGACCAGCAGACCATCGGCCGCAAGGCCCGAGAGGCGGTGCTGGCGCGTCGGCTCGAGGAGATCATGAGCAAGGACGAGATCCTCGAGCGCTACCTCAACATCGTGTACCTCGGCAATGGCGCCTACGGGGTGCAGGCCGGCGCCGAGACGTACTTCAACGTGAGCGTCGAGGAGCTCAACGTGGCTCAGTCGGCCTTCCTGGCGGGGATGATCGCCAACCCGTCGGCCTTCGACCCCATCCGCAACCCGGAGGAGTCGCTGGCTCGCCGCGACCTGGCGCTCGATCGCATGGTCAAGGTGGGCAAGCTCACCCTCGAGGAGATGGCCTATGTGCGCTCGGTGGCGCCGATCCCCACCGAGATCAGCCAGGTCCTGCCTCGCCGGGAGGGCTACTTCGTGGAGGAGGTCAAGCAGCTGCTCCTCGACGACCCTCGCCTCGGGGCCACTCGGGAGGAGCGCGAGTACCGCATCTTCCGCGGCGGGCTGCGCATCCACACCACGCTGGATCCTCGGGCGCAGCTGCTGGCCACCATCTCCCGCAACGACGTGCTGGCCGAGGTGGCGCCGGAGGGCACACCCCCGGGCCTCGTGCCCATCGCGCCCCACCCGCTCACCGGCGAGCCCCGCAACGCCACCGGCGCCGTCGTGTCGGTCGAGCCGGGGACCGGAGCGGTGCGGGCCATGGTCGGCGGCTCGGGGTTCGAGGTCGACAAGTTCAACGTCACCACCCAGGGCGTGGGTCGCTCGGGCGGGTCGACCTTCAAGATCTTCGTGCTCATGGCCCTGCTCGAGAACGGCTACCTGCCCTCCGACTCGGTCAGCGGCAGCGGCCCCTGCTCGTTCACGGGCATCCCCGGCCTGGTGCCCGATCCCTACATCGTGGAGAACTTCGGCAACAGCGGCGGCGGGGGCGGCACCATCACCAGCCAGACCCTCCGCTCGTCCAACTGCGCCTACGTGCGGCTGGGCCAGATCGTCGGCATCCCCAAGGTGATCGACCAGGCCCGGAAGATGGGCATCACCACCACCCTGGAAGACGTGGTGTCGATGCCCCTCGGCACCAAGGAGGTGTACCCGATCGACATGGCCGCCGCGGTGGCGTCGATCGCGGCCGATGGCATGTTCCACGAGCCGTACTACATCGATCGGGTCGACGCGCCCGACGGACGGGTCCTGATCGAGCACGAACCGAGCGCTCGGCGGGCATCGTCGGCCCAGAGCGCGCGCTTGGCGGCAGAGGTGCTCGAGCAGAACGTGGTGAGCGGCACCGGCACCCGGGCCCGCGTCCCCGGCCAGCACGCAGCGGGGAAGACCGGCACCGCGCAGAACGCCGGCAACGCATGGTTCGTGGGCTTCACGCCCTACCTGGCCACCGCCGTGTGGATCGGTGCGCCGGAGGACAACTTCGAGGTGCGCATCGCGGGCACGGGCATCACGGGTGGCTCCTATCCGGCTGAGATCTGGGGTCGGTTCATGACCTCTTGGCACGAGGGCCTCCCCGAGCTCGACTTCGCCGAGCCGGAGCGGGCCAACCGCAGCAGCCGCTTCCTGCGGGTCGACGCCGAGATCGACCCCCGAGGCGGCGGCGGTCGCCCCCGCCGGCCCAGCGGGGGCGGTGGCACCACCCCCACCACCGCGCCGGCTGCACCGGTCACCACCGCGCCGCCCGCACCGGTCACCACCGCACCGCCTGCGCCCACCACCACCCAGGGCGGCGGGGGCGGCG
>JBPPMN010000127.1:0-8558 GCA_051306055.1 Acidimicrobiales bacterium
CTGACTGCAGGTTCGGTCCTTGCAGATGTCTCGCGACATCACACAGAGTGGGCGAGGGGGGACTTGAACCCCCACGAGGTTTCCCTCACTGGCACCTGAAGCCAGCGCGTCTGCCAATTCCGCCACTCGCCCGAGTGGAGAGGGAGATGGTAGCGCCCCCTCCTGCCCGCGCCCCAGCCGAACGACCACCAGATCGAGCGAAGCGGCTCCGGCGATCCCGGTAACCTCGGCGGCGATGGGAATCCGAGGGTTCGAACGGCGGCTGGAGCGCATGGTGGAGGGCGCCTTCGCTCGCGCCTTCAAGAGCGGCCTGCGCCCCGTGGAGCTGGGTCGCCGCCTGATCCGGGAGATGGACGACAACCGCTCCGTCGGGGTCAGGGGCGCCACGCTCGTGCCCAACGACTTCGTGGTGCACCTGTCGGAGTCGGACCTCGAGCAGTTCGAGGGTGTGCAGGACAGCTTGGCCCGCGAGCTGGCCGATGCCGCCCGCGAGCACGCGCGCGACGAGAGCTACGCCTTCATGGGCCCCGTCGAGGTGCACCTCGAGGTCGACGGCCGGCTGCGCACCGGCGCCTTCCAGATCACGGGGCGCATGGTGGAGGGGGAAGGTGGGGCCGGTGCCGGATCCATCGTGCTGCCGTCGGGCGATCGCTTCTCGCTCACCGAGTCGGTCATCTCCGTAGGCCGGCACCCGGAGTCCAACCTCGTGCTGGCCGACCCCAACGTGAGCCGCAACCACGCGGAGATCCGGCCCCAGGGCGACCGGTTCGTGGTGGTCGACCTCGGCTCCACCAACGGCACGAAGGTGAACGGTGTGCGGGTGACCACCCAGGAGCTGGAGGACGGCGACGAGGTCTCCTTCGGCAACACCCGCATGCGGTTCGAGGCCTCGTAGCCGTGCCCGACCAGCTGCTGAACCTGCTCAAGATCTTCCTGCTGCTGCTCCTCTACCTGTTCTTCCTGCGGGTCATGCGAGCCGTCTGGGCCGAGGTCAACCCTGCCGCCACCACTGAGGCGCCACCGCGGCCGAAGCGGGCCAAGGCCGCCAAGCGGGTGGCCAAGGGCAAGCACGCACCGCCGGTGCTGCGGCTAGTTGCGCCACCCGAGCTCAAAGGCCGCTCCTATCCGCTGGGCGACGAGATCACCGTGGGCCGTGCCGCCGGGTGCCAGGTCACCATCGAGGACACCTACGCCTCGCAGCTGCACGCCCGGGTGTTCCAGCGCGACGGACAGGTCTACGTGGAAGACCTCGGGTCCACCAACGGCACCTACCTCAACCGCCGCAAGGTCACCGGCCCGATGGTGGTGCAGCGCGGCGACAAGCTGCAGATCGGCAACACCGTGCTGGAGCTGAGCACATGAGCCGCCTCGTCCTGCGGGCCGGCGGCGCCTCCCACGTCGGGCGCCAGCGCAGCATCAACCAGGACAGCTTCGTGCTGCTGCCCGACCGCAACCTCTGGGTGGTGGCCGACGGCATGGGCGGCCACCAGGGCGGCGAGGTGGCCTCACAGCTCGCCGTCGAGACGCTCCAGGTCTCCTACCGCGACCCCACCGCCGAGTCGCTCCTCGATGCGATCGCGGTGGCCAACCACCGGATCCGCAACTCCGGCGAGGCCGACCCCGCCCTGCAGGGCATGGGCACCACGGTGGTCGCGGCGGCCCTGGTGCCGCAGGAGGCCCCGGCCGGCGACGGTGACCAGGCCGGCCGGATGCAGCTCCTGATCGCCAACGTGGGCGACAGCCGCGCCTACCTCCACCGAGCGGGCGAGCTCACCCAGCTCACCGAAGACCACAGCGTGGTGGCCGACCTCGTGCGCGACGGCCGGATCTCGGCGGAGGAGGCAGAGGTCCACCCGCAGCGCAACATCGTCACCCGGGTGCTGGGCATCTACGAGACCGTCGACGTCGACCTCTGGCCCATCGACCCGGTCGAGGGCGACCGCTACCTGCTGTGCTCCGACGGCCTCTTCAACGAGGTCGGCGCCGACCAGATCAGCGCCGTGCTCCGCCGCCTCGGCGACCCGCAGGAGGTGGCCGAAGAGCTGGTGCGGCTGGCCAACGACGGCGGCGGGCGCGACAACATCACCGTGGTGGTGCTCGACGTCGTCGACGACGGCGGCGTGGCCGAAGCCGCGTCCAGTGCCCTGGCCGGGGCCCCCAGCGGACTGTCCTCCGCGGCACGGGAGGAGGACGCCGACCTGGCCGGCTTCTCCACCGCCCTGAGCGAGGCAGAGGCCGAGGGTCTCAGCGACGAGCAGCTGCAGTCGGTCCTCACCTCCGCCGAGCCGAGCCGCCGGGAGCGCCGCGCTGCCCGCAAGGCGGCGCGCGGGCCCCGCTCGCGCTTCACCTGGCGCGTCGCCGCGTTCACGGTGCTCGTGCTGGCCGTGATCGGCGGGGCCTTCGCCACCATCCAGTGGTACGGCACGAGCACCTACTACGTGGGCTTCGACGCCGACGACGAGGTGGCCATCTTCCGGGGCCGGCCCGGGGGCCTGCTCTGGATCGAACCTGCGCTGGTCGATGCCACGGGCATCGAGCGCGACGACGTCCCCGCCCGGGCGGTGTCCCGCATCGAGGACGGCGTGGAGCAGTCGAGCCGGGGCGATGCCGAGCGCTTCGTCGCCAACCTCGAGGAGCAGATCGACGACGCCACTCCCACCACCACGACCACCACCTCGACGACCTCCACCACCACCTCCACCACTGCGGTCCCGTAGATGCGCTCCATCCGCCGGAACACCGAGCTGGGGCTCATCGTGCTGGGCACGCTGGTGACCGTCGGCGCCTACCTCCTGGCCTCTCTGGCCCGCGATGCCACCATCCCCGCCGACATCGGGCCCTTCTTGGCCATCGTGCTGGGCCTCCAGCTGGCCGCCCACCTCGCCATCCGTCGCTTCGCTCCCTTCGCCGACGGCACGCTCGTGCCCATCGCCGGTCTGCTCAACGGGCTGGGCTACGTGTTCATCGTGCGCCTCGACGAGGCCCAGGCCGAACCCGACGGGCTGGCCGGGCTGCAGTCGGGCTGGATCGCAGTGGGCATCGGCGCGTTCATCGCCACCATCGTGGTGGTGCGACGCGTCCGCGACCTCGAGCGCTACCGCTGGACGCTCGGCCTCATGGGCCTCGCCCTGCTCATGCTGCCGCTGGTGCCGGGCATCGGTCGCGAGTACTTCGGCGCCCGCATCTGGGTGAAGATCGGCCCGATCAACTTCCAACCCGGGGAGTTCGCCAAGATCCTCCTCGCCCTGTTCTTCGCCTCCTACCTGGTGGAGAAGCGCGAGCTTCTCGCCGTCAGCAGCCGGCGCCTCGGCCCCATCCCGCTGCCCGACCCCAAGCACCTCGGCCCCGTCCTGCTGGCGTGGGGCGTGTCGCTGGTGGTGATGGTGTCGCAGAAGGACCTCGGCAGCTCCCTGCTCTTCTTCGCCCTGTTCGTGGCCCTGCTGTGGGTGGCCACCGAGCGGGCCACCTACCTCGTGGTGGGCGTCCTCCTCTTCGCCGGAGGCGCGGCGTTCGCCCACACCCAGTTCGAGCACGTCCAGCAGCGGGTCGACATCTGGCTCGACCCCTGGCAGGACCCGAAGGGCGACGGCTTCCAGATCGTGGAGGCCCAGTTCGCCTTCGCCGCTGGCGGGCTCACCGGCACCGGCCTCAACCTGGGCAGCCCCGGCCGGATCCCCCTGGCCGAGACCGACTTCATCTTCGCCGCCATCGGCGAGGAGCTCGGCCTGCTCGGCGCCTCGGCCGTGCTGATGGCCTACCTGCTGCTGGTGGGCGCCGGCCTGCGCATCGCCATGCGCTCCGACATCGCCTTCGAGCGCCTCCTCGCCACCGGTCTCACCGTGCTCATCGGCGTGCAGTCGTTCATCATCATGGCCGGGGTGATGCGCGTGCTCCCCCTCACCGGCATCACGCTGCCCTTCGTGTCCTACGGCGGCTCGTCGCTGATCGCCAACTACGTGCTGCTCGGCCTCCTCGTGCGCATCTCCGACGACGCCGCGCGCCGCGCCGCCGACCGCGCCCCCGGCCGCGAGGCGGTGCCGGCATGACCCGTCAGATCCGCGCCGTCGGCATCGGTCTGATGGTGTGCTTCGCGGTGCTGTTCGTCCAGCTCAACCGCCTCACCGTCTTCCAGGCCGCCGAGCTCAACGACAACCCCAACAACACCCGCGAGATCTTGCGCGACTTCAACGAGCCCCGCGGCTCGGTCACCACCGCCGACGGCGTGGTCATCGCCCAGTCGGTGCCGTCCGAGGGGCGCTTCGAGCTCCAGCGCCAGTATCCGGAGGGGGCCACCTTCGCCCACATCACCGGCTTCTACAGCTTCACCCTGGGCAGCTCAGGTGTGGAGCGCACCTACAACGACGAGCTGGCCGGCCGCACGCTCGACCTCACCTTCCAGGACCTCACCGACCTCTTCGTCGACAAGGAGCGCACCGGCGACCTCACCCTGTCGGTGCGGGCCGACCTCCAGCGGATCGCCACCGAGCAGCTCGGCGAGCGGGAGGGCTCGGTGGTGGCCATCGACCCCCGCACCGGCGAGATCCTGGCCATGGTGTCGTTCCCCAGCTACGACCCCAACCTCCTGGCCGACCACGACACCGCCCAGGCCGCCCAGGTGGCTGCGCTGTTCGACGCCTCGGAGGACAAGCCGCGCCTGTCCCGCGCCTATCAGGACCGCTTCTTCCCTGGCTCCACCTTCAAGATCGTCACCGCGGCGGCGGGGCTCACCAGCGGCGCGGTGACGGTCGACGAGCCCAGCTACCCGGTCAGCACCGGCTACACCGCGCCCGGCACCACGCGGCCCCTGCGCAACTTCGGCGGCTCGTCGTGCGGCGGCTCGCTCCTGCAGATCCTGCGCGTGTCCTGCAACACCGCCTTCGCCCAGATGGGGGTGGAGACCGGGCCCGAAGCGATGATCGACACCGCCGAGGACTTCGGCTTCAACGCCGAGGTCCCCATCGACCTCCCCGCCCCGGCCCGGTCGAACTTCCCCACCGACTTCGAGCGCAACCTGCCCGCGCTGGCCCAGTCGGCCATCGGCCAGTTCGAGGTGTCGGCCACGCCGCTCCAGATGGCCATGGCCGCCGGTGCCATCGCCAACGAGGACGGCAACGTGATGACGCCCCACGTGCTGCGTGAGGTCCGCGACCCCGACGGCAACATCGTCGACACCTACGAGCCCGACGTGTGGCGCAACGCCGTCGACCGCGGCACCGCCGAGCTCCTGCGCACGGCCATGGTGGGCGTGGTGGAGAGCGGCACCGCCACCCGCCTCGCCGTCCCTGGCTTCACCGTCGGCGGCAAGACGGGCACGGCCCAGCTGGGCACCGATCCACCCCGTTCGCACGCCTGGATCGTGGGCTTCGGCGGCCCGCCCGGGGAACCGGCCAGCATCGCGGTGGCCGTCATCATCGAGGGCCAGGACGGCGCCAGCGAGCAGACCGGCGGCCGGGTGGCGGCGCCCATCGCCCAGGCCCTGATGGCCGCCTACCTCCAGCCGTGACCGCCCCGTCCGAGCCGGGTTGGTCCTTCGGGCGAGTCGCGCGTCGGTAGGCTGCACCCCGCATGTCGGACCCAGGACCCACTGTCTTCAACGGCCGCTACGAGCTCCACCGCCGTCTCGGCCGGGGAGGCATGGCGGAGGTGTTCCTGGCCCGCGACCAGCTCCTCGACCGTCCCGTCGCCGTGAAGGTGCTGTTCCCGGAGTTCGCCACCGACCCGTCGTTCGTGGAGCGGTTCCGGCGGGAGGCCACCGCCGCAGCCAACCTCAACCACCCCAACATCGTGGGTGTCTACGACTGGGGCGAGGCCGACAACACCTACTTCATCGTGATGGAGTACGTCGACGGTCGCACGCTGTCGGAGATCCTCAAGGCCGAGGGCCCGCTCCACCCCGACCGCGTGGCCGACGTCGGCTCCGATGTCGCCGCCGCCCTCGGGTTCGCCCACCGCAACGGCGTGGTCCACCGCGACGTCAAGCCGGGCAACGTGCTCGTCACCGCCTCCGGCCAGGTGAAGGTGGCCGACTTCGGCATCGCCCGGGCCATGGCCGCCGACGCCGACGACGACCTCACCCAGGTCGGCACCGTGATGGGCACGGCCACCTACTTCTCTCCCGAGCAGGCACGCGGCGAGTCGGTCGACCCTCGCTCCGACATCTACTCCCTCGGCTGCGTGCTCTACGAGCTCGTGGTGGGTCGCCCGCCGTTCTCCGGCGACTCACCGGTGGCCATCGCCTACCGCCACGTGCAGGACCCGCCCGTCCCGCCCCGCCACCACAACGTCGAGCTGCCGGTGGCCATCGAGGCGATCATCCTCAAGTGCCTGGCCAAGAACCCGGTGAACCGGTACCCGTCGGCCGAAGACCTCCGCGCCGACCTGCGCCGCTTCCGCGAGGGCAACCGCATCCTGGCCGAGCCCGTCATGGCCCCGCCGGTCGACCCCGGCGCCACCAGCGTGGTGGCCGCCACCACCGCCGTGCCCGCCGCCCACAACACGGGTGAGGTGCCAGCCGCCTACTACGACGACGAGGAGGAAGAGCCGAAGCGCTCGTCGGGCCTGTTCATCGTGGCCCTCGTGGTGCTGCTCGCGCTGCTGGCCGGGATGCTCTTCCTGCTGGCCCAGGCGCTGGGCGTCGGGCAGGACGACGACCCCGAGGTGGCCCAGGTCGAGGTGCCCCGGGTGGTGGGGGTGCCCGTGGCGGAGGCCGAGGGAATCCTCGACAACCTCGGCTTCGAGGTGGTCATCGAGACTGAGGCCAACGACGACGAGCCGGAGGGCAACGTCTTCGACCAGTCACCGGCTGGTGGCGCCATCGTCGACGAAGGGTCCAGGGTCACCCTGCGGGTGAGCGCAGGGGCCGAGGCCATCCCGGTGCCCGACGTCATCGACTCCCAGCTCGAGCAGGCCCGGCAGCTGCTGACCGCCGAGGGCTTCACCGTGCGCGTGGAGGAGATCAACGACGAAGAGGCGCCCGTGGGCCAGGTCGTCGACCAGCAGCCAGGCCCCGGAGACGAGGCGCCGCGCGGCTCCGAGGTGCTGCTGATCGTGTCGATCGGCCCCGCCGACCGCCCCGTCCCCGACGTGATCGGCCGCACCATCGCCGAGGCCTCCAACCTCCTGGGCCAGGCCGGCTTCACGGTCACCCAGACCGAGGAGCCCTCGAACACGGTGGAGGAGGGACGGGTGATCCGCACCGATCCCGCCCCTGAGGCGCTGGCGCCCCGCGGCAGTGCTGTCACCGTCGTGGTGTCGAGCGGACCAGCGGAGGGCACCGTGCCGTCGGTGGTGGGCCTCACCGAGGCCAACGCCATCAACACCCTGTCGGGCGCCGGGTTCAGCCCGGTGGTGCAAGAGCAGGACACCGCCAACCCGGCCGAGAACGGGCGGGTCATCTCCCAGAACCCGGCCGGCAACGCCACCGCGCTGCTGGGCAGCGAGGTCACGATCGTGGTGGGCCGCTTCGTGGAAGCGCCGGTGATCGACGGCTGACACGGCCTCGGCCGGTCACCCTCCCGATCAGACGCCGGCGCCCAACCCCAGGAAGTTCCGCAGGAGGTCGTGGCCGGCCACGGTGAGGATCGACTCGGGGTGGAACTGCACGCCCTCCACCGCCAGCTCCTTGTGGCGCAGGCCCATCACGATGCCGTCGTCGGTCTCGGCGGTGATCTCGAGGCAGTCGGGCACCGAGGTCCGGTCGACGATGAGGGAGTGGTAGCGGGTGGCCTCGAGCGGCTGCGGCAGTCCGGCGAAGACACCAGAGTCGTTGTGGCGCACCAGTGAGGTCTTGCCGTGCATCACCTGCGGCGCCCGCACCACCTGACCGCCGTAGACCTGGCCGATGCACTGGTGGCCGAGGCACACACCGAGCACCGGCACCGTGCCGGCGAAGGTGGTGATGACCTCGTTCGACACGCCGGCGTCGTCGGGCGTCCCGGGACCGGGTGACACCAGCACGGCGTCGGGCTCGAGCGCCACGAGCTCGTCGATGCCGAGCTCGTCATGGCGGTGCACGAGGGGCTCGGCCCCCAGCTCCCCGAGGTACTGCACGAGGTTGTAGACGAAGCTGTCGTAGTTGTCGATCACCAGCACGCGAGACGCCACGGCGCCGACGGTATCGGTCGCTCCGGATCGACCCCAAGCGGTTGACGGTTCGGTTGTCTCAATGTATCAATGCATTGTGACAAAAAGGATGAGGCGGTGAACGGCACCACGATCGTTGCGCAGGCGGGCTTCACGCTCCTCTTCGCGCTGGCGCTGGTCGGATGGTTCACGCGACGGGCCGACGACCCCAAGGAGGTCGTCCTCTGGGCTCGGTCGCACGGGCTCGCGATCACCGCCATCAACCAGGCCACCATCACCTACTACGTGCGGCTCACCATCACGCTGCGGGTGATCGGGGCGGTCGGCGGCCTGGTGCTCGGTGCGCTGTTCGACGACGCCACCGGCCGGGCGCCCGCCGGGGATCGGGTGAGCCGGAACGCCGCCCAGCACGAGCCGGTGACCCAGCCGATGGCGATCCAGGTCCAGAAGCCCGGCCCGGCGGAGGTGTCGAGCCC
>JBPPMN010000347.1:0-8544 GCA_051306055.1 Acidimicrobiales bacterium
GCCCCGTCCCCCACCTCGGCCACGACCCCATCCCCGCCGCGAGGGCCCGCTGGGACGGCGAGGACCCCTTCTCCTTCGAGGGCACCTACGGCGACTACCTCTGGCAGAAGGTCCGCAAGGTCTTCCCCGACCTGACCTGACCTGACCCGTTGGTCAGGTGGCTCGGATCAGCTGACCCCGCCCGCAGCTCGTTCGGCGTGGCGGCGGTAGGCCCAGCCGGGCCCACGGAGCACGAAGGAGAGGCGATCCCGCCAGGTGGTGGAGCGGGAGACGTCGCGCACGATGTCGACCAGCTCGTGGCCGGTGATGCGCACCGGGTTGTAGGTGTCGATGTTCTTGGTGAGCCCGTAGACCACCGGCTCCTCCTCCCGCTGGAAGGTGCCGAAGAGGCGGTCCCAGACGATGAGGATGCTGCCGTGGTTGCGGTCGAGGTACCTCGCGTTGCTGCCGTGGTGCACCCGGTGGTGCGAGGGCGTGTTGAGCACCTCCTCCCCCTTGCCCAGCGACCGGATGGTGTCGGTGTGGATCCAGTACTGGTACAGCAGGTTGATCCCCCGGGCCTGGCTGATCAGGCCCGGGCGGATCCCCAGCCGGGCCAGCGGGCCGTAGGGCAGGTACACCCCGAGCACGTCGGCCACCGGCTGCCGCAGCGCGGTGGAGAGGTTGTAGCGCTCGCTGGAGTGGTGCACCACGTGGTGGGCCCACAGCAGCCGCACCTCGTGCATCATGCGGTGGTTGCCGTAGTAGATGAGGTCCCAGCCGGCGATGGCGGCCGCCCAGCCGAGCGGCCCGCCACCGAGGTCGCGGTGCCGCCCCTTCTCCCACATGCGCCACGCGTTGGTGCGGCTGGTCACCCAGGCGGAGCCGGCGACCACGCTGGCACCGATGGCCACGGGACCGGTGATCCGGCGCACCCGGTCGGCCCGGCGCCGCCAGCGGGACCGATCGGCGGGCGGACCGGCGGCGGCGACGTGGTCGCGAGGATCCTCGTCGGACGGTGCCGGTCCGGCCACCACATCGGCCACCGTGGTGGCCAGCGCCGCCCCCACCGCCGTCCCCACCAGGGCCTTGCCGAAGCGCCCCTTCCCGGGCACCACGTGCTGCACCAGGAGGTGGGACGCCAGCGGCACCACCAGCGACGCCACCCCCATGGTGAGGCTGGCCTGGGTGTCTTCTCGCGTGTAGTCGGCCGCGCTCGGTCCCTCCACCTCGGCGCGGCGGCGCAGGTACCGCCGCTCCGCCTCCATCGAGGCGAAGTAGAAGGGGATGGCGACCACCGTGGGGTCGGTGGCCATCAGTGCGCCGCTCCCTCGATCGTCGGCGCGACCGTGCCGAGCACGCTCCCCTGCATCGACGGGCCGGGGGGCAGGCCGAGCAGGGCCAGCAAGGTGGGCGCGAGGTCGAGGGTGTCGGCCTCGCCCACGTCGACCGGTTCCGCACGGCCGGGCGTGGCGACCCAAACACGCGACGCATCGGTGTGGTCGCCGGTGCGCAGGTAGTCGGGCCGGCGGTAGGGCACCTCGACGTGACCGACGCGCGGTCCCGCCGCCTCGGTGAGCTCGCCCAGGTCACGCCGGAACACCACGAGCAGGTCAGGGAGGTCGGGGTGGTGATCAGGTCCGTAGAGGTCGACCACCCGATCGACCCGATCGACGATCCGCTCGCCGGACCCGGGCTGGTGGAGCGCCTCGAGCTCCGCAGTGATGGCGCTGAGCACGTCGTCGACCTGATCGGGCTGGACCTCGCCCGCTGGCTCTCGACCCACCAGGTTCAGGCGGATGGCGCCGATCCGGTTGTTCTGGATGGCCATGGCCGCGGTGCCCGGCCGCAGGAACCCGCGCTCCCCCAGACCCGATCGGACGAAGAGCCGCCGCGCCAGCCCGGCCCGGCGCAGCAGGCGCTGGGCTGTGCGCAGCGGCAGCAGCGGGCGCAGCCAGGCCGGCAGCCGACGGGCGTCGCCCAGACCCAGGCGCTCGAGCACGACGGGCAACAGCTGCGGGCCGGCCACGTACGGCCCCATGCCGTGGCTGGTGAACAGCACGGTGGTGGCGGCTACGCCGCTGGCCTCCACCAAGCGTCCGATGGCACGATCGAGGGCGACGCACACCTCCTGCAGCGCCCCTTGGAGACGGGGGCTGGCGGCGCGATGGTGCGGGGAGGTCGGGTCGTGGTGGTGCCAGAGCTGATGCCCGGCGCAGTGGCCGTCGGAGTAGGCGATGGCGAAGAGGTCCCACTGGTCGCGACCGAGCAGGTCGAGCGCCATGTCGGTCTTCACGTCGAGCTCGGCCAGGAGCCCCTCGACCCACTCCTCCCGATCCGCGCCGTCGGCACCACCGATGTGGTCGCAGCGGTCGAGCGGGCGGTGGCCGTGGCGCCGCTGGAGCTCGTCGAGGAGCTCGGGCGGGTTCGAGCCTCGGCCCCACAGCTGGTCGTGGACGTGCCACTCGGCGATCTGCACGGCGGCCGGGACGGACGGCAGCACCGGCACCAGGGGCTGGTCGACCACGGCCACCCGGCGACCGGCCGCCGCCGCCTGGGCCCAGTAGTGGAGCGGGCCGAGCGTGGTCGGATCCATCGCCCGCACCACGGCCTCTCCGGTGTGGAGCCGCTCGGGGAAGAAGTCGCCGTGGACCCCCGCCGACACGCCCGTGGTGAGGTCGGTCCAGATGGCGCCGGGCAGGGTGTCCATGCAGGCCGGGCGCAGCGCCGCGGTGGACGCCCGCTGGCGGAGGGCGGCCAGAGCCGGAAGGCGGCCCTCGTCGCAGAGCTGCTCGAGCAGCGGAACCTCCACCGCATCGAGGCCGATCACCAGGAGGCGCGTGCTCATCGGCGCCAACCTACCCGCCACTGGTGGCCCAGCCGAGCGGTAGCGTGCCTCGATGGGCCACCCACCGGACGGGATGCTGTCGGTCGACGACCTCACCGCGGCGGTGGCCAGCGGCACCATCGACACCGTGGTCGCCGGGTTCACCGACCACTACGGCCGCCTGGCCGGCAAGCGGTTCGACGCCGCCTTCTTCCTCGAGTCGGTGGTGCCGGCCGGCACCCACGGGTGCGACTACCTGCTGACCGTCGACATGGAGATGGAGCCCGTCCCCGGCTACGCCTTCGCCAGCTGGGACCAGGGCTACGGCGACGTGCACCTCGTCCCCGACCTGGGCACGCTGCGCCTCGCCGACTGGCTCGATCGCACGGCCATCGTGCTCTGCGACGTCCATGACCAGCGCACCCACGAGCCTGCGGCCGTCGCTCCCCGCAGCGTGCTCCGACGGGAGGTGGCGGCCCTCGCCAGCGGCGGGCTGCACGCCAAGGCCGCCACCGAGCTCGAGCACTACCTCTACCGAACCTCCTACGCCCAGGCCGCCCGCTCCGGCCACGCCGCCCTCGAGCCGGCGGGCTGGTACCGCGAGGACTACCAGCTCCAGCAGGGGGCCCGCACCGAGGACTTCCACGCCGCCGTGCGCCGGCACCTCGGCCGCTCGGGGATCCCCGTCGAGAGCTCGAAGGGCGAGTTCGGCGTGGGACAGCACGAGCTCAACGTGCGCTACGCCGACCTGCTCGAGATGGCCGACCGGCACGTGCTCTTCAAGCAGTGCCTCAAGGAGGCGGCTGACCGCCACGGGGTGAGCGTGACCTTCATGGCCAAGCCCGATGCGCAGCAGGCCGGCTCGAGCTGCCACGTGCACATCAGCCTGTGGGAGGGCGACACCAACGTGTTCGCGGTCGGCGAGCCCGACACGGACGCCGACGCGCTGCGCTGGTTCCTGGGCGGGTGCCTCACCCACCTCCCCGACCTGATGGTGCTCCTCGCCCCCACCGTGAACTCCTACAAGCGCTTCACCGACGGGTCGTGGGCCCCCACCCGGCTGGCCTGGAGCCACGACAACCGCACCGCCGGACTCCGCGTGGTGGGCCACGGCGACGGGCGCCGCGTCGAGTGCCGCATCCCCGGCGCCGACTGCAACCCCTACCTCGCCCTGGCCGCGCTCCTCGCGGCCGGACGGGCGGGCATCGTCGAGGAGATCGAGCCGCCCGCCGCCTTCGTGGGCGACGTGTACGCCGCCGACGGCCTGCCCCGCCTCCCGTCCACCCTGCGCGACGCCGTCGAGGCCTTCGACGCCAGCGCCTTCGCCCGATCGGTGCTGGGCGACGACGTGGTCGACCACTACGCCCATGCCGGCCGCACCGAGGTGGCCGCCTTCGACGCCGCCGTCACCGACTGGGAGCGCCAGCGGTACTTCGAGCGGATCTGACCCCGACAGGAGCCCAAGGATGCGGTTGCAGGACAAGGTGGCGCTGATCACCGGCGCCGGGAGCGGGATCGGACGCGAGGCGGCACTGCGCTTCTCGGCCGAGGGGGCGGCGGTGGTGGCCGTCGACCTCGGTGCGACCAGCGCGGCCGAGACCGTCGAGCTGATCAGCGCGGCCGGCGGCCGGGCCATCGCGGTGACCGCCGACGTGTCACGCTCGGCTCACTGCGAGGCCATGGTGGCCGAAGCGGAGGCCACCTATGGGCGGCTCGATGTGCTGTTCAACAACGCCGGTGTGATGGTGCCGGGCGACGACGACGCGGTCAGCACCGACGAGGACGTGTGGGACCTCACCATGGGCGTGAACGCCAAGGGCGTCTTCCTGGGCTGCAAGCACGGCATCCCGGCCCTGCGCCGGGCCGGTGGAGGCTCGATCATCAACACCGCCTCGTTCGTGGCCCTCATGGGCGCCGCCACGCCGCAGATCGCCTACACGGCCAGCAAGGGCGCGGTGCTGAGCCTCACCCGCGAGCTGGCCGTCCTCCACGCCCGCGAGGGCATCCGCGTCAACGCGCTGTGCCCGGGGCCGCTGCGCACCGAGCTCCTGATGAGGTTCCTCGACACCGACGAGAAGCGCCAGCGCCGCCTGGTGCACATCCCGCTGGGACGGTTCGGCGAGGCCCGGGAGATCGCCGACGCAGCCCTGTTCCTCGCCTCCGACGAGTCGTCGTTCGTGACCGGCAGCGACTTCGTGGTCGACGGTGGCATCACCGCCGCCTACGTCACGCCGGAATGAGCGAGCCCTTGCGCATCGGTGTGCTCGAGGCCGACCACGTCGGCGAGCGCTACCGCCACATCGCGGGCGGCTACGGCGACATGTTCCGAGCGATGATCGTCGCCGCCGACCCCACGGTCGAGATCGAGGTGCACGACGTCATCCACGGCCCCCTGCCCGCCGATCCCCGCCAGTGCGACGCCTGGATGATCACCGGCTCGGCGGCCTCGGTCTACGACCCGGCGCCCTGGATCGAGGCGCTCAGCGACCTCGTGCGGGCGCTGCACGATGCCTCCGTCCCCACCGTCGGGATCTGCTTCGGCCACCAGCTGCTGGCCCAGGCCCTGGGCGGGCGCACCGAGCGGGCCGCCACCGGCTGGGGCGTCGGCGCGCTCCCCATGGACATCACCGCCGCTGAGCCCTGGATGACCCCGCCGCTCACCACGGCCACGCTCCTCTACAGCCACCAGGACCAGGTCACCGAGCTGCCCCCCGGGGCTCGGCTCCTGGCCACCGCCGCCCACTGCCCGGTGGCCATGTTCGCCATCGGCGACGACCTGGTCGGCATCCAGGCCCACCCAGAGTTCGGCTCCGCCTACCTGCGCGCCCTCCTCGAGGACCGGGTCGACCCCATCGGGGAGGCCGAGACGGCGGCGGCCATCGCCTCGCTCGACCAGGAGCGCGACGACGCCGCCGTCGCCCGCTGGCTCCTCCGACACATCCGCGCACGGGTCCACGGGCGGGGATGAGATCGCCCTCGGCGGGGAAGACGGTCGGGGTTCGCCGACACAGGAGGTCCCCCATGAGCAAGCCCGTGACCGATCAGGACGAGCCCCGCGAGGTGGGCGACCGGATCCACCCCCCGACCACTCCCGACAGGGACACCATCAAGGAGGACCGGGCGGCGATGGACAAGGGCGCCGATGGCGGCCGAGGCCCCACCCCGGAGGAGGAGGCGGCGGCCGATCGAACGGCTGATTCGGCCGACTCCGACGTGGCCGAGAGCTACGAGGACATGCTCGAGAAGGGCGCCGCCCAGGAGGGCGAAGGAAAGCCCGGGCTGTAGCCCGGTTTCCCTTGACCGTCGAGCCGAGCGGCGCGACGGTGGGAAGCGAGCACCCGGCACATCGGTCGACGGCTCGATCGGGACACCGGGGGCAGCAAGCCCACCGAAAAGGGGGTCCTACGGATGCCTGAAGGTCCGAAGCGACTGGAACGGTCACCTCCGAGCTAGTCCTGGCTCACGCCGGTGTCGACGCACCTGGCGGACCTGCCCACTGCATCCAGCACGCATCGACGGCTGGCTCCGCAGGATCCGTGAACGGCCTCGATCGATCCACCGACCTGAGCACGCAGAGGCCAGGCCCCGGTGGAGGCGGATCATCCGATCCGAGCCCTCCGCCGGGGCCTCGTCGCGTCTGGGGGGTACCGTCGCCCCATGCTGCCCACCGACGCCGCTCCCCTCGCCCGGGCCTTCCTCGACCTCCACGTGGCCGGCGCGCCGCTGCTCCTGCCGAACCCCTGGGACGCAGGATCCGCACGGATCCTCGAGTCGCTCGGCTTCCGTGCCCTGGCCACCACGAGCAGCGGGCACGCCGCAACCCTGGGCCGGCTCGACGGGGCGGTCGAGCAGCACGAGGCCGTGGCCCACGCGGCGGCCATCGTGGCCGCCACGGAGCTCCCGGTGTCGGCCGACCTCGAGGCCGGCTTTGCGCAGGGGCCCGAGGGGGTCGCGGCCACGGTCCGAGCCGCCACTGCGGTCGGGCTGGCCGGGTGCTCGATCGAGGACGCCACCGGAGATCCCGATGAGCCCATCCACGCCTTCGACCTGGCCGTGGAGCGGGTCCGGGCGGCATCCGAGGCGGCCGGTAGCGGCCCCGGGCTGGTGCTCACTGCCCGCGCCGAGGGCTCCATCCACGGCCGTCCCGAGCTCGATGACGCCATCGCCCGCCTGCAGGCCTTCCAGGAGGCGGGGGCCGACGTGCTCTACGCCCCGGGCCTCTCCCGCCTCGACGACATCCGCACGCTGGTGGCCGCCGTCGACCGTCCGGTCAACGTGCTGGCCCGCCCCGGGGGCCCCACCGTGCCCGAGCTGGCGGAGGCCGGCGTGGCGAGGGTGTCGGTGGGCGGCGCGTTCGCCTACGCGGCCATCGGCGCTCTGGTGGAGGCCGGCAGAGAGCTGCTCGACCAGGGCACCTACGGCTTCTGGGAGCGAGCGGACATCGGACGGAGCGCGGTTCGGACCGCCTTCACCTGAAGGCGGTCCGAACCGGCGTCGCTGTCAGGGCGTCAGCCGCCTTCGTTGGCGTCGGCCGAGGCCGGCGGGGCCTCCTCCGAGTCGACATCGACGTCGGGAGCGTTGATGTCTACGTCGACCTCGGGGATCTCGAGGTCGCCCTCGGAGTCGAAGTCGATCGAGCCGCCGAGGAGGAAGAAGGCGCCGATGGCGAGGGCCGCCACCACCAGGATCACCAGGAGGATGCGACCGGCGCCCCCGCCGCTGCGTCGCTCCTCGACCACTCGGTCGTTCTCGTCTACCACTACCTCGCGCTTGGCCATCTCCATGCTCCAGGGTTCGTCGGTCGGGTACTCCCGGTACGTTCCCCAGACCACCGCGCGGCAACCGTCAGGCGGGCCGCAACCCTGGGATCAGGGCTGCCGGCCGGTGAAGGCGATCAGCTGCGTCTGCGGATCGGCGTCGGCCGGCACGTCGACCTTCGGACCGCCGCAAGCAGGTGCTCTGGCCGAGCTCTCGGCTGAGCGCTGCCTCAGCCGGGGTCGCGCAGCCGGGCCAGCGCGTCGAGCACGAGATCGAGGCCCACCTCGAACTCCGCGCTGTAGTCGTAGCCAGGTTGCAGGACGTGCTCGGTGGCCAGCTCCACCAGGTAGGGGAAGGCCTCAGGCTCCATCTGCTGCAGGATGGCCCCCGCCACCTCGGGCACCTCCTCCGGGCCGCTGAAGGGCATGGCCGACTCCTGGAGCGCGAAGCCGTAGAGGTAGCTGTCGAGCAGCGAGTACGCGGTGGCGGCCTGCGCGACCGAGAAGCCGCCCTCGCGGAGCGTGCCGATCACCGCCTCGTGCTGGCGGAGCGTGGCCGAGCCAGGGACGGCGCGGGAGTCCATCAGCGGGATGGCCCACGGGTGACGGGTGAGGGCCGCTCGGGCCGAGGTCGCTCGCTCGCGCAGCGCGGCCCGCCACGCCGCGCCCGGCCGCGGCAGGGCGATCTCGGCGAACACGAGGTCGACGAGGCCGTCGAGCACCTCCTCCTTGTTGGCCACGTGGTGGTAGATGGCCATCGGCCCCACGCCCAGGTCGGCGGCCAGCGACCGCATGGTGAGCGCCGCCATCCCCGCGCGGTCGGCCAGCGCGATCGCCGCGCCCAGCACCCGGTCGCGGGTGAGCGGCGGGCGGGTCGGCGCCTGGTCCTGGGTGGCTCCCATCGTCCCCACACGCTACCGTACAGCGTACGTCGTACTAAGTACGTTTCGATGCACCACCCAACCACCGAAGGACCTCGCC
>JBPPMN010000146.1:0-4794 GCA_051306055.1 Acidimicrobiales bacterium
CGCCCTCGAGGGCGAACAGCTCGCGCAGCGACGACACCAGGCGCTCACCGCGGGGGGAGCCCGCCGCCTCCTTGAGGGCGATGGAGGGATCGTGGAGCAGCTTGCCGATGATGCCGCGGGTGAGGCCCTCGATGGCGTCGAGCTGCACCTCGTCGAGGCCGTCGAGCCGGTTGCGGAAGCGCTCGAGCTCGGCCCGGCGCACCTCCTCGGCCCGCTCGCGCAGTGCCACGATCATGGGCGCCGCCTCACGGGCGCTGGTGGCCCCGAGGTAGCGCTCGAGCTCGTCGTCGAGCAGCGACTGCACGGCCGCCACCTCACCCTTGCGGGCGGCGGTGCCGGCATCGGCGAAGGCCCGGAGGTCGTCCATGTCGAGGAGGGTGACGCCCTCGAGGTGGCCGACGGCAGGGTCGATGTCGCGAGGCACGGCGATGTCGACGATCAGCAGCGGGCGACCCTGGCGGGCGGCCACGATGTGGGCGATGTCGTCGACCTCGAGGAGCGGGGCGGCGGCACCGGTGGACGACAGCAGCACATCGACCTCGGCCAGGGCGGCGGGCACGTCGAGGAGGCGGACGGCCTCGCCGCCGGTGCGCTGGGCCAGCTCCACGGCACGGTCCCAGGTGCGGTTGGCCAGGCGGAGCTCGGCGGCGCCGGCCTTGGCCAGACCCAGGGCCATGGCCTCGCCCATCTCGCCTGCTCCGAGCACCAGCACCTTGCGGCCGGCCAGGCCGTCGAGGCGCTGGGCGGCCAGCGACACGGCCGCCTGGGAGACCGAGGTGATGTGGCGGGCGATGCCGGTGTCGGTGCGGGCCCGCTTGCCCGCCTCGAGCGCGTGCCGGAACAGCAGGTTGAGCGCAGGGCCGGCCGCCCCCTCGGTGCGGGCCCGCTCCCAGGCCCCCTTCACCTGACCGATGATCTCGCTCTCGCCGAGCACGGCGGAGTCGAGGCCGGCCGTCACGCTGAAGAGGTGGGCCACGGCCGGGGCGTCGTAGTGGACGTAGAGGTGGTCGCTGAAGTCTTCCGGGGCGAGGAAGGCGACCTCGGCGAGGAAGTCGCGGATGTCCTGGTAGGCGCCGTGGAAGCGCTCCGCCACCGCGTAGACCTCGGTGCGGTTGCAGGTGGACAGCACGACGGCCTCGGAGACGTCGTCGCGGGAGGTGAGGTCGTGGAGCGCCTTGGGCAGCACGGCGTCGGCGATCGTCATCCGCTCGAGGAGGTCGAGCGGGGTGCTCCGGTGGTTGAGTCCGATGACGACGACGGACACGCAGGGCTCCTAGCGTTGGGAGTCCGAGGAGGGCGCTCCCGGGAGGGAGAGCGCCGCCCGGAGGCGGGCCCTCGCATCGTCGAGGTGCCCTGCACGGACGAGCTCCAGCATCCCTGAATCCAGTGCTGATCGCCAATCGGCACCGAGGGTGGGACGGCCCTCGGCGACCATGGCCGATCGTGCTTCTGCCAACAGGTCGATGAGGGTGTCGTATTCCGGGCCGAGCTGGTCGGCGAGTCGGTCGCGTAGCCAGCCGGAGAGGGCGGGGCTGTGGCCCGAGGTGGACACCGTCACCAGCAGCCGGCCCTGCTGGTGACGGGCCGGCAGGGTGTACGAGCAGCGCTCTGGGTCGTCGGCGGCGTTGACCCAGATGCCGGCCGCCTCGCCGTCGTCGAAGACCGCCTGGTTGGTGGTGGGATCGTCGGTGCAGGCCACCGCCAGCCGGTAGCCCGCCACCTCGCCACGGCGATACGGCCGCTCCTCGAAGGGCACACCCAGCTCCCGCACCGGCGCCCGCACCTCGGCCGCCACCACGTGCACCAGGGCCTCGGCGGCGAGGAGGCCGGCGATCTTCTCCGCCGCCACGGCCCCGCCGCCCACCACCAGGACCTTGCGGCCGGCCACCAGGAGGTTCACGGGGTAGGACGGCACGGTGACCGGCATGGGTCAGTCGGCCGGAGCGATGGCGGCGTCGAGCTCGGCCACCGGGGGCCCGCCGGCCTTGCGCTGCTGGTAGAAGCTGAGGATCTGGAGCTCGACGGCGAGGTCGACCTTGCGCAGCGACACCTCCTCCGGCACCGAGATCACGGTGGGGGCGAAGTTGAGGATCGACGACACGCCGGCTCTGGCCAGGCGGTCGGCGACGTCCTGCGCGGCGGCCGCCGGGGTGGCGATGATCCCGATGGCGAGGTGGTGCTCCTCGGCGATGGCGGGCAGCTCGTCGACGTGGCGCACCACCACGCCGTCGCGCTCGGTGCCGACCACGGCCGGATCGGCGTCGCAGAGGGCCACCACGGGGAAGCCACGGTCGCCGAAGCCGCCGTAGTTGGCCAGCGCCTGTCCGAGGTTGCCCAGGCCGACGATCACGACCGGCCAGTCTTGGGTGAGGCCCAGCTCGCGGCTCATCTGGAAGAGCAGGAACTCGACGTCGTAGCCCACCCCGCGGGTGCCGTACGACCCGAGGTAGGAGAGGTCCTTGCGCACCTTGGCGGCGTTGACCCCAGCCAGCTCGGCCAGGCGCTCCGACGAGATCGTGGTCAGCCCGGCGTGCTGCCCCTCGAGCAGGCTGCGCAGGTAGAGCGGCAGCCGGGCGACGGTGGCCTCGGGGATCTTCCGGCGATGAGCGGGGGCCATGGCCCTCGCAGCGTAGCCCCCTCGTTCACGTGTTCACGATCTCCCGGCTGGCCTCGCAGCGCCGCTCAGCGGAGGGCCTTGCGCAGTACCTTCCCGGTGGTGCTCTGGGGGATCTCGTCGACGAAGAGGACCTTCTGCGGTGCCTTGTAGCGGGCCAGGCGGGCCTCGCAGTGGGCGATCACGTCGTCTTCCTCCACCGAGTGCCCGGGCTCGACGACCACGAAGGCCTTCACCGCCTCGCCGGAGTGGGGGTGCGGGACGCCGACCACCACGGCGCGGGCCACCCCGGGGTGGGAGGTGATGACCTCCTCCACCTCGGCCGGGTACACGTTGAACCCCGACACGATGATGAGGTCCTTCACGCGGTCGACGATGAAGAGGAAGCCGTCGTCGTCGACCACCGCGACGTCGCCGGTGCGCAGCCAGCCGTCGGGCGTGAGGGCGCCGCTGGTGGCCTCGGGGTCGTTCCAGTAGCCGGTGAACACGTTGGGGCCCTTCACCCAGATCTCCCCGGCGTCGCCCACCAGGGCGTCGTGGCCGTCGGCGTCGACGAGGCGCACCTGCACACCGGGTAGCGGCACCCCGATGCTCCCCTCCGGTGCGTCGAAGCCGGTGCCCGAGCTCACCACCGGCGACGCCTCGGTGAGGCCGTAGCCCTCGATGACCTGGAGCCCGAAGCGGTCGCGGAAGGCGGTGGCGATGGCCGGGTCGAGCTTGGCCGCACCCGAGGCGGCCAGCCGCACGCCGGAGAAGGCATCGGCGGGAGCGCCGGGAAGGGTGGCCCAGGCCGCCCACATCGTGGGGGCCCCGCTGATCACGGTGACCCCGTGGTTGGCAATCGACTCCAGCGCCGTCTGCGGATCGAAGCGCTCCACCAGCAGCACGCTGGCCCCGGCCACGAGGGAGAGCCCGAGGGCCACGTTGAGGCCGAAGATGTGGAACAGGGGGAGCACCCCGAAGATCACGTCGTCGGGGGTCTGGGCCCGCCCCGGGTGAGCCTGGCACTGCTCGAGGTTGGCGAGGAGGTTGCCGTGGGTGAGCATCGCCGCCTTGGGCGACCCCGCGGTGCCACTGGTGAAGATCAGCACGGCGAGGTCGTCGGGCTCGCGGTCGACCACCAGGACCGGGTCGGAGGCCACGAGCTCGTCGAGGAGGAGGGCTCCTGCGGCGGTGGAGGAGCCGCTGCCGATCACGTGGGCGAGCGCCGGGAGCGCGGACCGGTCGAGCGCCTCCACGGTGGCGCGCGCCGAGGGGCCGGCGATGACAGCGCGCGCGCCGATGGCGGCCAGCTCGTGCGCCACCTCCGGCGCGGGGCTGACCGGGTTGATGGGCACGGCGACGCACCCGGCGCCCAGCACGGCCAGGTACGACACCACGAAGTACCAGTTGTTGGCGGCGACGATGCCCACCCGGTCGCCCGGCTCCAGGCCGAGGCCCACCAGGCCGCCGCGCAGGCCCGCCACCTGCTGGCGGAGCTCGCCGTAGGTGGTGGTGTGCCCCCGGGAGATCACCGCCACGGCCTCGGCGGGATGGGGTTCGATGATGCTGGCCAGGTTCACGACGCTGCAGTCCAGCACAGCCCGGCCCCCGACGCCTGTCCGCCCCGTCGCTCAAGGCTGGGCCCAGAAGGCCCGATCACTGAGGTGATGGCCCGCTCCCCCCTCCTCCGACGGCCGCTGCGGTGGTTTCCGGCCCTGGTGGCCCTCGCCGTCGTCGGCGTCACCGCCACCGCCCCCTCCGCCATCGTGGCCGCACCCGGGGCTCCTCCAGCAGCAGCCGCCCCCTCAGCGCCCGTCGCCGACCCGGGCACCGAGTCGGCCTTCGTGAGCCGCATCAACAGCCTGCGCTCGTCGAAGGGGCTGAGCACGCTGCAGGTGTCGGGCGAGCTCACCGGCGTGGCCCGGCGCTGGACGGATCGCATGGTCGCCGCCGGCGGGATCTCCCACAACCCCAGCCTGGGCAGCCAGGTGAGCGGCGGCTGGACGAAGCTGGGCGAGAACGTGGGCGTCGGCTACGACGTGAACGGCCTGATGCAGGCGTTCATCAACAGCCCCTCGCACTACGCCAACCTGGTCGACCCCGCCTGGACCCACGTGGGCGTCGGCGTGTCGTACGGCAGCGACGGCCGCATGTACACCACCCACAACTTCATGGCCCTGCCCGGTGGAGCGCCTCCT
>JBPPMN010000157.1:0-6553 GCA_051306055.1 Acidimicrobiales bacterium
CCCCAAGACGCGACCATCTCGCGACGAGTTCGCGACCGCCGGACAACCTGTTGCGAAACGGTTGCCGGAAGACGACCAGATCGCGACGAGTTCGCGTCGGCTCGTCAGGGTCACTGCAGCGATCACCTGTCACACCCTGCTGACATCGTGCTTGGGCATGATCGACGACCATGCCCTCCGAAGGCTCGCTGAAGGCCAGCACGGCCTGGTGTCCGCTGTGCAGGCAGCCGAGGTCGGCTTGGACCGCCGCCGACGACGACGCCTGGCCGATGGGCGACGATGGGTGCACGAGACGGCGCGGGTCCTGCGACTCGTCGGTTCGCCCCGAACCGAGGGGCAGAAGGCGATGCTGGCCGTCCTCGACGCTGGACCGGGCGCGGCGCTGCGCGGCGCCAGCGCGGCGGCATGGTGGGGCATCCCGGGGAACCAGCTGCGACCCATCAAGGTCGCGCGTACGCGTGGGAAGGTGAACCACCCGCCCGCCACGGGCACAGTCCACGACCCCTGCCTCCTTCCCGAGCACCATGTCGTCGTCCTGGAGCAGGTGCCGACGGTGGTCCCGGCCCGAGCGCTGTTCGATGTCGCCGGCACGATCCGCCGGGGAGCGGAGCGACCGTGGTGGGTCGACCGCATGGCGCGCATGGTCGACACCGCATGGAGCATGCGCCTGGTGAGCGGTCCCTCCATCCACGACATGCTCGACGAGCTCGCTCAGCGGGGTCGTCCAGGCATTCGAGTGATGCGCCAGGTGCTGGAGAGCCGTGGGCGTGACTACGTGCCACCGGCCAGCAGCCTCGAGTCGCGGGTCGTCCAGATCCTCGCTCGAGCCGGCGAGCCACCGCTCCGCCGACAGGTCGACACGGGCGACGAACACGGGTGGATCGGGCGAGTCGACCTCCGCGACGCAGATCTGCCGTTCGTGCTGGAGGTGCAGAGCGAGCGCTTCCATACGAGCCTGATCGATCGCCAGCTCGACGCCGACCGAATCGCCCGGCTCCGCCGAGCGGGCTTCGTGGTCGCCGAGGTGACGGAGCAGCAGGTGTGGCACCGCCCCCAGGAAGTGGTGGACACCGTGCGAAGAGGTCGTGCTGAAGCGCAAGCCGTCCGCAACGCCGCTTGACCCGCTGCCTGAGCGCGAGCTCGAGGGGCTCCACTCATCCCCGATCCATTGCCGTCAGCCAAACCCCTGCGAACTCGTCGCGAAAGGGTCGCAGGAACCCGACCGTTTCGCGACGAGTTCGCGGTAGTTCGCCAACCGGCCGCGAGATGGGCGCGAGCGTGCGACCGAATCGCGACGAGTTCATCGACCTGGTGAGGCTGAGGTGGCTCAGGCGGTGGGGCCGGCGATCTCGATGCGGTCCTGCGGCCACTCCCGGGCGGTGGTGAACGCCTGGCGAGCAGCCCCGAGGATGTCGGTGGGGGTGAGGGCCTGGCCGGGGTAGCAGGCCACGCCGGCCCGCAGCGTGCGGCTGCCCGGCTTGGCGTTCAGCCCTCGCCGCAGTCGTTCGACGGCCCACACTGCCCCGTCCTCGGGCGTGTCCTCGAGCATGAGCCCGAAGGTGCCATCGCCGAGTCGAGCCGCCACATCCGAGGTGCGCAGGGTCTGGCGCACCACGGCGGTGACCACGCCGGGGTCCGACGCCACGACGGGCCCGTCGGGGAGCCCGTCGACCACCTCGACCAGGGCGAGGGCGAGGGGTCGGAGCACACGGCGGCAGGCGATGACCCGCCAGCTCAGCACGCTCAGGAAGTAGGGCTCGTTGAACAACCCTGAGCCAGGGTCGAGCAGTGATGTGTCGACCGCGAGGGCCCCATCGGACCCGCCCGTCTCGCTTGCTTCGTCCCGCACGGCGGGAACGGTACCTCGCCTAGCCCCGGCGGGCGATGGCCAGATCGACGATCTCGCCCATGATCTTGGTGAGCTCGAAGTCCTTCGGCGTGTAGACGGCAGCCACGTCGGCCGCCAGCAGCCTCGGCCGGTCGGCCTCGGGGATGATCCCGCCGGCCACGACCGGCGCGTCGACGCCCCGCTCACGGCACAGGCGCACCACCTCGGGCACCAGCTCCAGGTGGCTGCCCGAGAGGATCGACAGCCCGATGACGTCGACGTCCTCGTCGAGGGCCACCGCGGCGATCTGCTCCGGCGTGAGACGGATGCCCTGGTAGATCACCTCGAGGCCGGCGTCGCGGGCGGCCACGGCGATCTGCTCCGCGCCGTTGCTGTGGCCGTCGAGACCGGGCTTGGCCACCAGCAGCCGAGGCGGACCGTCGGGGAGGGCCCGGACGCGCTCGGCGATGGCTCGGAGGCCGTCGCTGCCGCCGCCCATGCCGGCCGCCGCCGCCACGCCCGTGGGGGCCCGGTACTCGCCGAACACGTCGCGCAGCACCCCGGCCCACTCACCGGTGGTGCCGCCGGCGTGGGCCAGGTCGATGGTGGCGGGCATGACGTTCTCGCCCGACTCGGCCACGCGTCGGAGCTCGTCGAGCGACCGCTTCACGGCGTCGTTGTCGCGCTCCGAGCGCCATGCCTCGACGCCGGCGACGGTCTCCGCCTCGAGCGCCGAGTCGACAGTGAGGATCGAACCCTCGCCCTCGAGCGGCGAGGGCAGGGCCTCGGCGAACCGGTTGACGCCCACCACGGTGAGGTCGCCCGACTCCAGGCGCCGCAGGCGTGCGGCGTGGCTGGCCACCAACCGGCCCTTCAGCTCCTCGATGGCCTCGAAGGCGCCGCCCATGGCGAGCACCTCCTCGAGCTCCGCCCAGGCGCCGTCGGCCAGCTCCTGGGTGAGTGCCTCCATCACCACCGACCCCTCGAAGAGGTCGCCGTACTCGAGCAGGTCGGTCTCGTAGGCCAGCACCTGTTGCATGCGAAGCGCCCACTGCTGGTCCCACGGCCGGGGCAGGCCGAGGGCCTCGTTCCAGGCCGGCAGCTGGATCGACCGCGCCCGTGCACCACGCGACAGCGTGACGCCCAGCATCTCCAGCACGATGCGCTGCACGTTGTTCTCGGGCTGGGCCTCGGTGAGCCCGAGGCTGTTCACCTGCACGCCGTAGCGGAACCGGCGGGCCTTCGGATCGGTGACGCCGTAGCGCTCGAGGCCGATCCGATCCCAGAGCTGCGTGAAGGCCCGCATCTTGGCCGTCTCCTCCACGAAGCGGATGCCGCTGTTCACGAAGAAGCTGATCGAGGCGAACACCTGCGGAAAGCGGTCGTCGGGGACCTGGCCGCTCTCCTTCACGGCGTCGAGCACGCCGATGGCGGTGGCCAGGCTGTAGGCCAGCTCCTGCACGGGCGTGGCCCCGGCCTCCTGCAGGTGGTAGCTGCAGACGTTCATGGGGTTCCACATCGGGACCCACTCGGAGCAGAAGGCCACCATGTCGACGATGAGCCGGCGCGAGGGGAGCGGCGGGAAGATGTAGGTGCCGCGCGACAGGTACTCCTTGACGATGTCGTTCTGGGTGGTGCCACGCAGGTCCTTGCTGGCCACCCCCTGCTTCTCCGCGTTGGCCACGTAGAGGCCGAGCAGCCACGCCGCCGGCGCGTTGATCGTCATCGACGTGTTCATCTCGCCCACCGGGATGCCGTCGAGGAGCTCCCCCATGTGCCCGAGGTGCACGACGGGCACGCCCACCTTGCCCACCTCGCCGCGTGCCAGCACGTGGTCGGGGTCGTAGCCGGTCTGCGTGGGCAGGTCGAAGGCGATCGACAGGCCGGTCTGCCCCTTGGCCAGGTTGGAGCGGTACAGCTCGTTGCTGGCTCTGGCCGTGGAGTGGCCCGAGTAGGTCCGGATCATCCACGGGCGATCCGGTTGCTCGAGGTGCGGCGACGTCATGGCCCCATGATCCCCCTCCGCTCCGGTGAGCGACAAACAGGCGGCGACGCGGCGGGCGTACTCCCTTACGCTGCGTGCGTATCTTGCACACGCTGAGTGACGATGACCCGACCGTGCACCTTCGTCGCAAGCTCCTCGTCCTCCTCGCCGCCGTCCTGGCACCTCTGACGCTGGTCGGCGTGTCCGCCGCCATGGAGGGCGACCCGCCGGCCGACGAGGCACCGGTCGTCGAGGACGACCACGGTGCTGCCGTGTCGGCCGCGGCCCAGGAGTGCCCCGAGGGCACCGAGCACGGCCCCTGCGTGAGCGCTGTCGCCAGCAGCAAGGCCGGAGACGACGAGGACGACGACGCCGATGAGCTCGATGAGGTGGAGCTCGATGGGGTGGAGCTCGACGACGAAGGCGCCGGCCCGCCCGAGGACACGCACGGCTTCGCGGTGTCGACCGCCGCCAAAGAGTGCCCCGAGGGCCCCGAGCACGGCGCCTGCGTGAGCGAGGTGGCGAAGAGCAACGCCGGCCAGGACGACGAGGACGACGAGGGTGGCCCACGTGGCCGACCCGACCAGCCCGGCGAGCGGGGCAACGGCGGCGGCAACGGGCAGGGTGGAAAGCCCGATGGCGTCGGGGGCCCGGCCGGCCAGCGCGACTGACCGAGACCGGTTCCCCCGGCGCTCGCCGCGCCGTCAGCTGAAGATCGAGGGCAACGGAAGCGCCCGAGCCACGGCCAACCGCTCCAGGTACGTGCCTCGATCGACGTCGACGGCGCCGAGGCTGCGCAGGTGGTCGGTCGTCCACTGGACGTCGAGCAGGCGCGGCAGCCCGTCGGCTCGCAGCTCCTCCACCAGGCCCACCAGCGCCACCTTCGACGCGTCGGGCCGCCGGTGGAACATCGACTCACCGGCGAACAGCCCCCCGACGGCCACCCCGTAGAGGCCGCCGGCCAGCCCGCCGTCGTCCCACGCCTCCACGCTGTGCGCCCACCCGAGCTCGTGGAGGCGCCCGTAGGCGGCGGCGATCTCGGCGCTGATCCAACCACCGGGCCGCCGGCGGTCGGCGCAGGCATCGAGCACCTCGCCGAAGGAGGTGTCGACGCGCACCTCGAACCGGGTGCGCGCCTTGCGCAGCGAGCGGCTCACGCGGAGACCACCGAGCGGGATGACGCCCCGAGGATCCGGCGACCACCAGGCCAACGGGCCCCGTCGCTCCACCGGCATCGGGAAGAGGCCGTGGCGGTAGGCGGCCAGCAGCGTGCCCGGCTCGAGGTCGGCGCCGATCCCCACCACCCCGTGCTCATCGGCGCCCACCGGGTCGGGGAGCTGCCAGCGGGACGGCGGAGGTTCGACGGGCACGGAGGCTGGTCCCGACCAGCGGCCGGACGGCCGCTACTTGGTGGTGGCGATGCCGCCGTCGACGGGGATGATCGTGCCGGTGAGGAACGAACCGGCCTTCGAGCTCAGGAAGATGGCCGGCCCGGCCATGTCCTCCGGTCGACCGATGCGCTTGAGCGGCATCATCTTCGACATCTGGTCGCCGGCCGCCTCGAGGGTGGCCCGCATCATCCGCGACTGGAAGGGCCCGGGAGCGATGGCGTTCACGGTGATGGTCGGGGCCAGGTGCTTGGCCAGGTGGCGGGTGAGCTGGTGCACCGCCGCCTTCGACGCCGAGTAGGCGTAGGTCTCGAAGCCGGGCACCTGGATGCCGTCGACCGAGCCGATGTTGATGATGCGGGCCGGCTCCTCCGCCGTGCCGGCGGCCTGGAGCAGCGGCAGCAGGAACTTGGTGGTGTGGAACACGCCCTCCACGTTGACGTCGAGCACGCGGTGCCAGCTCTTGGTGTCCTGCTCGGCCAGCGGAGCCCCCCAGTTGGCCCCGGCGTTGTTCACGAGGATGTCGAGGCTGTCCCAGCGCTCGGCCACCGCCTCCCCGAGCCCGCGGCAGCCCTCTTCCGTGGACAGGTCGGCCACCACGTAGGAGCAGTCGCCCCGGGCCGACAGCTCCTCGGTGACCTCCTTGAGGGAGTCCTCCTTGCGCGACGCGATGATCACGCTCACCCCGGCGTCGACGAAGCCCGAGGCGATCATCGTGCCGATGCCGCTACCACCCCCGGTGACGACGGCGCGCTTGCCAGAGATGTCGAACAGCTCAGAAGTCATCCGGCACGTCTAGCAGACGGCCGCCAGGCGCTACTTCTTGCTGTAGTCGTAGAAGCCGTTGCCGGACTTGCGGCCTAGGTGGCCGGCGGTGACCATCCTGCGCAGGAGGGGCATGGCCGCGTAGTTGGGGTCCTTGAACTCGTTGTAGAGGGCATCGAGGATCGACAGCGAGGTGTCGAGGCCGACCAGGTCGAGCAGGGCCAGCGGACCCATGGGGAAGTTGCAGCCGCCCTTCATGGCGGTGTCGATGTCGTCGCGGCTGGCGGTGCCCTGCTCCAGCATCCGCACGGCGTTGTTGAGGTAGGGGAAGAGCAGGGCGTTCACGATGAAGCCAGCTCGGTCCTTCACCTCCACCACGTCCTTGCCGCAGCCGGTGGCGAACTCCTTGGCGGCGGTGACGGTGGCCTCGCTGGCCGTGAGCGGTGCGATGACCTCGACGAGGCTCATCATCGGTGCAGGGTTGAAGAAGTGGATGCCCACCACCTGCTCGGGCCGGCCGGTGGCCATGGCCAGGTCGACCACCGACAGCGTGGAGGTGTTGGTGGCGAGGATGGCGTCGGCCTTCAC
>JBPPMN010000352.1:0-4545 GCA_051306055.1 Acidimicrobiales bacterium
CCGGCCCCCGCCCACCCCGCCGGGTCGGCCACGTCGTGCTGGGCACGCCCCGGGTGGCCGAGGCGTGCGCGTTCTACGTCGACGGCCTCGGCTTCCGCGTGTCCGACAAGATCCTCGACGGCGTCCTCACCTTCGCCCGCGTCGAGCCCGATCACCACAACCTCCTCATCCAACCGGCGCCGGTCTCCTACCTCAACCACTACGCGCTCGAGATGGACGACCTCGACGCCATCGGCGCGGCCGGCAGCGCCGTCCTGGCCGAGCGACCCGACGCCGACGTCGTCGGCGTCGGTCGCCACCGCCTCGGCTCGAACCTCTACTGGTACCTGCTCGACCCGGCCGGGACCATGTTCGAGCTGTTCGCCGACATGGACCAGATCGTCGACGACGACGCCTGGGATCGCGAGCACCGCCGCGACGACTGGACGCCCGACGAGGCCGGCCTGTCGGTGTGGGGGGCGGCCGAGGCGCCCGAGGTGTTCTTCGAGCCGCCCGACCTGGCCGCCATCGGGGCCGCCCGCGTAGCCGCGGGGAGGACCTGAGCGATGGACCTCGGGATCCGCGGCCGGTCGGCCATCGTCATGGCGTCGAGTCGCGGCCTGGGCCGGGCCTGCGCCGAGTCGCTGGCCCGCGAGGGCGCGCGCGTCACGATCAACGGCCGCGACGCGCTCGTGCTCGACGCGACGGCCCGCGACCTGCGCGGTCATGGCGTCGAGGTCCGGGCCGTGGTCTGCGACGTTCGCGAGGACGCCACCCGGGCTGCGCTCCTCGCGGCCTGCCCGGCCCCGGACATCGTCGTCACCAACAACGCCGGCCCCGCGCCGGCCAGCTATCGCGACTGGGACCGCGAGGCCTGGTTGGGCGCTCTCGAGGCCAACCTGCTGGCCCCGGCTCTGATGGTGCGCGACGTGCTCGACGGGATGGTCGAGCGCCGATTCGGCCGCATCGTCAACATCACCTCTGCCATGGTCAAGGCACCCATCGGCGCCATGGGGCTGTCCTCTGGGGCCCGGGCCGGACTGACGGCGGCGATGAAGGGCGCGTCGCGCGATGTCGCCCGGGCCAACGTGACCATCAACAACCTCTGCCCCGAGCGCTTCGACACCGCTCGACAGGCCCAGATGGCCGACCTGGCCGCACGGGTCAAGGGGATCACCGTCGAAGAGGCCTACGACGAGATGCGGGGCACCATCGCCGCGGGGCGGCTGGGCGATCCGGCCGAGCTTGGCGACACGTGTGCCTTCCTGTGCAGCGCCCAGGCCGGCTACCTGACGGGTCAGAGCATCAGCCTCGACGGCGGCACCTACCCCGGCCTCTTCTGAGGCCTTCCATCCCACCACCCACACCCTTCCGAGCACCTACAACGAGGAGCACCCGTGACCACCACCGAGCAGATCGACCCGACCTTCGAGTGGGACCCAGACCACCTGAGCTACGCCACCGATCACCTGTGGGCCGTCCTGGCCACCGGCCGGTCCGACGGCTCGCCGCAGCAGTCGATGGTGGGCTACGTCATCGACGCCGAGGGTCGCCTGGTCGTGTCGGCCAAAGCCTTCACCGCCAAGTGGAAGAACGCCGTGCGCCAGCCGCGGGTCAGTGTCACCGTGCCCGACGGCCGGGCCCACCTCGTGATCTACGGCATCGCCGAGACCATCGACGCCGACCCGCTGCGGGCCGAGCTGACCGCCGACGTGTTCGCCGCCCTAGGCGGCACCGGCGATCGTCCCGACCCGGCCGACATCATCGACTCCTTGAACGAGCAGCAGCGCACGGTCATCCGCATCACCCCGACCAAGACGATGTACCTCGGCTAGCGATCTGGGCTCGCGACCGGCGACGGCGCGATCAGACCGCGCAACAGCTCACCGAGGCGGCAAGCCCCAGCCCCACCGAAGGGGTCGCCATCCGGAGAAGGTCTCCGGCTCGCAGGTGGAGCGTGCACGTGTCAGGCAGGCGCTCGGCCCGTGACTCCTCGCCGCCAGGCAGGAACCAGTTCTCGCCCGTCGCATGCATCCGCCAGCGAGACCCATGGCGGACCAGCGCGCGAGCCCGCCCGCGTAGAGCCCGCGCATCTTTGAGGCCGCCGTCGGGGCACCTGGCGCCGAGGCTGAAGCCAGGAATGACGGGGGTTCGCCGGCTGAAGAACGGCGCCATCTCAGCCACTCGGGAGGCGAAAACTAGTACTGGACTAGTACATGGCCCTTCGGCGGGCGTGCCGTCCGAGTCCTCCGCCTCGCGGCCACCGATCGCGTTTGCCCAGGTCAGCTACTCAATTCGGAGGCCGCTGATCGCCCTCGAGATGAGGAGCTGCTGGATCTGCTCGGTTCCCTCGAAGATGTCCATGGTCTGCCGACTGTGTTCATCCGTTTCAGCCGAGTCCATGACCTGCGGTTTCGTCTCCCGGAGTCGATCCCTTCCACCCGATTCCGCCGAGTTCTAGACCAAGGACTAGACCACGGTGCTGTTGGACGTCCCCGTGCGCTCCGCCGAACGTTCCTCGGACGAGGAGTCGGCCTGTCTTGGCAAGGCCAGCGCGATCATCGGGAGGAGCACGACCGGCAGCAGGCCAGCGGCGATCAGCGGGGCCGCAGTCGACTGCTCGAGCACTCCCGACTCGATCCGGTGGGATCCTCGACCTCGCCAGACGGCTGTCTGATCAGCTGGCCTGCTGATCGAGCAGCCGCTCGGAGACCAGGAAGGACCGCAGGGCGGCGTTGACCTCATCGGCATGGGTCCACAGCAGCCCGTGCGGGGCGCCGTCGACCTCCACGTACTGGGCCTCGGGGAGCTCCTTGTAGAAGCGCCGGGCCGTGGCGTCGATGGGGAGGATGTTGTCGGCGGTGCCGTGCAGGATCATCGTGGGCTTGCCGCTGGCGCGGACCGCGTCGACGTCGGCGCGGAAGTCCTCGATCCAGGAGGACACGACCGCGTAGGCAGCCACCGGAGCGCTGGAGGTGGCGACGTTCCAGGCGGCCGTGACGGCCTCCTGGCTGATCCGGCTGCCGAGGTTCTCATCGAGGTTGTAGAAGTTCGAGAAGAACTGGGTGTACCAGGCGTAGCGATCACCCTTGGCCGCAGCCTCGATCCCGTCGAAGACCTCCTGGGGAAGGCCGTCGGGGTTGTCGTCGCGGGCGACCAGGAAGGGCTCGAGGGCAGCGAGGAACGCCAGTTTGGCGACTCGCTCGTGGCCGTGCCGCGAGACGTAGCGAGCGAGCTCGCCGGTGCCCATCGAGAACCCCACCAGCACGACGTCGTCGAGGTCGAGGGTCTCGAGGACGGTGTGCAGGTCGTCGGCGAAGGTGTCGTAGTCGTAGCCCGAGCCGACCTTCGACGACTGGCCGAAGCCACGACGGTCGTAGGTGATGACCCGGTACCCCGCGGCCAGCAGCTCGCGCGTCTGGCGCTCCCAGCTGTGACCGTTCAGCGGGTACCCGTGGAGCAGGACGACGGGCTGACCCGTGCCCTGATCCTCGTAGTAGAGGTCGATCGGAGTGCTGTTCTCGGTGCCGACGGTGATGTATCCCATGATCTCGTCCTTGTCTGGGTTGGTTGTGAATGCCTGTGGTGGCGGTAGCAGCAGAGTCGCGCCGGCCCGGGCGAGCTCGCATCGGTGAACCTCCCTGTGTCCTGCGACGCCGGCCCCATGCCGGGTGATGGGTGGAGAGGCCTCCGCGCCTGGCGATCCGGCCTCCCGAGCGGCATAGGTGGTCCCGCGACTTCGCATAGGTGAGGATCACCTAGTTTTTGCGGGCGGCGACTAGGACGGAGCACACGTGGCAGACATCTTGGGGCGGCAGGACGAGCGCGACGAGGTCGAGCAGCTGATCGCTGGCGCACGGGCCGGGCACAGCGGCGTGCTAGTCGTGTGCGGTGAGGCGGGCATCGGCAAGAGCGTTCTGCTGGAGCACGCTCGGTCCGTTGCCGTCACCTCGGGGTTCAAGGTGGAGGACTCGGTGGGGGCGGAGTCCGAGATGCTCCTTGCGTTCGCTGGGCTGCACCAGCTCTGCGCCCCGCTGCTGGACCACCTCGGTGCGCTCCCCGACCCGCAGCAGGCCGCCTTGGGTGTGGCGCTCGGGCTCCGCGATGGTGCCGCTCCGGAAAAGTTCCTCGTCGGGTTGGCCACCCTGAACCTGCTGTCCGAGGCCGCCGAGGCGGCGCCGCTGCTGTGCCTGGTCGACGACGCACAGTGGCTCGATCAGGCGTCCGCCCAGGTCTTGGCGTTCGTGGCGCGACGGGTGGCGGCTGAGCGGCTGGCGCTGGTGTTCGCGCGGCGCGACTCCGACGAGCCCGCCGCACACCCGCTGGCAGGGTTGCCGGAGCTGCGCCTCGACGGACTCGACGATGGCGACGCCCGAGCGCTGCTGGGCGGAGCGGTCCACACGCCGCTCGACGACAGCGTGCTCGACCGGATCGTCGCCGAGGCGCACGGGAACCCCCTAGCCCTGCTGGAGCTGCCGAGAAGCGCTCCCCCGGCGCAGATGGCCGGCGGGTTCGAGCTGCCCGACGTGCTGAGCGTCCCGCGCCGGGTCGAGGAGAGCTTCCAGC
>JBPPMN010000237.1:0-4785 GCA_051306055.1 Acidimicrobiales bacterium
GCGCGGGTGCCGCGGTGGTGGGCGGGGCGCCGGCCTCCGCGGGAGCCGTGGTCGTCGTGGTTGGCGGGGGCGTGAGCTCGATGGACTCCACCGGCGGCGGAGCGGCCGGCAGGAGCGTGGAGGCGGTGCGCGCGACTGCGACGCCACCCAGGGCGGCCAGCAGAGCAACGAGGACGAGGGCCGCACGGCGCATGGCGCGCCGAGCATGCCCGCTCGCCTGATCAGCAGAGATGAGAGCCAGATGAGAAGTCTCTCATCGGGCGGTCCTACCCGGCGCCGGTGGGCCAGTCGGGTGGCGCGTCGATCTGGAGGTCGCGCAGCGCCGGCTGCCAGCCGTCGAGCGGGTCCCATCGCCGCACCACCTTGGCGGGCACGCCGGCCAGCACCGCGTGGTCGGGGTGGGTGCCCCGCACGACGGCCCCTGCGGCCACCACCGTGTTGCGGCCCAGCCGGGTGCCCGGGAGGATCACTGCGCCGGCGCCGAGCCACGAGCCCGAGCCGATCTCCACGGGATCGTCGGTGGGCCACTGCCGACCCACCGGCACGTCGGGGTCGACGTAGGTGTGGTTCTGGTCGGTCAGGTAGCAGTTCGGCCCGGTCATCACGTCGTCGCCCACCACCAGAGAGCGGTGGGCCACCAGGTGGCTTCCCCGGCCGATGGAGCAGCGGTCACCGATGCGCAGCACGGGGCTGGTGGCTCCGAGGGGCAGTGCCTGGCCGGGAGCCATGCCGACGCTCATCGACACGTGGGCGGCGATGAGGGTGGCGTCGCCGATGGCGATGTGCTCCTCGCCGAAGGTGTCGCCGGGCGGGAAGGCGATGAGGCTGGCCGGGCCGAAGGCGCCGAACCGGCGGGCCCAGCGATCGTCAGGCCCGAGGCCCCCGGCCCACACCATCCAGCGCCACAGCTGGTGGGCCACCACGGCGGAGACCTCGCGGGCGAGCTGGTAGGGCGTCACCCCCCGATGTTGGCCCGGCGAGGGGTAGGTTGCCCAGGTGGCGGGTCCGCTGGAGATGCTCGAGGCGCTGGCCCGCCAGGAGGTGGTGGTCAGTCCCACCTTCCGCCACCTCGAGGTGTTCACGCTGCGGGGGTTGCTCACGGTCCTCTGGCACGGCGATCCTGACGCCGGGTCGGCGGTCGTCCTGGGCGGCGGCGCGATGGGCGGCCTGCTGGGTCCGGCCGACGGCCTCTACCACTGGCTGGGTGAGGAGCTCGGTGCGCCGGGCAGCGGCATCGGCGTGCTCCGGGTGGGTTGGCGCCGTCCCAACGACCTCGACCTCTGCACCCTCGACCTGCTGGCGGCGGCCGACCTCGCCGCTCGGGCGGGAGCGGAGCGGTTCGTCACCGGCGGGCACAGCTTCGGCGGTGCCATCGCCGTGCGGGCCGGGGTGGCAATGGGCGACTGGACCCGCGGCGTGGTCACCTTCGCCACCCAGTCGGCCGGGTGCGAGGGGGCCGGCGACCTGAGCGCGCCGCTGCTGGCCTTCCACGGCGACCGCGACGAGCTGCTGCCCCTCCAGGCCAGCGAGGTGGTGGCCCAGCTCAGCGGCGGCCCCACCGAGGTGGTGGTGTGCGAGGGCTCGGGCCACCTGCTGGCCGAGGCGGGGTCCGACCTCCGAGCCCGGGTGCCGACCTGGGTGCGGGAGCGCCTGCGCAGCTGAGTGCCGGTTGCGGCTAGGGGTTCATGTAGATGCGGGCCGGGGTGAGGAGCACGGCCATGCGCCGCTCGGCTGCCACCTCGCGGTCGTACTCGCGCCAGTCCTCGTGCTCGCCACCGCCGGAGGCGGAGTAGATGGAGCGCAGCAGCGCGGGGAGGGACGCGGGGTCGACGCCCGCGAGGTCGTCGTCGGGCCCCACCAGCTCGGCGGTGCCCTCCACGGTGACCCACGACCAGCCGGCCCGCCAGAGGAGCGTGGCTCTCGAGCGTGCTCGCAGGTGGGCGATCTTGCGGGTGCCGGGGCGGCCGACGAAGGCGGCCACGGGGGCGCCCGACACCGGGTGATCGACGAGGCCGGCGTTGACCACGGTGGACTGCACGCTGCCGTCGGCCCGCACCGTGGCCAGCGTGGCCAGCCCGTGATCGAGCCCGATCAGGCGTCGCACGTCGTCAACGGTGGCCATGGCGGCAGGGTAGTGCCGGCGCCTGCTCAGGGCGCTGGGAGGTAGGCCTCCTCGAGGAGGCGCGTGTTGCCGAGCCAGCTCTCGTAGAGCTGGGCGTACACGCCCCCGGCCGCCACCAGCTCGGTGTGGGAGCCCTGCTCCACGACCTCGCCGGCGTCGACCACCAGCACGAGATCGGCCCGCTCGGCGGTGGACAGGCGGTGGGCGATGCTCACCACGGTGCGGCCCTCGGCCAGGCGCTCGAGCGCCGACGCCAGGGCCTGCTCGGTCTCGGGATCGACCGACGAGGTGGCCTCGTCGAGGATCAGCAGGCCCGGGTCGCCCATCTGGGCCCGAGCCAGGGCCACCAGCTGGCGCTCGCCGACCGAGAGGTTGCTGCCCCGCTCGCCGACCGACGCTCCCAGCCCGCCCGGGAGCTCGTCGACCCACCAGGCCAGGTCGAGGGCGGAGAAGGCGGCCCGCACGTCGTCGTCGCTGGCTCCCGCTCGTCCCGCCTTCACGTTGTCGCCGAGCGTGGTGTCGAAGAGGAAGCCGTCCTGCGGCACCATGCGGATCGCCTCGCGTCGGCTCTCGGGCGACACGCGGCGGAGGTCGGTGCCGCCCACCCGCACCGCCCCGTGGGTGGGGTCGGCCAGCCGGCACAGGAGCTTGGCCACCGTGGTCTTGCCCGAGCCGGTCTCGCCCACCACGGCGACGACCGAGCCGGCGGGGAGGTGCAGGTCGATGCCGCGGAGCACCTCGTCGCCGCTGCGGTAGGCGAAGCGCACCGCCTCGAGGTCGACGGCCAGCGGCCCCGACGGGAGCGCGGTGCCGTCATCGGGCTCCACCACGTCGATGGGGGTGGCCAGCACGCCGAGGATCTTGCGCCAGCCCGCGATGGCGGTCTGGGTCTGGTCGAGGATCTCGCTGAGCTCGGAGATCGGCACCAGCAACAGGTTCACCAGGAAGACGAAGGCCACCAGCTCGCCGAAGTCGAGGCCCCAGGCGGGGCCGTTGATGGCCCCGGCGGCGATCACGGAGGCCAGGGCGAAGGCGCCGAAGAGGTCGGCCAGGGGGAACATCACCGAGAACCACTTGGCCGCCTTCATCTGGGCCCGGTACTGGGTGTCGATGGCCCGGCCGAGGCGGCGGCGGGAACGACCGGCCAGCCCGTAGGCCTGCACCACCGGTGCGCCGGTGACCAGCTCGGACACCTCGGAGAGCGTGCCGCCCACGGCGGTGCGCACCTCGTCGTAGGCGGCCAGCTGCCGGCGCTGCAGTGCCCGCAGCGACGGCACCAGCGGCAGGAACACCACCACCGTGAGCAGGGCCAGCTGCCACGAGTACACCGACATCACGGCCACCGTGGCCACGATGAGCACCGAGTTGACCACCCACGCCACCGCACCCCACTCGGTGAACTGGGCCATGGTCTCCACGTCGCTGGTCACGCGCGACACCAGTGCTCCTCGCCGCTGCTCCACGTGGTCGGCCAGCGAGAGCCGGTGGATGTGCTGGAAGGTGCGCACCCGCAGGCCCATCAGGCTGGCCTCGGCCGCCCGCACCAGGCGCAGGAAGGTGGCTCGGCTCACCCAGTAGAGCCCGATGATCAGCGTCGCCGTGGCCGCGCAGGCGGCGGCCACGAACCCGGGGCGGTAGCCGGCGTCGCCCAGCACGCCGCGGTCGAGGATCTGCTGGATGAGGATCGGCACCGCCAGCTTCCCCGCCGCGGTGGCCACCGCCAGCAGCGCGGTGAGGATCAGCCCTTGGCGCAGCTCCGGGGTGACGGCCAGCCCTCGCCGCAGCACGGCGATGGCTCCGGCGTCGCGCAGCGCCTCCTCCTCCTCTGTGGGCTGAGGGTGGTGGCGCTCGTGGTCGTGGCTCCCGGGCGGGGCGCTGTCGGTCAGCACCTCGATGGCGGCCTCGTGCTCGTCGACGCTCACGTCGGCTCCTGCTCGTAGGCCCGCACGAGAGCGGCGTAGGTGGGCACGGCGAGCAGCTGGCGGTGGGTGCCGTCGGCCACGATGCGGCCGCCCTCGAGGAGCAGCACCCGATCGGCGAGGGCGATGGTGGACACCCGGTGGGCCACCACCAAGGTGGTGGCGGCGATGCTGCCGCGCAGGCCATCGAGGATGGCTCGCTCCACGCGGGCGTCGACGGCGGAGGTGGCGTCGTCGAGGAGGAGCACGCGAGGGCGGCGCAGCAAGGCGCGCGCCAGCGCCAGGCGCTGGCGCTGGCCGCCCGAGAGGGTCACGCCCCGCTCGCCCACGACGTCGTCGAGGCCGAGTGGGAGCCGCTCCACGAAGTCGCGGGCCCGGGCCACCTCCAGCGCCTCCCACACGGCGGCATCGTCGACGGGCTGGCCGAGGGTGAGGTTGTCGCGCACGGTGTCGCTGAAGAGGAAGCTCTCCTGGAACACCAGGGAGACCGCTTCGTGGAGCGCCGCCGGGTCGGTCTCGCTCAGCGGGACACCACCGACCCGGATCTCGCCGGCGGTGGGCTCGATGAGGTGGGCGATCAGCTGGCAGAGGGTGGTCTTGCCGCCACCGGTCGACCCCACCAGGGCCACCACCTGGCCGGGGGCCAGGCGGGTGCTGAGGCCGTCGAGCACCACGTCGCCCACGTCGAAGGCGAAGCGCACGTGGTCGAGCTCGACGTCGAGCGGACCGTCGGGGAGGGGGCGG
>JBPPMN010000256.1:0-7480 GCA_051306055.1 Acidimicrobiales bacterium
CAGGTGGCGAGGCCGGGGACGGCCCAGCGGTCGCCGCGCCAACGGACCACGAGGGTGGCCAGGCGGGCCAGCATGAGGACGCCCAGCGCGGCCCAGAGCCAGCCGATGCCGAGGTCGAGGAGCAGCACGGCGCCGGCCACCGGAGCGAAGCAGGCCAGGGCCACCACCATCGACCAGGCCAAGTAGCGCTGGTCGCCGGCACCGATCAAGAGGCCGTCGAGGGCGAACACCACACCGTTGACCGGCTGCAGGGCGGCCACCCACAGCAGCACGAAGGCCGTGAGGTCGCGCACCGCCGGGTCCTCGGTGAAGACCGCAGGGAGCGCGCCGCTCGTCAACGCCACCGCGCCGGCGGCGAGGACCCCGAGCCCTGCGCCCCACACGAGCATGCGATCGCCTGCGGCCCGGGCCACCGCCACCCGTCCGGCGCCGAGGAAGCTGCCGATCAGGGCCTGCCCGGCGATGGCCACGGCGTCGAGGGAGAGGGCCAGGAAGCTCCACACCTCGAAGGAGATCTGGTGCGCCGCGAGGTCGACGGTGCCGAGACGGGCCGCCACCGCAGTGGCGATGAGCAGGGAGGAGCGCAGCGCAGCGGTGCGGATGATCAGGTCGCGGCCGACCCGGGCCAGCGCGCCGATGTGGGCGAGGTGCGGGCGGACGCTCACCGCCTCGCCACGAGCGCCTCGGAGCACCGCGATCCCATAGACGACCGCCCCCACCCACTGCACGACCACCGTCGATGCCGCAGAGGCGCCGATGCCGAACCCGAGCCCGAACACCAGCACCACCTCGATCACCAGGTTCCCCACCGCGGTGCCGCCGGCCACCAGCACCGGCGTGCGGGTGTCCTGGATGCCCCGCACCCACCCCAGGCCGGCCAGGGTCAGCAGGAGCGCCGGGAGCCCCAGCAGGCTGATGCGCAGGTACACCAGCCCGTGCTCCAGCACCTCGCCCGATGCTCCGAGCGCTCGCAGCAGGGGGGAGGCGAACATCGCGCCGGCGGCCATCGCCCCCAGAGCGATGACCAGCGCCAGCCACATCGACTGCAGCGCGTCGCCGGCCGCGCCAGCACGGTCGCCGGCACCGATGCGCCGAGCCACCGAGGCTGTGGTGCCGTAGGCCAGGAAGATCGACAGCGAGTGGAAGGTGAGGAGCACGGCCGAGGCCACGGCCAGGCCGCCGAGCTCCGGGGTGCCGATCCGGCCCACGACGGCGGTGTCGGCCAGCACGTAGAGCGGCTCGGCGGCGAGCGCCGCGAAGGCCGGCACGGCCAGGCGCACGATGTCGCGGTCGTGCTGGCTGCGCCGGGCGAGGGCGGCCCGCAACGGGCTGGGGGTGGCCGGGGGCACACCGGTAGCCTGCCCGCCATGAGCAGCCAGCAGGGTGACGTTCCGGTCGACATCAAGCCGCGCAGCCGCGACGTGACCGACGGTCCGAGCAAGGCACCCGCCCGCGCCATGCTCCGAGCGATCGGCATGACCGACGACGACTGGGGCAAGCCCCAGGTGGCCGTGGCCTCCTCGTGGAACGAGGTCACGCCCTGCAACCTCCCCCTCGACCGGCTGGCCAAGCGGTCGAAGGTGGGCGTGCGCGACGCCGGGGGCTTCCCGATCGAGTTCACCACCATCGCGGTGTCCGACGGCATCTCCATGGGTCACGAGGGGATGCGGGCCTCACTGGTGAGCCGTGAGGTGATCGCCGACTCCGTGGAGACGGTGATGCACGCGGAGCGCTTCGACGGCCTGGTCACCTTCGCCGGCTGCGACAAGAGTCTCCCCGGCATGCTGATGGCCGCCGCCCGCCTCAACCTGCCGTCGGTGTTCCTCTACGGCGGCTCGATCCTGCCCGGCTCCCACAAGGGCCAGGCCACCGACATCGTCTCCGTGTTCGAGGCGGTGGGTGCCCACGCCGCCGGCACCATCGACGACGCCGAGCTCGACGCCATCGAGCGTGGCGCCTGTCCCAGCGAGGGCAGCTGCGCCGGCATGTTCACCGCCAACACGATGGCGTCGGTGGCCGAGGCCATCGGCATGTCGCTGCCCGGCTCGTCCACCCCGCCGGCCCCCGACAGCCGTCGCGACGACTTCGCCTACGCCTCAGGCCAGGCCGTGGTGCGCCTCCTCGAGCAGGGCATCCGGCCTCGCCAGATCATGACCAAGGAGGCCTTCGAGAACGCCATCGCCATCGTGATGGCCCTCGGCGGGTCCACCAACGCCGTGCTCCACCTGCTGGCCATCGCCGCCGAAGCGCGCGTCGACCTGGCCCTGGAGGACTTCAACAAGGTGGCGGCACGGGTGCCGCACATCGCCGACACCAAGCCCCACGGCAAGTACCACATGACCGACATCGACCGCATCGGCGGCATCCCCGTGGTGATGCGCCACCTGCTCGAGGCCGGCCTGCTCCACGGTGACTGCCTCACCGTCACGGGCAAGACGGTGGCCGAGAACCTGGCCGAGATCGACGCGCCCGATCCCGACGGCGACGTGATCCACCCGCTCTCCGACCCCATCCACGCCATCGGGGGCATCGCCGTGCTCCGGGGGACGCTGGCCCCCAAGGGCGCCGTCGTGAAGGTGGCCGGCATCGACCACCTCCAGTTCGAGGGTCGGGCCCGTGTGTTCGACGGCGAAGGGGCGGCCATGGAGGCTGTGCTGGCCGAGCAGATCGAGGCCGGCGACATCGTGGTCATCCGCTACGAGGGCCCGAAGGGCGGTCCCGGCATGCGGGAGATGCTGGCCATCACCGGCGCCATGAAGGGGGTGGGCCGCGGTGGCGACGCTGCCCTCATCACCGACGGCCGCTTCTCCGGCGGCACCCACGGCTTCTGCATCGGCCACGTCGCCCCGGAGGCGGTCGACGGCGGCCCCATCGCCTTCGTCGAGGAAGGCGACCGCATCTGCATCGATGTGGTGGGCCACACCATCGACCTGCTGGTCGACGAGGCCACCCTCGAGGAGCGGCGGACCCGCTGGAAGCTCCCCGAGCCCCGCTACACCAGCGGCGTGCTGGCCAAGTACGCCCGCCTGGCGTCCGGGGCCGAGCGCGGCGCCATCACCGAGGCCTGATCCGACCGTCAGACGCGCGGAGCGGCCAGCATCAGCGCCACCAGCCCGGCGGTGGCGAAGCTGATCGCCATCAGCGCCACGGAGAGCTGGGCGGTGGATCGCCAGAACGCGACGTCGGCGACGCCATCACCGGCGCGGCGGCGAACGGCCACCGCCGTCGCCACCGCGGCGGCGGCCGAGAGCGCCAGGCCGAGCAGCACCAGCACCCGTACCGCGAGCGGTGCCCCAGCCTCGGAGGCCGGAGGTGGACCGGCGGCCAACCACGAGATGGCGACCGGCTCGTCGTCGGTGACGGTGACCGTACCGTCGACGGTCAGCGGGAGGGGCTCGATGCGGGCCGATGGGAGCAGGAGCATCGCGCCGACCGAACGAGGCAGGCTGAAGTCGAGCGAGCGCTCGAAGGTGGTGCCCATGGGCACGTCGGTGAGGAAGGTGCGCACCTGGAGCCCACCGTCGACGCCCTTGGTGCGGAAGCCGTCGGGGTTCGGGGTGGTGATGTCGTAGGCGGCGGCCGGCAGGTGGACCGTCAGGAAGGTGCCCTGGGTGTCGGGGCCCGGGCCGAGGATGTAGGGCGAGGCGTCGGTGAGCTCGGCGAGGGGCGGGGCGTCCATCCGCATGGTGAGGTGGGCGCGGTAGTCACCGGAGGGGAGGAGGCGCACGTCGAGGTCGGCCTCTGGGCGGAGGTACCAGTCGAGCTTGTTGGCGGCGTAGTTCTGGAAGCTGATCATCAGCCCGAGCTCGCTCAGCTCGCCGGCGATCTGCAGCTCGCTCCACACGGCCTGCAGGTCGTCGTCGGCCGACCACAGCATGAGGTGGCGGCCCTGGCTGCTGGTCAGCAGAACCTGGGCCAGCTCCGCGGCGGGGATGTCGAGGGTGGTGATCGACTCGAAGATCTCCTTGGCGATCTCGCCCTGGTAGTCGACCCGTTCCTCTCGCTCGCGGAAGCTCTCGAACTCCTTGTAGTTCTCGTTGAGCACCTCGGCCAGCACGTTGTCGGCGGTGATGGTGCGGCCCTCCACCTCGACGTCGCCGGTGAGGGCCATGACGTCGGCCAGGGCCACGGCATCGACGATGAGCACGCCGTCGAGGTCCTCGACGTCGTAGGTCTCCATCATCTCCGCCACCACCGGGCCCATGGTGGGGAGGTGGGGCGAGCGTGTGGTGGAACGGAGGTCGATGCCCACGCCGGTGGGGCTGTAGATCTCCGAGATGTCGCCGGGCAGGTCGACGGCGCGGTCGAGGCGCAGATCCCCCGCCCGCACCACCTCGCCCAGCTCGATCTCGCCGCCGTCGAAGGTGAGGAAGCCGGCGCTGAGCGTGAGGCCGGCTCCGCCCGCCATCTCCGCGTTGTTGGCGGCCAGCAGGAGGAACGTGGTGGGTCCGGCCAGCATCTCCCGCACCGGGGCCACCAGCGCCCGGCCCTCGTCGAGCTTCTCCCGGGCTCGCCCGATGGTGCCCACCAGGTCGTCGTGGGCGCCCCGCAGGGGACCGACGAGGTCGTCACCCTCGCCGAGGTCGAGGTCGGCGAGGGTGGCGTCGATGCGATCGAGCTCGGCCAACGTGGTGTCGAGCAGGGCGATGCGCCCCGCCGGCTTCCCGGCGCCCTCGAGCTCGCTGTCGATGTTGCGGGCGGCCTCGGCCCCGGTGCGCCCGAGCAGGGCGGTGGCGCCGGTGAGGTTGCGGACGCCGGCGACCTGCTCGCCCACCGCGGGCAGCACGCTGAGGGCGCGGAGCGGCAGGCTGGTGCGAGCTCGCCGGTCGGCGTCGACGAGGTGGCTGGATGCGTCCTCGGCGAAGCCGGCCAGGCCCACCGACGCCGCTGCGTCGAGGGTCAGCCCGTCGAGGGAGCGCTCGCCGGCGGCCAGGTCGTCGCGGATGCGATACAGGTCATAGGCGAGGATCAAGAGGAACAGGAAGCCCACCCCGAGCGCGACCGTGCCCGCAACCTTGCGGTTGCGGGCACGGAGCAGACCTCGGGTCGGCGAGGTGCTCAGGACCGTCGGAGGAACCGCATCGCCGCGGTGCCGGCGCCGACGGCGCCGAGGGCGAGCAGGGCGGTGCTGGCGTCGCCACCGGTGGACGGCAGGCCAGGCAGGGGGTCGAGGTCGGTGCCGATCGGGTCGAGCCCGCTGTCGTCGGCACCCACGTCGGTGCCTCCGGTGCCGCCGTCGGGGCAGTCGTCAGCCTGGACCGGGGCGTTGAACACCGTGGCGGTGATGGCGCTGTTGGCCGAGACGTCGGAGGGATCCGACGGGTCGGACGGCTCCGGGTCGGACGGATCGGAGGGGTCGGATGGGTCGGACGGGTCGGAGGGGTCAGGGCAGTCGACCGGGTCGCTCGGGTCCGACGGGTCGGACTGGGCGTTCGCCGGACCGGCGGTGAGGCCGAAGCCGACCAGCAGTACGAGTCCGGCGGCCAGGACAGCTCGCACCAGGCGGCTCAGTGCACTCTTCGAGATTCCCACAGCGATGTCTCCCTCGGTTCCCCAACAGAGGTCCGCCACGGGGGGCGACGGACCCAACTCCGACAACAGGTTTCGCCAGACCCTAGCCCCGCTCCTGCCCGCTACGTCGCATTCGGGCGGTTCGCTCCGCCAGGTGGCTTGCCCGCTGCCGCGGCGACGTGGAACACTTCCGCCGTGGCCACCTCGACCATCCTGGTACTCACCTAGCGCACGCGATCCACCACACGCGTGCGCACCTACGACCTCCCACCGGGAGGTCGTTCTCGTTTTGCAGGAGCGGAAGGCACAGGGACATGCAGCTCAACGGAGCACAGGCACTGATCAAGGCCCTCGAGATGGAGGGCGTCGACACGATCTTCGGGTTGCCGGGCGGGTGCATCCTCCCCGTGTACGACCCGCTGCTCGACAGCCCCATCCGCCACATCCTCGTGCGCCACGAGCAGGGGGCCGGCCACATGGCCGAGGGCTACGCCCATGTGACGGGCCGCCCCGGCGTGGCCATGGTCACCTCCGGTCCGGCGGCCACCAACATCGTCACGCCCCTGTGCGACGCCTACATGGACTCGATCCCGATGGTGGTGATCACCGGCCAGGTGCCCGTGGGCGCCATCGGCACCGACGCGTTCCAGGAGTGCGACACGATCGGCATCACGCGGTCGGTCACCAAGCACAACGAGCTGGTCACCTCCGCCCAGGACATCCCCCGCGCCGTGCGGGAGGCGTTCCACATCGCCACCACCGGTCGCCCCGGGCCCGTGCTGCTCGACATCCCCAAGGACATCGTCGACGCCATGAACCCCAACTCGGCCATGGACTGGTACTGGCCCGACGACAGCGAGGTGCGCGACGGACTGCCCGGGTACCGGCCCACCACCAAGGGCCATCCCCGCAAGATCCGCGAGGCGGCCGAGCTGATCCTGGCCTCCACCCGTCCGGTGATCTATGCCGGCGGCGGCATCCTCAAGGCCCGGGCGGCCGAGGCGCTGCGCGAGCTGGCCGAGCTGTGCGACATCCACGTCGTCACCACGCTCATGGCCCGGGGCGCCTTCCCCGACGACCACCCGCTCTGCCTCGGCATGCCGGGCATGCACGGCAACTACACCGCCGTCACCTCGATGCAGCGCTCCGACCTGCTCATCGCGCTGGGCAGCCGCTTCGACGACCGCATCACCGGCAAGGTCGACACCTTCGCCCCCGAGGCCAAGGTGATCCACGTCGACATCGACCCGGCCGAGCTGGGCAAGGTGCGCCGGCCCGACGTGCCGATCGTGGGCGACGCCCGGCTGGTGATCGAGGAGCTCATCCTCGCGGTGCGCCACCTGCTGGACGGCGGCACCGAGGCGCCGGATCGCACGCCGTGGAAGCAGACCATCTCCGGTTGGCAGGAGAAGAACCCGCTGGCCTACCGACAGTCGGATCCGGGCGACGCCCTCAAGCCGCAGTTCGTGCTCGAGCAGCTGCGCGACAACACGCCCGACGACACGATCGTGGCCTCGGGCGTGGGGCAGCACCAGATGTGGACCTCGCAGTACTGGAAGTTCAACCACCCCTACACCTGGGTGAACTCGGGTGGCCTGGGCACGATGGGCTTCGCGGTGCCCGCCGCCATCGGCGCCAAGGTGGGGCGTCCCGACGCCATGGTCTGGGCGGTCGACGGCGACGGCTGCTTCCAGATGACGGCCCAGGAGCTGGTCACCGCAGCGGCGGAGCGCATCCCGGTGAAGATCGCCATCTTGAACAACGCCTACCTCGGCATGGTCCGGCAGTGGCAGGAGATGTTCTACGAGGAGCGCTACTCCGAGGTGTACCTGTCGCCCGACCTGCCCGACTACAAGCTCTGGGCCGAGGCCATGGGCTGCGTCGGCATGCGGGTGGAGTCGCCCGAGGAGGTGGAGTCGGCCATCCAGAAGGCCAACGAGATCGATGATCGCCCGGTGGTGATCGAGTT
>JBPPMN010000264.1:0-3161 GCA_051306055.1 Acidimicrobiales bacterium
GCACGACAGGAACCGGGCCAGGGAGCTGGGGATGGTGGGGCCCTGGTGGAGGTGGGCGTGGACCTGCTCGCCGTCGGGCCCGAGCTCGACGTGGACCACCACCTTGTTGCGCTCCCCGCGGTAGCCGGTGCGGGCCAGATCGGCGTCGAGGGCGTCGGCCGTCTCCGAGCCCATGCGCACGAAGGCGTCGGCCTCGGTGACGCCTGACCGGCCGCGGTGGGCAGAGTCGTCGTCGAGGGTGGCGCCGGGCTCGAGCCCCTGGCGATCTCGGTACTCGGCGTCGCGCGACGCCTGGAGCCCGGCCTGCACCACGGCGGCCTCGTCGGGCGGGAGGCAGAACCGGCCTCGCAGCCAGCCCTCCTCCGTGCGCTGGGTGGAGAAGTGGCGGCCGGATCGGGGCTCGTTCCGCTTGCCCTCCTGCTCGGGCAGCGGCGGGAGGATCGACAGCACGCGCTCGAGCTGGGTGATGAGCAGGTCGGGCGCTCGCCGGGCCACCTCCTCGTCGTGGCTGGTCGGCACCCGGCGGGCGATGCGGACCATGGCGTCCTCGGTGAAGCCGCCCTGCTCGAAGCGGGCCCAGCAGGCCGGCAGCTCGTGCATGCGCCGGGCGATGGCCACCAGGCCGGCGGCGCGGGCCGACGACACCCCGGCCTTCCAGGTGACCCAGTGCTCTGGCGACTTGATGCTGCCGCCACCGAGCCAGCCGGTGGTGTCGAGCAGCATCCGGATGGTGCGCACCAGCTCGGCCGTGGCGGCGTTGAGCGTGCCCATGAGCGCGACCGTGGAGGCTGTCCCCTCGTCCCACGCTTCGTCTTGCGACAGCACCGTCATCGCCATGCCCCCAACGCTACGCAGGGGGTGTGACAAGCCCCTGACCAGGGGAAACGCTCCGGCTGGTGGGGCAGCCCTGGCTGGTCGCTAGGTATGCCGAGCCGCTGGGGCACGGCGGAGGAGGAGGCCGCCGCTGGCGATCAGCAGCAGGGCCACCACGGTGAGCTGTCCCGCGGCGATCCCTGTCGCCGGCAGCTGTCGCGGGCCAGCGGCCTCCGTGACGGGAGCCGACGCGACCGGTGTCGCAGCCACCTGGGTCGTGGGAGCGGCGACCTCGATGACCGCACCCGCAACGCAGGCCTCGGAGCCGACGTCTTGGCCGTCGTAGAGCACGAACATGCAGAACATCCCGTTGCTGTAGCACGTGCCGGTTCCCTCGGCGTCGTACTCGTAGACGCAGGTCTCATCCATCGAGGAGGCCACGGGTGGCGCCATGCCGTCGGGCGGGCCGCAGTCCTCGGTGTCCGGCTCGCACGGCTCAGCGCCCTCGCAGAGCTCCATCGCCGGGTCGCAGGCTGGCTCCTCGCAGAGCTCAATCGCCGGATCGCACGGCAGCTCCTCGCAGAGCTCCACGGCCGGATCGCAGGGCGGCTGCTCCTCGCCCGGCGGGCCCAGATCGGGATCCTCGGGCGGAGGGTCAGGGTTCTCGATCACGACCGCATCCGCAGGAGCCAACGGGGCCCCCGAGTCCGGAGCGTCCTGGCCCCATGCTGCTGCTCCACCGGAGAGGAGGGTGCCGGCCAGCACCATCGCTGCACACATCGTGCGCCGAACGGCCCGTCCACCCCGCATCGCGTCTCCAGCTGCTCACGGCCCACCAGCAAGGTGCGCAGGATCACCCTAACTGGACAGCCACGGGCCGGCGAGGGGCCTCCCCCGATGTCGATCCGGCTTGCTCTCGGACGTCGGCCCTCGCCCCCGAGCGGACCGCTGCGCCGTGCGGCAGAATCTCGCCGTGACCCGCACCTTGCTGCTCGTCGTGCACATCGCGGCCGTGGGGGCGTGGCTCGGGGCCAACTTCGTGCAGCTGGTGCTGAGCCCGCGCTTCGGCAACGGTCCCGCCGAGGTGGCCGCCGCCTGGACCCGCCACACCATCTGGCTGGGCGAGCGCTACTACACCGCCGCCGGTGGCCTGATCGCGGTGACCGGCGTGCTGCTGGTGCTCGACGGCGGCTGGTCGTGGGGCGCCGGGTTCATCTGGGTGGGCATCGTGGTGGTGGTCATCGGCGGCGCCATGGGGGCGACGCTCTTCGCCCCGCTGGCGAGGCGCCGCGCCACCGCGCTCGAGACCGACGACCCGGCTGATGCGGCCGCCGCTCAGGCGAAGATCATCCCCCTGGCCCTCCTCGACACTACCCTCGTCCTCGTCGCCATCCTGGCCATGGTGGAGAGGTGGCTGGCCTGAGCCGCCCGTGAGCTCAGGCGGTGATCGCTCCTTACCCGGGAGGTCATTGCTGCTGGTACCCCGGTCCGCCACGGTGCTCCCACCGGAAGCGACGAGGGAGACCGACCATGGCTCGACAGGTGCAGCACGTGACGACGGCGTTCGGCGACATCGCCTACACGGAGCAGGGTGAGGGGCCGCCGGCGCTCTTCGTGCACGGCGTGTTCCTCAACGGCCACCTGTGGCGCAACGTGATCGACCGGGTCGCCCACACCCGGCGGTGCATCGCCATCGACATCCTCGCCCACGGCGAGACCCGCACCGCCCCTGGCCGGGACCTCACCTTCACCGCCCAGGCCGAGATGCTCGACGCCGTCTGCGCCGCCCTCGACCTCGACACCGTCGACGTGGTCGCCAACGACAGCGGTGGCGCCATCGCCCAGATCTTCGCGGCCCGGCACCCCGAGCGGATCCGGTCGCTGACCCTCACCAACTGCGACGTCCACGACAACTGGCCTCCCGCGGCCTTGGGCCCGATCCGCGACCTGGTGGCCGCCGGCGGCCTCGCCGACCTGGGCCGGGGGATGCTGGCCGACCTCGACGTGGCCCGGGCCGGCTTCGCGGTGGCCTACCAGTGGCCCGAACGGCTCGAGGCCGACACCGTGGCGACCTACCTGGGGCCGCTGATGTCGTCGCCCGAGCGCATCGCCGAGCTCGAGCGCTGGTTCGCCGGGCACGACAACATCCAGACGGTGGAGGTCGAACCCCTCCTGCGCCAGCTCACCGCTCCCACCCTCGTGGTGTGGGGCACGGCCGACGACTTCTTCCCGGTCGAGTGGGCCCACTGGCTGCAGCGCACCATCCCCGGCTGCGACACCGTCATCGAGCTCGACGGCGCCAAGCTGTTCTTCCCCGAGGAGCGCCCCGACGAGCTGGCCAAGCCCCT
>JBPPMN010000304.1:0-2414 GCA_051306055.1 Acidimicrobiales bacterium
GTCACTGGCCACCTCGCTCGACTGGTTCGACCTCGATTTCTGGTGGGAGCTCTCGCTGCTCGTCACCATCATGCTGCTTGGCCACTGGCAGGAGATGAAGGCGCTCGGTCAAGCCCAGGACGCCCTCGCCGCGCTCGCCGCCCTGCTCCCCGACGAGGCCGAGCGGGTCGGACCCGACGGGGCGGTCGAGTCGGTGGCGATCGACGTCCTGCGTCCGGGTGACGTGGTGCTGGTCCGATCCGGCGCACGCGTCCCGGCGGACGGCGAGATCGTGGACGGGTCAGCGGAGCTGGACGAGTCCATGATCACCGGCGAGTCCAAGCCCGTCGCCAAGGACATCGGTGACCGGGTCGTCGCCGGGACGGTGTCCACCGACTCGGCCATCCGGGTCCGTGTCGACGCGGTGGGGGAGGACACTGCGCTGGCGGGCATCCAGCGTCTCGTCGCCGAAGCCCAGTCGTCGCAGTCCCGCGCCCAGATGCTCGCCGACCGGGCGGCCGCGTTGTTGTTCTACGTCGCTACCGGTGCCGCGGCGATCACTGCGGTGGTGTGGGTAGCTCTCGGCGACCCGGACGAGGCGGTCACCCGGGTCGTGACCGTGCTGGTGATCTCCTGCCCCCACGCGCTGGGCCTGGCGATCCCGCTCACGACCTCGATCTCCTCAGCCATGGCCGCTCGAAACGGCATCCTGATCAAGGACCGGCTGGCACTGGAGCAGAGCCGAACGGTCGATGCCTTCCTGTTCGACAAGACCGGCACCCTGACCAAGGGCCAGCACACTGTCGTCGGCGTCGCCGGCGCCGGGATCGACGAGAACGAGGTCCTGCGCCTCGCGGGTGGTGTCGAGTCCGACAGCGAACACCCCCTGGCCCGCGCCATCGTGCAGGCCGGTCGCGAACGCGGCGAGATCGCCCTTGCTCGGGACTTCCGGTCGATCACCGGTCGCGGCGTCGAAGCGACCATCGACGGCACCCCCTACGCGGTCGGGGGCCCCGCCCTGCTGCGAGAGCGGACGCTCACCGAACCCGGCCAGCTCACCGACTGGTCCCAGCACTGGCGCGACCGCGGCGCCTCGGTCCTCTACCTCGTCCGCGGCGACTCCATCATCGGTGGTGTGGCCCTCGAGGACGAGGTCCGCCCCGAAGCCCGCCACGCCGTCACCGAGCTGCAAGCCATGGGCAGGCGGGTCGTGATGATCACCGGCGACGCCCGGCAGGTCGCCGAAGCCGTCGGCACCGACCTCGGAGTCGATGAGGTGATGGCCGAGGTCCTCCCCGAGGACAAGGACGCCAAGGTCGCCGAGCTCCAATCACGGCACCTCAAGGTGGCCATGATCGGCGACGGCGTCAACGACGCCCCCGCCCTCGCCCGCGCCGACGTGGGCATCGCCATCGGCGCCGGCACCGACGTCGCCATGGAATCGGCCGGGCTGATCCTCGCCAGCTCGGACCCCCGCGCCGTGGTCAGCATCATCCGACTCTCCAAGGCCGCCTATCGCAAGAGCCTCCAGAACCTGTGGTGGGCGGCGGGGTACAACGTCCTTGCCATCCCCATCGCCGCCGGTGCCCTGAGCTGGGCTGGTCTCACGATGCCCCCAGCGGTGGCCGCGATCCTGATGAGCGTCTCTACGATCGTGGTTGCCCTCAACGCCCAGCTCCTCCGCCGCGTCGAGCTCCGCCCACCGGCTCTCGACGAGCCAGCCCCGCAACCCGCGCCCGAGGCGGTGCCGTCATGACCAAGCCCGCTGACGCACCCAAAGACGCCAACGACCGCAAGGTTCTCGCCGCCCTGGCTGTGTGCTGCGTCGGCCCGATGCTCCTGATCATCGTGCTCACGTCCGCACTCGGCGTCGCGATCGGCCCAGCGGCCGCCATCACCCTCGGGCTCGTCGCCGCCGGGCTCTGCATCGCCGTCATGATCCAGCACCACAGGCGCCACGGACCCTGATGCCCATCCGGCGCAGCTCCTTCAACTCCGAGCGGGCAATCCCGGAGCGCGAGCCAGCTCACCCGGGCGGGTAGGGCTCGAGGCCGCGGGCCTCCTGCTCCTCGCGCACGTAGGCGATGATCAGGTCGATCTCATCGTCGTCGCCGAGCTCGCCGCCGGCTACCGCGACATCACCGACACCTACACCGGTCTGCCCGGCGGCGGACAGCTCACCTGCACCACCGACCGGCCCGACCTCGTCGACGCTGTCCACGCATGGTTCGCCCGCCAGGTGGCCGACCACGGCGCCCACGCCGGGAGCGGCTGACCGGCATCGCGACCCAACGCACTCCATCACACGACGCCGACCGGCAGCCTGCTCGTAGGCTTGCGCCCCACCGCCGAACGAGGAGCTGCGATGTTCGATGATCTGCCAACCGTTCCCACCGCGGACGGGAAGATGCCGGGTTCCATGGAGCTGGGGGCGT
>JBPPMN010000316.1:0-8263 GCA_051306055.1 Acidimicrobiales bacterium
CCATAGGTTCCCGTGAAGGTGTGGACGTCTTCGCCGTCCCAGCGGGCCCGCGCCTGGGTGCTCGACTCGCCCTCGATCGGGACGGGCCGCACCTCCGCGTCCCACGCCGGGTCGAAGAAGAACGGGAACGAGAGCCGGTCGTCGGTGCCCCGGTTGCGCACGCGGTGTGGGGTGGACCGGTAGCGGCCGCCGGTCATGCGCTCGAGCATGTCGCCCAGGTTCACCACGAACGCTCCCGGGATCGGTGGGGCGTCGATCCACCCGCCGGGGGCGTGGACCTCGAGGCCGCCGCTGGCGTCCTGGCCCAAGATCGTGAGCAGGCCGTAGTCGGTGTGCTCGGCCACCCCCCAGCCCGGTTCAGCGAGGCCGTCCTCGGCCGGGTACCGGAAGATCCGGAACAGCACCAGCGGGTCGGCGGTGAGGTGCCGGTCGAACCAGTTGGCCTCGAGGCCCAGGGCCAGGGCGATCCCCCGGGCCAGGGCGTGGCCCAAGGCGGTCATGGCGTCGAGGTGGGCCAGCACCGCGGTGCGCAGCTCGGGCACCTGGGCCGGGAACAGGTTGGCGCCGTGCAGCGGCGTGCCCGCCTGCACCCGTGGGTGGTCGGGGGCCAGCTCGGCGCCGAAGTACAGCCCCTCCTTGCGGTCGGGAACCCCTGCGGTCAGCTCACCCTCGAAGGGGAACCACCCCCGCCAGGCCCTGCCGCCCTCAGCCATCGCGATGCTGGCCTTGTCGATCTCGGGGAGCGTGAAGAACCGGCGGGCCGCCTCGTCGAGGTCGTCGAGCAGCGCACCGGGCACGTCGTGGCCGATCACGTAGAAGAAGCCGTGGGCTCGGCAGGCCTCGTCGATGGCGGCCGCCACCTCGTGGAGGTCGGGCTCGTCGCGCACCAGCGGTCCCACGTCGATCACCGGCAGCGACTCCACGGCCGGAGGCTACGGCGCGGCTGGGTCGGCGGGCACGAGCTCGGCGAGCCGGCGGCCGGCGAGATCGGCCATCGATGCGTCGAGGGCAGCGAGGAGCACGGTGCCGGCGTGGTGCTGGAGCTTCGCCAGCGTGGCCGCCAGGGATCGCACCCCGTCGGCGTCGAGGTCGTGACGCCAGCTGGGAGGGAGCAGGTGCTCCTCGAACACAGCAACGAAGCGCTGGGCCACCTCGTCCATCTGGCGGCGCAGGTCCTCCCACTCGTCGAGCACGACGTGGAGCGGCACGCCGAGCGCCGCCAGCTCTGCGCCGGTGTCGAGGAAGCGGCGATCGGGCACCTCCACCTGGCCGGTGTCGGTCAGCGCCACGAGACCGAGCGACATCGCCCTCTGGAAGAGCTCCGGGGTGAGGCTGCCGGCCGGGAACCGCTCGGCCAGCTCCAGGGGATCGACCACCACCGGGGCCCGCTGGTGGAGCAGCTCGTCGAGCTGGCGCTCCACACCGACCAGATCCGTGAGGGCTCGGCCCTCCTGCCACGAGTCGAGCAGCTTGCCGATGCCGGCGAGGGAGAAGCCGTCGGCCTGCAGCCGGCTGATCAGCCGCAGCCGGGCCAGGTGCGGTGGGCCGTACCACCCCGTGCGGCCTTCCAGCTCCGGCCCGGGCAGCAGGCCCTTCTGCTGATAGAGGCGGATGGTGGTGGTGGCCACCCCCGCCGCGCCGGCCAGGGCGTCGATGCGCATCCGCTGGGTGTCGTCGGTGGACCCATCTGCCATGGAGGCGCAGCCTAGTGCACATCCGTGAGTGTTCGATGTGCGACCATCTGCTATTGTATGACTCGTGGAACCGATCCTCGTGGGACTGACCCTCATCGACCTGGCCGTGGTGGCCGGGGTGGCACTGGTGCTCCCCGCGGCCCTCGGAGGGCCCGGGCGGTGGTGGGCCCTGGCGGCCGCCAGCCTGGCGGTGGCCTGTGTCCAGGACCGGGGGACGGCGGAGGCGGCGGTGCTCACGCTCCCGTGGCTGGTGGTGGGCGGGGCGGTCCGCGTGCGGGCGCTGCGGGAGGCGGGGCCACTGCTGTTCTGGACGCGTCCGCAGGCGATCCACCTCCTGGCCCACGCCTACGGGTTGGTGGCGGCGTGGTGGATGCTGCTGTCGCAGGCCGAGCGCACCATGGCCGGGATCACCGAGCCGTTCGTGCAGCTCACCGCCGTGCACTTCACCTACGCCGGCGCGGGTGCTCTCGTGCTGGCGAGCACTGCGCTCGACAGCGTCGCCACGGGCGGCCCCCGCCGGTTGGGCCGAGCGGCCGTCGTGCTCACGGCCGGTGCGCCGCCGGTGGTGGCCACCGGCTTCGTCACCGGCTGGCCGCTCGCGCAGGTGGGTGGCGCGCTGGCGATGGCCCTCGGGGTCTTCGCCACCGCGCTCCTCGAGCTGCACCGTGCCGTGGGCTGTCGCCTGTCGGGCCCGGTGCGGGCCCTGCTCGTCGTCTCCGGTCTGGCCGTGTGGGCGCCCATGGTGCTGGCGGTGGCCTGGGCGGCCGGCCAGCACTGGGACATCGCCGCGCTCTCCATTCCCGACATGGTGCGCACCCACGGCGCCGCCAACGCCCTGGGCTTCGTGGGCGCTGGGCTGCTCGCCCGCCGCCTCACCCGTCCCCACCAGGAGGTCACCCCATGGAGCTGAGCGGCATCCGCCTCGGTCGCCGATCCGATGACGAGCTCGACGCGCTGCTGACCACGGCACGATCAGCGGCATTGAGCTACGACCACCCAGCCTCAACGTTGGCCACCGGAGCGGCGCCGGGGGTGGCCGACCGCACGTTCACCCGCGAGGTCGACGGCACGCTGGCGGTAGCCACGGCTTCCCTGCGTCGGTGGGCGCCCCATGGCGGCATACGCGGCCGCATCCACCCGGCCGGCTCAGCCCTGGCCGAGGGCGACACCCTGCTCGTGGTGGCTCCGTTCGGTCCCTTCGAGATGGCCGTGCCCGACCGGATCGTGGCCGTCGTCGACGAGCCCCAGCGCTTCGGCTTCGCCTACGGCACCCTGGCCGGCCACGCCGAGGCGGGCGAGGAGCTGTTCCTGGCCGAGCAGACGTCGCCCGGCCACCTGCGGCTGACCGTGCGGGTGCAGGCCCGGCCGGCCACCCTTCTGGCCCGGCTCGGCACCCCTCTGGTCACCCTCCTCCAACGAGCCGCCGCCCGCCGGTACCTCGCCGCCTGGGCCGCCGCCATGGGGACCGAGGCGTGATCAGTCGAGGAGGGGGAGGATCTCGGACCAGCCGCCGTCCTGGGCGCTGGGGATGATGGTGGTGGCGAGGTCGAGGGCGGCGGGGTGGGCCACCTTGGGGACCGCTCGGATCGCTGCGTTGGCGAGGAGCTCGAGGTCGTTGGGGCCGTCGGCCACCGCGAGCACGCGTGTGGCATCGAGCTCACGAAGTGCGCAGAAGGCCAGCACGCCGTCCCACTTCGACTGGCCCCGGGGGGCGGCGGTCAGCGAGGCCGTTCCGGGATAGTCGATGGAGCGGTCGAGGTGGACCTCCACGATGGGCTCCAGGGCGGCCGCGGCCGCTTCAGCCTCGGGGAAGGGGATGCCGAGGAGGCTGAAGCCGAGCACCGGAGTGTCGGCCAGGGCCTGGCGCAGCGCCGCTTCGTCGAGACGACCTGCCGTGGCGCCCAGGTCCTGCACGTGGCCGGGGTGGGTGTCGGGCGACTGGCTGATGAACACGTCGTAGCGGGGGTCGTCCACGTACACGACCGGGCTGAGACCGACGCTCAGGAACGCGTCGTAGGCCGCCACCGCCTCGTCGGGCGGGAACGGAGCGAGGTGGAAGCGGTCGCCGGTGGCCAGGTCGACGCCCTGCGCGCCGTTGAGCACGACGGCCGGCGGCGTGAGGCCCACCCGGGCCAGCGGCCCACGGGTGGAGGTCAGTCGACGACCGGTGGCCACCAGGAGGGGGATGCCGCGGCGCTCGAGCTCGGCCACCGCGGCAAGCACGGGAGCGGGCACGTGGTCATCGGTGTGCCAGAACGTGCCGTCGAGGTCGGTGACGACGAGGTCCACGGCAGCCATGGGGCGAGTCTCCCGGCGTGGGTGGTGGCGAGGCAAGGTGGTTCGAGCCGGCCTCAGAAGACGCCGACGTCGACACCCGCGGCCAGTGTGGCCGCCTGCTCCCGCAGGTGGGCCAGGTGCTCCTCGGTGACGGTGCCGGCCACCACGATGGGCGGCAGCGCCTCCTTCCAGCGCAGGCCGGTGAGGATGCGGGTGACGTCGCGCACCGCGCCCGTGCCGTCGTTGCCGCCCTTGCTCACCAGCAGGTAGGGCATCCCCGGCCGGCGGTCCGGCACCTCCTCGAACCAGGGGTAGATCCGCTCGAGGAAGTCCTTCATCAGCCCCGACACCATCCCGAAGTTCTCGGTGGTCAGGAGCACGGTGGCGGCGGCGCCCTCGACGTCGTCGATGCCGGCATCGGGGGCGGCCAGCGAGCGGACCGGGAGCGGATCACCGGCATCGCCGACCCCCGCCAGCACCGCGTCGCGCAGGGCGTGGATCGACGGCGGCACCGGATGCCACACCACCAGCAGGTGGCCGGTCACGAGGTCACCCGGTGGGCATCTGGCTCAGGAACTGGTTCATGTCGAAGTAGTCGCGCCAGGTGGCGATCTTGCCGTCGACGACCTCGAACGTGCCCATGACCGGGAGGTCGATCTGGTGCCCGCCGGGGAAGCGGAAGATGTCGACCCGCTCGGGGAGCACGGTGCCACCGTCGGCGGCGATGGCGTCGACGCGGAACTCGATCGACTCCACCCCGCCGCTGAAGCCCTCGATGGTGGTCCTGATCTGGGCCGGACCCACCACCGGCGCCAGCGGGATGTTGTGGTACACGGCATCGTCGGTGAAGTACTCGATGATGGCGTCGAGGTCCTGCGTGCCCCAGGCGGCGCAGAAGCGGCGGACGACGTCGATGGGCTGTCCGGCGGTCATGGTCCGAACCGTACTCAGGCCAGGGTGCGGAGGAGCACGGCCATGGCCGAGGCGGCCGAGAGGGCCAGGATCATCGGCCGGGCCGTGCGCTTGTCGAGGTGGCCAGACAGCCAGCCCGACACCGCATACCCGGCCAGGGCGCCGGGGACCACGGCGGCGATGGGCAGCAGCTCGTCGGTCCACAGCTGGCCGGCCACGATCAGGGTGGGGATGGCCACCACGTTGCCGACGGTGAAGAACCGGGCCAGGGTGCCGCGCAGCGTGGGCCCGTCGGAGCGCTGGTACACGAGGGCGATGGGTGGGCCGCCGATGCCCGAGATGGTGCCCATGAAGCCCGACAGCAGTCCGACGCCGGCCAGCGTCGGCCGGGACTTGGCCAGCTGGCGCCCGGCGGCGCTCAGGGCCACGCCGAGCAGGACCAGCCCCGCGAACAGCAGCGAGAGGGTGCGCTCGTCGATCACGGCCAGCACCACCCCGGCGCCGAGCGTGCCGACCACCAGCCCCAACATCGCCAGGTGGATGGTGGGGTCGACCCGACTGCTCCCCTCGCGGCGGATCACGAGGAGGTTGAGCACGCCCGTGGCGACGATGGTGGGCCCGGGCACGAACACCGGGTCGATGAGCAGTAGGAGGGGGGCGGCCACCAGGTTGGCTCCGAAGCCCACCGCCCCCTGGAGGGCGCAGCCGGCGGCCATCACCAGGAAGGCGAGGATCGCGTCGAGGACAGGCACCGCAGCACCCTAGGATCCGAACGTCGGAGGCCCCCATGTCGCCAGCACCGCTCGCCAGTGTCCTGCCCCTCCTCGCCGCCGAGGACCCGAGCTCGCTGCTGGCCGCCCGCTGGCAGATGGCCCTCTCGCTGGGCTGGCACATCGTCCTGGCCTGCTTCGGGGTGGCCTTCCCGCTGCTGATCTTCGTCGTCCACCGTCGCGGCCTCCGCGACGACGACGAGGTGGCCCTCGGCCTGGCCAAGCGCTGGTCGAAGGTGGCCGCGGTGCTCTTCGCCGTCGGCGCCGTGTCGGGCACGATCCTGAGCTTCGAGATGGGCATGCTCTGGCCTGAGCTGATGCGCACCTACGGCGACGTGATCGGCCTGCCCTTCGCCCTCGAGGGCATCGCCTTCTTCATCGAGGCCATCTTCATCGGCATCTACCTCTACGGCTGGGGACGCCTCCCCGGCCGGGTGCACCTGATGATGCTGGTGCCGATCGCGGTGTCGGGGCTCGTGGGCACGTTCTGCATCCTGGCCGTGAACGGTTGGATGAACTCGCCGGCCGGCTTCCAGATGGTCGACGGACAGGTGACCGACGTCGACCCGTGGGCAGCGATGTTCAACCAGGCCGTCTGGGTGCAGTTCGCCCACATGTGGGTGGCCGCGGTGATGGTGGTGGGCTTCGTCACCGCCGCCGTGTACGCCACCGGCATGCTGCGGGGGCGCGACGACCGCCACCACCGGCTGGCCTTCGGCGTGGCCCTGGCCTTTGCTGCGGCGGCCGCCATCGTCCAGCCGGCCATCGGGCACCTGGCCGGGGCCCGCCTGGCCGATGCCCAGCCCACGAAGCTGGCGGCCATGGAGGGCGCCGTCACCACGGAGCGGCCCGCGCCGCTCGTGATCGGCGGCATCCTCGTGGACGGCGAGCGGCGGTTCGCCATCGAGATCCCGAAGCTCGGCTCGCTCCTGGCACGCGCCAGCGTCGACCGTCCCATCCAGGGGCTCGATGCGTTCGCCCCCGAGGACCGACCACGTGACGCCCTGGTGAACGTGGTGCGCTTCTCCTTCCAGGGCATGGTGGCCATCGGCACGGCGCTGGCCGGGTTCGGGCTCTGGTGGATCTGGGCGGGGCGGCGGGGCACCGACCTGCTCGCGTCGCGCCGGTTCCTCCGTCTGGCCGTCGTGACCGGCCCGGCCGCCGTGCTGGCGCTGCAGCTCGGGTGGATCACCACGGAGGTGGGCCGCCAGCCGTGGGTGGTCTACGGCCAGATGCGGGTGGCCGAGGCGGTCACCCGAGGCTCCGGCGTGTGGGTCTCGCTGAGCGTCCTCGTGGTCGTGTACGCGGCGATGACGGTCGGCTCTGTCATCACGCTGCGGTCCATGGCTCGGCGCTGGCGCGAGGGCGACCCGCTCGACCTCCCCACCCCGTACTCGCCGGAGTCCGTCGGCCGCCCACCGGCAGAGGTCGGACGTCCATGATCCTGGCGTCGGCGCTGGCCGCCGATCTCGTGGCCATCATCCTGTTCCTCGGGGTGATCGCCTACGCCGTGTTCGCGGGGGCCGACTTCGGCAGCGGCCTGTGGGACCTCACGGCCGGCGATGCGGAGGAGGGTGCGCCCATGCGCACGTTGGTCGACCGGGCCATCGGCCCGGTGTGGGAGGCCAACCACGTGTGGCTCATCTTCGTGCTGGTCTACCTGTGGTCGGGGTTCCCCGGGCCGTTCGCCTCGATCATGGAGACGCTGTTCATCCCGTTCGGCCTGGCCGGGGTCGGCATCGTGCTGCGGGGTTCGGCCTTCGCCTTCCGCAAGATGGCTCCGGACGTGGCCCAGGCCCGCCTGTACGGCGCGCTGTTCGCGGTGTCGTCGATCTTGACGCCCTTCATCTTCGGAGCGATCGCCGGGGCGGTGGCCGCCGGTCGGGTCCCCGCGGCGGGCTCTGGCGACCGGATCACCTCCTGGACGGGGCCCACCTCGCTGGTGGGCGGCACCCTGGCCGTGCTGACGTGCTCGTTCCTCGCCGCGGTGTTCCTCACGGTCGAGGCCGAGCGGGTGGGCGACGCCACGCTCACCGCCCGTTGCCGCCGCCGGGCCCTCGGCACGGGGGTCATCACCGGCGCGGTGGCCCTGGTGGGCGTGCTGCCGCTGCGAGCGGATGCTCCCACGCTCTTCGACGGGCTCACCGGCCGAGCATTGCCGTTGATCGTCACCTCGGCCGCCGCCGGGGCCACGACGATCTGGGCGCTCTGGGGCGACCGGTTCGAGCTGGCTCGGATCACCGCCGTGGTGGCCGTGGCCTCGGTGGTGGCCGGCTGGGGGGTGGGGCAGTGGCCCTGGCTGCTGGTCGACGAGGTGGAGGTCGAGGCGGGCGCCGGCGCGTCGGCCACGCTCTGGGCCCTGGTGGGGGTGTTCGGGTTGGCGGCGGTCACCGTGGTGCCGGCCCTCGTGTACCTCTACTGGGTGACCCAGCGGTCTGAGGCCTGACGCGACGGTGCCCCGGTCTGGCGGGGACCGGGGCACCGTCGGGCTGTGGGGGATGTACCGCCGGTCGCGTCAGCTGCTGTCGCCACCGCTGAAGCTGGCGGCGCTGGCCGAGTCGTAGTTCGGCTGCACGGGCGAATCCGGCGAGTTGCTGTAGTTGGGGGCGG
>JBPPMN010000341.1:0-5302 GCA_051306055.1 Acidimicrobiales bacterium
GATGTGGCGGGCTCGCCGCCGGGGGCGGTGTCGTGGGGAGCCTGGGCGAGGGCCCCGATGGCCGGCCGGGCGTCGACCTCGACGGGGCTGCCCTTGCGCTCGACGGTGATGGGCAGGGTGTCGAGGGCCACCACCCGCTCGATGGTGGCGGCGACGGCGGACCGCTCCGGGCCCACCACCTCCTGCTGCCACGAGCAGCTGGTGACGGCCTGCTGGAGGGAGTCGGTGCCCGGCGGGATGGGCACAGCGATCTGGGCCGTCATGCCGGCGGGCAGGTGCGGGGTGACGAGGCCGGGGAGCTCGCCGGGGTCGATCTCGTCGGCGAGGTCGATGTCGAGGTACTCGCCAAGGCTCTCGTAGCCGGTGGACAGGGCCAGGCCGAAGCTGAGGCGGGGACGGGGCGAGAAGCCCTCGCTGTACGCGGCCCGGATCCCGGCCCTGCGCAGGGAGCGCTCCCAGATGCGAGCGAGGTCGCGGTGGGACAGGAAGCGGATCTTGCCCCGCTTGGAGAAGCGGACCCGCTGCTTCACGAGCCCACCTCGGCCGGCTTGCGGGACATGAGCGTGACGGGCACCTCGCCGCCGCGCTGGAGGTCCTGCCCGGTGCCCTGGCTGCCGCCCGCGGGCGGCACCGCGGAGGCCACGACGTGCTCGATGCCGTAGCCCGTGCAGGCGCCGCAGTCGTAGCAGGGGGTCCAGCGGCAGTCTTCGAGGCCGAGCTGGTCGAGGGCGTCGCGCCAGTCCTGCCAGAGGAAGTCCTTGTGGAGCCCGGCCGAGAGGTGGTCCCAGGGGAGGGTCTCGTCTTCGGTGCGGTGGCGGTAGCAGTACCAGTCGATGTCGAGGCCGTTGGCCTCCATGGCCTGCTCCCAGAGGTCGAGCCGGAAGTGCTCGCTCCACTCCTGGAAGGTGCCGCCGGCCCGCCACACGTGCTCGATGACCGGCCCGATGCGGCGGTCGCCGCGCGACACGATGCCCTCCACCACGCTGGCCTTCGGGTCGTGCCACTTGAGCTGCACGCCCTTCATCTTCCGGGAGGCGTCGCGCAGCAGGTTCACCTTGCGGCGCAGCTCGTCCTCGGTGTTCATGCCGAACCACTGGAACGGCGTGAAGGCCTTGGGGACGAACCCGCCCACGCTCACAGTGACGGAGCCGTGGTGGCCCTTCTCCTTGGCCAGCTCCAAGCAGCGCTGGGCCAGCTGCACGATGCCGAGGGTGTCTTCGTCGGTCTCGGTGGGGAGGCCGGTGAGGAAGTAGAGCTTCACCCGGCGCCAGCCCTGGCTGAAGGCAGAGTCGACCGCGGCGTAGAGGTCTTCCTCGGTGATCAGCTTGTTGATGACCTGGCGCATGCGCCACGTGCCGGCCTCGGGGGCGAAGGTGAGGCCGGTGCGCCGCGCCTTCTGGATCTGGGCGGCCACGCCCACGGTGAAGGCGTCGACCCGGAGGCTGGGGAGGCTCACGCTCACGTTGCCGCAGCCGACGGAGTCGTCCATGGCCTGCTCGACGACGTCTTCGATGCCGGAGAAGTCGGCCGTGGAGAGGCTGGTGAGGGCCACCTCGTCGTAGCCGGTGCGACGCAGGCCCTGCTGCACCATCGACGCCACCTGCTCGGCCGGACGCTCCCGCACGGGGCGGGTGATCATGCCGGCCTGGCAGAACCGGCAGCCGCGGGTGCAGCCCCGGAAGACCTCGACGTTGAGGCGGTCGTGGACCACCTCGGTGAGTGGCACCAGCTGCTGCTTCGGGTAGGGCCACTCCCCCAGATCCGCGATGGTGCGCTTCTCGACGGTGGCCGGCGCGGCGGGGTCGATCGGCACGGTGGCCTCGAGGCGACCGTCGGGGAGGTAGCGGGCCTCGTAGAGGTTGGGGACGTAGACGCCCTCGATGCCCGCGAGGGCCCTGAGCACGTCGAGGCGGTCGGCGCGGCCCGCCGCCTTCCAGGCATCGATGGCCTCGTTGATCTCGCTGACCACCTCTTCGCCGTCGCCCAGCACCACGAAGTCGAGGAAGTCGGCCAGGGGCTCGGGGTTGTAGGTGCAGTGGCCCCCGGCGCCGATCAGCGGATGCTCGGGGGCGCGGTCGGCGCTGCGGACGGGCACGCCGGCCAGATCGATGCAGTTGAGGACGTTGGTGTAGACGAGCTCGGCCGACAGGTTGAAGGCGATCACGTCGAACTCGTCTGCGCTGCGGTGGGTGTCGACCGAGAACAGCGGGATGTCCTCCCGCCGCAGGACCTCCTCGAGGTCGGTCCACGGGGCGTAGGACCGCTCGGCCACCGCGTCGGGCCGCTCGTTGAGGATCTCGTAGAGGATCTGCAGGCCCTGGTTGGGCAGCCCGATCTCGTAGGTGTCGGGGTACACGAGGAGCCAGCCCACCCGGTGCGGGGCGGGCTGCGGGACCTCGGCGCCGAGCTCGCAGCCGATGTAGCGCGCTGGCTTCTGGACCGAGGCGAGGTGCGGCTCCAAGCGAGCCCAGACATCAGCCATCGTGCGGGCCAGGGTACCGGATGGCGTCGGTCACACCGGCATCGCCCCAGGTCAGCGGCATCGGGCCTGGTGGCAGGGCCGGAGGAGCCCACGACACCGCTTCGGATCAGGTGTCGTGGACGGCCGCCAGGAGGGTCCGGCGACCGAACTCGGCCACGCGGTCGTCACCATTGGCCATGGCCGCCCCGAGGGCGAGGGCCCACCCGCGGGCCCGGGCCCAGGTGTCGTCGTCGATCGGCGCTTGGGAGCCCGCGGCCAGCCGGAAGACCTCACGATCGCCCCGATCGAGGAACGTGAACGCTCCGGCCAGGTCGCTGGCCCGGTCGCCGGCGGTGATGTCGCCGAAGTCGATCACCGCGCTCAGGCGACCGTGGTGGACGAGCAGGTTCAGCGGGTGCACGTCGCCGTGCAGCCAGAGCGGCGGGCCGGGATCCGTTGGCGTGGCCGCCAGCTCCTCCCAGAGGCGGCGGGCGTCGGACTTGTCGACGATCCCGTCGGTCAGGTCGTGGAGGCTGACCTCGAAGCGGTCGGCCCGCTCCGCCAGCGGGACACCCCGGTACGGGTTGGCGGGGGCCTCGGGCGGCGCTGGGCGGTGCAGGGCGGCGAGGAAGGTGCCGAGCGCCTCGGCGGTGGCGGTGAGGTCGTCGGGCGGCGCGTGGTGGAGGGGCACACCGGTGAACCAGGGGCCGACGGTCCAGGAGTAGGGGTAGCCGAGCGCCTCGCTCGGCCCGCCCACCGCCACCGGGACGGGTACGGGCAGCGGCAGGTGCGGACCCAGCTCGGGGAGCCAGCGCTGCTCGTGGAGCACCAGCACGGCCGCCATCAGCCGGCGCGGGAGCCGGACCGTGAGCTCGTCGCCCAAGCGGAAGAGGTCGTTGTCCCATCCCGAGGCGAACCGCTCGAGCGGGAGCTCGGCCAGGTGGGGGTGCTGCTCCTGCAGCAGCGCCCCCACCAGGTCGGCGGTGATCTCGATCTCCGCCGCCGGTGTCGCCACGTCGGCGATCCTGCCACGGACCTTCGCGGCCTACGAGGGACCTCCGTGCAGGTCGGCACGCACCAGCGCGGCGATCTCGTCCATGCGGTCGGCCGGGACCGCCTCGTCATCGGGCACGCCCAGCAGGCTGAACACCCTCGGACCCTGGCGCTCGTCGGGCAGGTCGCGCCGCCTCGGGATCACGTGGACGTGCACGTGAGGGTGCTGCGGGTGCTCGGCGAACTGGACCACGTAGGTCTTGTCGCAGTCGACGGCTCGCTGCACGGCGCTCGAGACGTCGCGGATCAGCGGTCCGAGCTCGGCCGCCTCCTGGTCGGACAGGTCGGCCACCGAGGTGAGGTGGCGCCGCACCACCAGCACCAGCCAGCCCTCCACGGCGGTTCCGAAGGCGTGGACGACGTCCCAGTGCGGGGTGCGGACGATGGCGTCCCACAGCGGCGCTTCCCCGGCGTCTCGCCGCTCGACGAGTTGGCAGGTCAGGCAGTCCGGCATCTGCTCAGCCACCCTGGATGAGGGCCACGAGGTCAGCCGTGGGGCGCACGTCGCCGTACGAGCGGTAGATCGTGTGGAGCGTGGCGTTGAGGTCTTGGTCTCGCCCGGCCGCGTTGGCGTCGGCGACCATGATCGTGCGGTAGCCCAGCGTGCTGGCGTCGCGAGCGGTGGCCTCGCAGCACACGTTGGCCAGGGTGCCCGTCACCAGCACGGTGTCGATGTCCCGCTCCTGGAGCAGCCCATGCAGCGGGCAGTGCCCGGGGAACAGGGCACTCGAGGCGGTCTTCTCCACGAAGAGATCGGCATCCTCGGTGGCCAGCTCGTTCCACACCCGCTCCCGTGGCCTCCCCTCCCCACCGGAGTGTCGGTAGAGCTCGGCGATCCGCGAGCCCAGCAGCTCGTCCTTCATGGCCGACGGCTCCCACGGCGCCGGCACGACCCAGGCCACGGTCCCACCCGCTTCGCGCAGCGTGCGGGCTAGCTCGTTCACGTTGGGCACGATGCCCCGGGCGTAGTCGTTCTCGTCGATGAAGAAGGCCACGAGATCGACCACCAGCAGAGCGGTGCGGGTCGGGTCGAGGTGCTCGAAGGCGTGTCGGCGCCCCCGCCGCTCCTCCTGACGGCGGTACTCCCGCTCCTCGATCATCCACTCCTGCAGCACCGGCGGCAGCCTCGCGCGCCTGCTGGTGCCGTGCTGCTGGGCGCGGCGGGACGGTGGCCGAAGTCGGGTCAAGGGCGCGACGACGGCGGGCCGCTCCAAAGAGCACCAGCTACCGGGTGAGGTCCTCGCGCGTGGGCCACGACCCGTCGCCAAACGCCCACTCCGTCGTGCTGGCGATGGTGCCGAAGCGATCCGAGGGCGCGCCGACCGACCGGCGCATGCTTGGAGGCAGAGCAGCGGACCCCGGGATCGGGGCGGCGATCCGCCGGACCGCACAGCCGGCTCCCGAGGCCACCGTTCCCTGCCGCTTCCTGGATCGCTCTTGCCGTTGTGATGCATGTTGCTCCTGTTGATGCTGTTGCAGATGTTGCTGAAGTTCTCGATATCTCCTGTTGCAGCACGATGGTGCAGAAGGTACGATCGAACACATGTACCGGGTGGCCGACACCGCCGAGATCATCGAGGCCGCAGAGCGCCTCAGCGGCCTGCTGGCCGGCCTCGATCTGGCCGAGGTGCTTCCCACAACGGCCAAGGACCTCGTCGCCCTGGGCGAGAAGATCGAGCGCTCCGGTGTGGCCCTCAAGCTGGCCGCAGCGGCCCGGGTGGCCGACTCCGGCGCCTGGCAGGAGCCAGGGGTCCGCTCCCCCGAAGACTGGTACGCCACCGCCACCGG
>JBPPMN010000370.1:0-3438 GCA_051306055.1 Acidimicrobiales bacterium
GGTGATCTGGACGGGCTCGGCCGGGGTGGCCGGCACGGACTCGACGAGCGTCTCGTAGAGCACGGGGCTGGCCTCGCCGAGGGCCCGGATCCGCTCGATCACGGTGGTGCCGGTCTCGGCCTCCTCGACGGCAGAGAGGTCGGGGCCGCCGGTGGTGGCGGCCACCAGGCCGACGGGTGCGGCGAGGGCGATGAGCGCAGAGAGGCTCATCGTGAGGGCTCGGCGCGCCACGCGCGGCGAGCCGTTGGTACTCGGGGGGTGTTCGGTGCCAGGCATGCGGGGGGTCCTCCTGGATCGTGTGGGGCGCGCGCCGAAGGAGTTCAGGAGATCGGCGGAATCACGGCGCCCCAGCGGCGGGCCGCGCAGAGGCGGCTGGTGAGTTACGAAAGCCTGTCAAGAACGCAACGAAACCGCAACATTTCACGGTTGTGATTTCGGGCACATGACAGAACTCCGGGCAGCGAGTGACACCTCGCGTGTCAAATCCTGTACTGCCGGATCAGCGGTTCCGGGGCAGTCCCAGGCCTCGTCCGCCGATGATCTCGCGCTGCACCTCGCTGGAGCCGCCGTAGATGGTCGTGACGACGGCGTGGCGGAAGGCGTGCTCGATCAGGCCGCCGAGCACGCTGGTGTCCTCGGCGCCGGGGAGGAGCCCGGCGGTGCCCAGCCGGGCCAGGAGGGCCTCCGAGGCGCCCACGAACGCCTCGGTGATGTGGAGCTTGGCCATGGAGCCCTCGACCTGGGGCATCTCGCCCAGCGACGACAGCCAGGCGGCCCGGAACAGCAGCAGCCGTCCCACCTCGAGCTCGGTGCTCGACCGGGCCAACGTGGCCCGCACGGCGGGGTCGTCGAAGGGCCGCACACCGTCGGCACCCGGCTGGCGGGACCACTGCGCAGCTGCCTCCACGAGACGGTCGGGTTCGCCCCAGTTGGCCGACACCCGCTCGTAGACCAGGGCGGCGTGCATCACGGTCCAGCCGGCATCGATCTCGCCCACCCGGGCGCTGTCGGGCACCCGCACCTCGCTGTAGAACGTGATGTTGGTGCGCTCGCCGCCCATCGTCTCCACCGGCGTGATCTCGATCCCCGGCGTGTCCATGGGGATGAGGAACATCGTGAGGCCCTTGTGCTTGGGCACGTCGGGGTTGGAGCGGGCCAGCAGGAAGACGTAGTGCGCCTCATGGGCCATCGTGGTGAACATCTTCTGGCCCTCGATCACCCAGTCGTCGCCGTCGCGGGTGGCCTTGGTGGCAACGGCGGCGACATCGGAGCCCGCATCGGGCTCGCTGTAGCCGAGGCAGCACATCACCTCGCCGGAGAGGATGCGGGGGAGCACGGTGGCCTTCTGCTCGTCGGTGCCGCACACGAGGAGCGTGGCGCCGACCATGGCGGCGATGTTGAGGCCGTCGATGGGAGCCCCCGACCCGTACAGCTCCTGCATGAGCACGCACTGGTCGATGGCGCTCCGGCCCAGGCCGCCCACGTCGGTGGGCCAGCCAGCGGCCAGGTAGCCCTTGTCGCACAGCGCCTGGTGGAAGCCCCAGTCGTGCATGGTGCCGGTGGCGTGGGCCCGATGGATGATCTCGGGGGAGAGGTGCTCGGCGATGAAGGTGCGGACCTCGGCCCGGAAGGCCGCGGTCTCGGGCTCGAAGCGGAAGTCCATGCCCGGTCGGGTGGGGCGAGCGGTGGCGGCGGCCACCACGGCCGCGGGGTCGGGGGCGGACGAGCCCCACCGCCGGTCGGCGATCACCTGCAGCTCACCGGCGGGGTCGCCCAGCAGGAGGCGGGTGGCCTTGGCCCGCCGCACGTGCAGCTGCACGTCGTACTCGAGCATGAACCCGTAGCCCCCGTGCACGTGGAGGCTGAAGCCGGCGGCCTCGTCGGCCACCTCGCCGCACCACCAGGAGGCCTGGGCGGCCAGCCCCGGACCGGTGGGCTCGCCCTCGTCGAGCGCCCACACGGCCTCGTAGGCCAGCAGGCGGCTGCCCTCCACCCGGGTGTGGAGGTCGGCGAAGCGGTGCTGCAGCGCCTGGAAGGAGGCGATGGGGGCACCGAACTGGTGGCGGTCCTTGGCGTACTGCACGCCGACGTCGAGGGTGGCCCGCGCCAGCCCCGCCTGGGCCACGGCGGTGAGGGCCCGCCACTCGTCGAGGGCGGCGGCGTGGGCGGCCACGGCCTCGGGGCCCGAGGCCAGCACCGTGGCGCCGTCGAGGTCGACGTCGGCCACGGCCAGGCTGGCCAGGGTGCGCCGAGCCGTCACGGGGGGCGCGGCCAGCGCCACGAGGTCGCCGCCCCGCAGGGCCACCACCACCTGGGCGACGGCGGCGCCGGGGACGATCCGGGCGACCGCGTCGACAGCCGGGTGCAGCGCGAGGGAGGCCGCCGCCCCGTCGACCACCGTGGCCAGCAGCTCGGCGGCCTCGGGGAACCGGGCCAGGAGGCGGGCGGCCACGGCCGACTCCACCAGCGGGACCGAGCCGAGGTGCGCTCCGTGCACCTCCACCGCGGCGGCGAGGTCGGTGAGGGAGGCATCGGCGCCACCGGCCGCCTCCGGGAGCGCCATGGCGGGCAGCCCCATCTGGACAACCGAGTCCCACAGCACCGGATCGAACCCGGTGGGCTCGGCCTCCCGCACCCGCTCGCCGTGGCTCTCCTTGGCGTAGAGCCGCACGGCGGCCTCGCGGAGCGCGTCCTGATCGGGAGTGAAGGAGAGGTCCATGGATCCCTTGCTCTCGCGTTTCTGACGGTGTGTCAGACAGTGTGCCATCATCATCGGCGCCATGGCAGATCGGGTCCCCCTCTTCCTCCACGAGGTGATCGACATCGTGGGGCGTGGCGGACGGGCCTACATGGAGCACACGGTGGGCTTCGACGCCGACGGCACCACCGGCCGGGGCCTCGAGCTGCTCGGCACGTGGGAGGTGGTGGGCACCACCGGCCGCTGGCCGCAGGTGGTCAACATCTGGGAGATCGACGGCTGGGACGGCTGGCAGCGCCTGGCCCAGCGCACCAACGTCGACAAGGCCGACAACGCCGCGCTGGCCGAGTGGTGGGACGAGGCCTACCGGCGCCGCTCCGGAGGGTTCGACCGCCTCCTGCGCGGCGCGCCGGGCTGCCCCACGCGGGCGTCGCTGGCCGCGGCCGAGGTGCAGGGGAGCTGGTTCGTCCACGAGCTCTCCGAGGTGCGGCCCGGCGCCGGGCCCGACTACCTCGCCGCCACCCTGGAGGAGCGGGTGCCGGCGATGGCCGATCGCGGCATCGCCCTCGTGGGCCTCTACGACGCCGTGCTCACCGACACCGAGGTGTGCACGGTGTGGGCCACCGACCTCGCCACCCACACCGATCTCCTGCGCCACGGCGACCCGTGGCCCGACCGGGCCCGCACGTTCTGCACCCGCTGGCGCGAAGAGCTCATGACCCCTGGCCCCGGCGCCCTGC
>JBPPMN010000040.1:0-2794 GCA_051306055.1 Acidimicrobiales bacterium
GTCGCCCTCGCCCAGTAGGAGGCGGCCCACGCCGCGAACCTTGCAGAAACGCGAGCGGACGCGCGCTCGACAGCTCTGTCAGCGACGGCGGCGCCAGCGGGCCAGCTGCTCCTCGAAGGAGGCCGGTGCGGGCTCAGCCGGCTCGGCTGGCTTGGTCGGCTCGGCGGCCGTCACAGGCTCGACGGTCGGCGACTCCGGCTCGCCTGGCCCGTTGACCCCTTCAGCGACGGGAGGCTCGCTGGCTGCATCGGCGAGGGGAGCGGCAGTCACCGCCCGCTCGTCAGAGCTGGCCTCCTCGTCCACCGGCCGGTGGGCCACCCAGGCACCGTCGACGAAGGCCAGCTCGCGATCCTCCACCGGTCCGCCCTCGGCCTCGACGTGGGTCACCAGGCCCTCTGGCGGCTCCGCATCGACGAAGGTCACGTCGAGCTCCGACCAGCGCTGCCATCGGCCGTCGAACCACCGCCATCGCACCGGCGGCACCGGCACCGCCTCGAGGCGGGCGCGGGCCCGCTCCTGGTCGTTGCGGCTGTTGGCCATGATGCTTGCCCGAGCGGCCATGTCGGCGGTGTCGCCGTGCCGGCTCCACCGCCGGTGCTCGAGATCGAAGATCCGTTCGAGCCACCCCACCGCAGCATCATCGCGGATGTCGCCACGCCCCGGGAGCCCCCCTACGATGGCCCTTCCTCCGGGGGCGTAGCTCAGCTGGCTAGAGCACCTGCTTTGCAAGCAGGGGGTCGTGGGTTCGAGTCCCATCGCCTCCACCGGAAGCGGTCTTGGCCACGGCCGGCCGTGGTGCTCAGGCGGTGGTGGTCTGCTCGTCGAGCACCTCGCGCACCACCCTGGCCAGGTCGCTCGGGGTGTAGGGCTTGGTGAGGAGGTGGGCGTCGTCGTCGAGTCGGCCGCGCTCGATCAGCGAGTGTGCGGCGTACCCCGAGCTGAACAGGACCCGGAGCTCGGGATCTCGCTGGCGGGCCAGATCGGCCAGCTCCCGGCCGTTGGTCCCACCTGGCATCACGATGTCGGTGAGGAGGAGGTCGTAGCTCGTGTCGGCGGCCAGGAGCTCGAGGGCCTGGTCGGCGTCGTGGGCCTCGTGCACCTCATAGCCGAGGCGGTGCAGCTGGTGGGCGACGTGGACGCGCACCAGCTCGTCATCCTCCACCAGCAGGATCCGCTCGTCGCCGCCCGGAAGCGCCGTGCGCCGCCCGGTCGGCGCGTCGACTGCTCGGGGCTCGACGACGTCGGCGTCGGTGCAGGGGAGGTAGAGCTCCACGGTGGCGCCCTCCCCCGGGGCGGAGAGGACCCGGACCTGTCCCGACGACCGCTGGATGAAGCCGTACACCATGCTCAGCCCGAGTCCGGTGCCCTTGCCGATCTCCTTGGTGGTGAAGAAGGGGTCGAAGGCCCGCTCGACCACCTCGGGCGACATCCCGATGCCGGAGTCGGCCACCGCGATGCGCACGAAGCGGTCGCAGAGCTCCTCGGGTCCGTCACCCGCCGCGGTGGGCTGTGAATCGGTCCCGAGGGCCTCGTCGAGCTCACGGCCGGAGACGGAGCGGGCCTCCACCCGCAGGTGGCCCCCGCCGGGCATGGCGTCGCGAGCGTTGAGGCAGAGGTTCAGGATGGCCGCCTCGAGCTGAGCGGGGTCGACCAGGGCGGCGGGGATCCCCGCCTCGACCTCGACCTCGAGCTCCACGTCGGCGCCGAGGGTGCGGGTCAGCATGCCCTCCAACCCGGTGACCAGCTCGCCCACGCCGACCGGTGTGGGCCGCAGCGGTTGCTGACGTGCGAAGGCCAGCATGCGCTGGGTGAGCTCGGCCCCCCGCTCGGCCGCGACCCGGGTGGCGTCGACCAGCCCACGCAGCTCGTCGTCGTGGATGGCGCGGGCGAGGAGGTCGGCGTTGCCCAGGATGACCGTGAGCAGGTTGTTGAAGTCGTGGGCCACGCCGCCGGTGAGCTGACCGACCGCCTCGAGCCGCAGGGCCCGACTGAGCTGGGCCTCCATCGAGCGCATGGCTGCCTCGGCGTGGTGCTGCTCGGTGAGGTCCTGTGACGAGCCCTGGATGGCCACCACCCGACCATCGGCGTCGGTGACGGCGCGCCCCTCGCCCCGCACCCATCGCTCCTCGCCGCTGGGGTGCAGCACCCGCAGCTCCATCGAGTACGGGGTGCCGTTGGTGGCGCACTCGGTGACCGCCTTCAGCAGCACGTCCCGGTCCTCGGGGGCGTAGCGGAGGATCACTTCGTCGAGCGGCGGGGTGTGGTCGGGCGGCAAGCCATGGATCTCCCGAACGACCTCCGACCCCGTGAGCTCCATCCGGTCGATGTCGATCGTCCACCAGCCGAGCCGGGCCAGGTCGGACGCCATCGTGAGCATGGCGTTCGACCGCTGCAGCGCCTCGTCGCTGCGCACGCGGTCGATGGCCAAGCCGAGGAGCGTGGCCGCCCGGTCGCTCAGCTGGAGCTCGAGTGGATCCGGTTCGTAGGGCTCGGCGTGGTACTCCGCCAAGGAGGCCACCACGTTGCCCTGGCCGTCGCGCACGGGGGTGGCCCAACAGGCCCGGAGGCCGCACGAGAGGGCCAGCTCGCGGTAGTCGGTCCACAGTGGATCGGTGGCGATGTCGCGCACCACCACCCGCTCGCCCAGGTGCACGGCCGTACCGCAGGAGCCGGCACGCGGGCCCACCTCAGCGCCGTCGATGTGGTCGATGAACCGCCTCGGGAGTCCGGGGCCGGCACCGTGGCGGAGGTGGCGGCCGTCGGGGTCGACGAGCAGCACCGACGACGTGGCGCC
>JBPPMN010000045.1:0-8737 GCA_051306055.1 Acidimicrobiales bacterium
CGCGTCGGGGTCTGGGCTGGTCCCGCTAGCCTCCACCACCGTGAGCCACGACCTCTCCCTCCCGACGCCCGTCGCCCAGAGCCAGATGGGCAACCCCACCTCTGAGATCTACAACCGCCTCCTCAAGGACCGGATCGTGATCCTCGGCACCGAGGTCAACGACGACATCGCCAATATCATCTGCGCCCAGATGCTGTTCCTCGAGGGCGAAGACTCTGAGAAGGACATCTGGCTGTACATCAACAGCCCGGGCGGATCCGTCACCGCCGGCATGGCCATCTACGACACCATGCAGTTCATCGCCCCGGATGTCGCCACCATCTGCATGGGCCTGGCCGCCTCGATGGGTCAGTTCCTGCTGTGCGCCGGCGCCGAGGGCAAGCGGTTCGCCCTGCCCCACGCCCGGATCATGATGCACCAGCCCTCCGGCGGCGTGCGGGGCCAGGCCTCCGACATCGCCATCCAGGCCGAGCAGCTCATCTACATCAAGCGCCTCATGGCCGAGCGCATCGCCCACCACACCGGGCAGCAGGTCGAGCAGATCCAAGAGGACTCCGAGCGCGACCGCTGGTTCACCTCCGAGCAGGCCAAGGACTACGGCATCATCGACAGCGTCGCCGTCAAGCGCGGCGAGGTGCTCTGACCGAGCGCAGCGAGCCGGCAGCGCTCAGCAGCTGTCCACCGTGAACGCCTCGAGCTGGTCGGCTGCCCCCTGCACGTCGGGGTGGGCCTCCGTGATGGCCTGCACCATGGCGACGGCCGCCGTGGCGTCGCCGTCGGGCACCTCGTCCAGGCCCTCGATCAGCGCCTGGACGTAGGCGATCTCCACCTCGAAGGCGTCCCTGACCTCGTCGGGGGCGGCCGCCTGCAGCTCGCCCAGCTCGACGCGGGCGGTGCGCAGCTGCTCGAGGGCGGCCTCGGGGTCGGTGGGGTCGAAGTCTGCGAACACGGTGCCGGGTCCATCGATGTCCGCCAGGGCCGCGCACAGCTCCCCGGTGCTGCCCTGATCGTCGTCGCTGCAGGCGGTCAGCGGTGCCAGCGACGCCAGGAGGCCCACCAGGGCCACAGAGCGCCGACGGGCGGTGGGGCGACCGGCCAGGACTACCTGCCGTCCTCGTCGTCGAGCTTGTCGACCATGTCCTTGGCCTTCTCAGCGACGTCGTCGATCTTGTCGCTGTGCTTGCCGCCGGTCTTGTCGTCGACCAGGTCGGCCGCCTTGTCGATGGCCCCCTCGACCTGCTTGCCCTTGCCCCGGAGGGCCTTCTTGATGGTGTCCAGCAGTGCCATGGCGAGGTGCTCCTGTCGAGGTCAGCTGCCGGTGGCCTCGGCGAGGCCGCGCAGCTCGCTCACCGCGTGGGCCAGGCCCTCGGGGTCGCGATAGAGGGCCGATCCTGCCACGAGCACGTTGGCCCCGGCCTGCGCGGCGCCGCTGATGGTGGCGGGGCCGATGCCGCCGTCGACCTCGATGTCGATGTCGAGGCCACGCTCGAGCACGAGGTGGCGCAGCTCGGCCACCTTGGGCTCCATGGTGGCGATGTAGTCCTGTCCGCCGAACCCGGGGTTGACGGTCATCACCAGCACCATCTCCACGAGGTCGAGCACATGGGCCACCTCGCTGATGGGCGTCGACGGGTTGAGGGCGACCGCGGCGCGGGCGCCGAGGTCGGTGATGTGGCCCAGGGTGCGGTGGAGGTGCCGGGTGGTCTCGGCGTGCACGATGAGCAGCTCGCAGCCGGCCTCGACGTAGCGGCCGGCCAGCTGGTCGGGCTCCTCGACCATGAGGTGGGCCTCGAACAGGAGCGACGAGTGCGACCGGCAGGCCCCGATGACGTCGGGTCCGAAGGTGAGGTTGGGCACGAACCGCCCGTCCATGACGTCCCACTGGATGCGGTCGACGCCGGCCGCCTCGAGCGCGGCCACCTCGTCGCCGAGGCGGGCGAAGTCGGCCGGTAGGACCGACGGCGCGATCTCGATGCGGCGGTCGGTGCCCGGGAGGTCGCTCATCGGGCCCATCCTCGCGCGACCCGGCGGCAGCGCCGGTGACCAGGGGGTTCGGGGGTCGGGCGACGTACGCTCGTCCGGTGGACACCCTCAAGCTCGACTTCACTGCGCTGGTGGCGGGCGGCGACGGCCTCGCCCGCGACGAGCAGGGCCGGGTCACCTTCGTGCCGGGGGCCCTGCCCGGCGAGTCGGTGCGGGTGCGCCTGATCAAGCAGAAGAAGGACTTCGCTCGCGCCGAGCTGATCGAGGTGGTCGAGCCCTCCCCCGATCGGATGGCTCCGCCCTGCCCGCACCTGGCTGAGGGCTGCGGCGGCTGCGACTGGCAGCACGTGGTCCCGGAGGCCCAGGCTCGGCTGAAGGCGGCGGTGGTGGCCGACGCGCTGCGCCGTCAGGCCCACCTCGAGGTGCCGGTCGACCTCGGCCCCACCCTCTCGGCCACCGGCTACCGCACCACCGTGCGGGGCGAGGCCACCGCCGGACGGATCGGGTTCCGCCGCCGGGCCAGCCACGACCTCGTGGGGATCGACAGCTGCCTGGTGGCCCACCCGCTGATCGACGAGATCATCTCCGAGGGTGCCTTCCCCGACGGTGAGGTGGTGCTGCGGGCCGGTGCCCGCACCGGCGAGCGACTGGTGGTGGTGGCCGGCGACGGCAGCGGAGCGCAGGTGCCCGACGGCGTGCGCGTCGTGGGGTCGGCCGCCCTGGCCGACGGCCAGCGGGCGTGGTTCCACGAGGAGCTGGCCGGCCGTCGCTGGCGCATCTCGGCTCGATCCTTCTTCCAGGCCCGCCCCGATGGCGCCGAGGCGCTGGTGTCGGCCGTCGACGACGCGCTGGGCGCCGATCGGGCCGGGGGAGGGCACCTCGTCGACCTCTACGGCGGTGTCGGCCTCTTCGCCGGCACCTTGGCCCGTGGGGCCAGGGTCACGCTGGTCGAGCAGGGCCTCTCGTCGCTGGCCGACGCACGGGTGAACCTGGCCGACCTCGACGCCCGCATCGTGCGGGCCGATGTTGCCCACTGGGGCGCCACCCGCGCCGACTCGGTGGTGGCCGACCCGCCTCGATCGGGACTGGGAGAGCGGGCCGTGGCCCGGGTCGCGGCCACCCACGCGCCGGTGGTCGCCCTGGTCAGCTGTGACCCGGCGGCCTTCGGGCGCGACGCACGGCACCTCGCCGACGCCGGCTACGACCTGCGCTCCTGCCGCCTGGTCGACCTCTTCCCCCACACCTCCCACATCGAGGTCGTCAGCCGGTTCGAGCGACGATGAACGAGCCCGTCGAGCCCGTCGAGCCCACCGACCCCGACGAAGCGCCGTCGCCGGCCCACGTGTCCGACGACACGTCATCCGCTCCGGCCCTCGGCGCCGAACGCCAAGCAGCCATGGCCAAGAACGTTGACCTCACCGACTGCAGCGACGCCGTCCTCGTCGTCGCCATCAGCCGCTACCGCCAGGAGGCGCTGGCGGAGGCCTACCGCCGCCACGCGGGGGCCGTCTTCGCGCTGGCTCGGCGCCTCCTCGTCGATGCCGCGCTGGCGGAGGAGGTCGTCCAGGAGGTGTTCCTGCGCATCTGGAACCAGCCCGAGAAGTTCGACCCCGAGCGGGGCACGCTGCGCTCGTACCTGCTGGCCCAGTGCCACGGGCGATCTGTCGACCTCCTGCGGTCCGAGACCTCCCGCCGGACGCGTGAGGAGCGCGACGCCCGCCGCACAGCGGAGTCCGGCTACGACCTCGAGCACGAGGTGGTCGACCTCTCCGTGGCGGAGCGGGTCAAGGAAGCCCTGTCGACGCTCCCCGAGATGGAGCGCGAGGCGATCGCACTGGCCTACTTCGGTGGCCATACCTACCGTGAGGTGGCGGACATGCTCGACCAACCGGAGGGCACGGTGAAGAGCCGGATCCGAGCCGGGCTCAAGCGGCTCCGCACGGAGCTCGTCGGCGCTGGCATCGGAGGTGACCTGTGATGGCCCACACCCATGAGGACATCCAGGACCTCCTCGGCGTCTACGCCCTCCACGCGCTCGAGCCCGACGAGGCGCAGCTCGTCGAGGAGCACCTCGAGGTCTGCCCCCGCTGCCGCTCCGAGGTGCAGGGCCACCGTGAGGTGGCCACCATGCTCGGCAACACCGGCGGGGACGCGCCCGAGGGCCTGTGGGACCGCATCTCGAGTCAGCTCGAGGAGTCCCCGCCGCCCATGCGCCTCGCCCTGCCCGAGGGAGAGGGCTCTGTCATCCCGCTGGCGCCGCGCCGGCGCCGCAGCAGCGGGTTCGTGGCCGTCGCCCTCAGCGCCGCCGCTGCGCTCGTGATCGGCGTGCTCGGGGTCCAGGTGGTACGGCAGGAAGACCGCATCAACTCGCTCAACGCCGCCCTCGAGGACGACGCCGTGCTCACCGCTGCCAACCTCGCCCTTGCCGATCCCGACGCCGCCAAGGTCCAGCTGGCCTCGTCCGACGGCACCGTGGCCGCCCCCGCCGTGCTGCTCCCCAACGGCACCGGCTACCTGCTGGCGCACCAGCTCGAGGAGCTCGATGCATCGCTCACCTACCAGCTTTGGGGCGTCACCGACACCGGCGTCGTCTCTCTGGGCCTCCTCGGGGCGTCACCCAACGACGTCGTCTCGTTCCAGATCAGCGGCGACGTCTCCGGGTTCGCCGTGACCGCAGAGGTGGCCGGAGGTGTGGCCCAGTCGGTCAACCCAGCGGTGGTCGCCGGCGAGCTCGGCTGAGCCAGCCGACGCAGGAACGGCTGGCCGAGATCGGCCGAAGCGCGCAACAGGCCCGGTCGCTGGACCGGGCCTGTGCGATACGTACCCCCCCTGGGACTCGAACCCAGAACCTGCGGATTAAGAGTCCGACGCTCTGACCAATTGAGCTAGAGGGGCAGGTGGACTTCGCAGCCTAGGCGCTGCTGCGTCTGGCCACGAAGCCCTGCGGCCGCCGCGAGGACGGCACGTGGGGTGACCGAGGGGATTCGAACCCCCGACATCCAGGATCACAACCTGGCGCTCTAACCAACTGAGCTACGGCCACCATGGGACGGGTCAGCATAGGCCAGGGGCTCGACCCGGCCCAACCGGATCCGGGCCCCGCCAGGCCGCCGCCTACGCTCTGCTCCCGGGCCTCCGTAGCTCAGCCGGACAGAGCAGCGGACTTCTAATCCGACGGTCGCAGGTTCGAATCCTGCCGGAGGCGCCGCCCTGACCAGGGAGAACACGTTCATCGGCTGAACCTCCCAAGCAATCCGTGACCAGATTGGTCACGGATTGGTCACACGACGTCGACCAGCGCCGCCGCGGCCGCCGCAGCATCGGCCTGCTGGCCGGGGAGAACGTGGCCGTAGGTGTCGAGCGTGAACGCCACCGAACCGTGCCCGAGGCGCTCGCTGACGACCTTCGCGTTCACCCCCACGGCGAGCAGGTGGCTGGCATGAGAGTGGCGCAGGTCGTGCAGCCGGATCCGGGGGAGGCCCGAGGCTGCCACGAGCCTCACGAAGGCTTGCGAAATGGTCTCAGGGTTCCACGGCCGCCCGTCCGGCATGGCAAACACGATGTCCTGGTCGTCGTACCCGCGCCCCATGAGCATCCGCTCCTCGAGCTGAGCCTTCCGGTGCGCACGAAGCATCGTCATCGTCGCCGCGTCGACGTCGATGGCTCGCCGGCTCCTGGCCGTCTTCACGTCCCCGACGACTGGCTGGTGGTCGATGGCGGTGATGGTGCGCCGCACGGTGATCCGTGAGCCCTCGAGGTCGACGTCGGCCCATCTGAGCCCACACAGCTCCCCACGACGCAGCCCGGTCATGGCCGCCACGCGAATCAGCGTTCCGTGATGGTGGCTCGCCGTTGCATCCATGAACTGACGGAGCTCGCCTGGCGTCCAAACGGTCATCTCCGGTGCACGGGTCGCTGACGCCGCTGGGGGAGTGGCGAGCCTGGCCGGGTTCCGGGGGATGAGCCCTTTGCGTTCCGCGTCAGACAGCGCCTTGCTCACGATGGTGTGGATGTACCGGACGGTTCGGAGGCTGAGCCCCTTCGGCTTCGGTTCGGCGCCGGCGGCGACGCGCCGCGGCTTGCGCCCCTCGGTTGCCAGGTGTGCGTAGAGCCCATCGAGATCGGCCGCGGTGAGGGCCTGTAGCGGCACCCCCGCGATGTCCGAGCCCAGGACGTGAGCGCCCAGCGTCTGCCGGTATCCAGCGACTGTCGTCGCCCGCTTCCCGGTCACGGCCAGGCCGTCGAGCCACACGGACAGGTACTGACCGAGGGTGGTTTTCGCTGGCTCCACGAAGGTGCCGGCCCGCACGCTGCCGCGCAGCTCGTCGAGCACCTCCTGCGCTTCTTCCTGCGTGCGGAACCCACGCCTGCGCACCTGACGCCTCTTGTCGCCGCTGGGGAGGTCGACGACGAAGCACCAACGCCCGGAGGCGTCCTTCTTGACCGATCCTCGAGCGCTCATCGCGAGACCTCCGGGATGAGTCCTGCACGCCTGGCCGCCATGATCCGCTTGCCCGCTGTGCTCCGGCTGACGTGGCAGGCCTCGGCCACGGCCTCGGTGACCGGAAGGTAGGAAGCGACCGCTCGGGCGTACACCTCGGCGACGAGCTGCAGGTCGTCTCGCGTCAGCGCCCGCCCGCGCCTCGGCCCCCATGCCTCGGCCAGTCCTTCGGCATCGGTGCGAGGGGCGTCGTACTTGTCCGCCATCCGCAGGACGTGCGCAGCGTGGCGCTGCTTCGACTCCTTCAGGATCGTCCCGAGCGGGATCCTGCGCAGGTCATCGGCAGTCAGTGGAGTTCGGTGCACGCCCCGCTCATCGGGGTTGGCCTTCACCCGGAGCTCCACGGGCTCCCATCGGCCGTCGATCTCGGCCCAGGTGATGTGGAGGTGCCACCGCTTGCCCTTCGGATCGACGTGCAGCACGTAGTCGGGGGGATGGGGATCCTCTGTGGTTCGTCGCTTCGCCATGCCTCCGACTCTACGCAGAATGGAACGACCCATGCAAGCATGTGCCATATAGAGCGTTCCATACTGAGGGTGTCCCCCCTCGTACTTAGGAGTTGCGATGGTCGACCTCGACCCACGAACCAACCCGACGCTGAGCGTCGATGAGGCAGCCGCCGTCCTCGGCATCTCGCGATCCTCTGCCTTCGCGGCGGCGCACCGCGGAGAGATCCCGACTGTGCGATTCGGCCGGCGCATGCGCGTTCCCACTGCTGCCCTGCGGCACCTGCTGTCCCTCGGTCGCATCGAGGGTGGTGATGCAGCGTGACCTCGGCGGGGGAGGACCCGACCAAGTGCGGCATCCAGCCCGCCCCTCGCAAGACGACCTCGACTCCGAAGGCCTACCGCCGATGGCGGCTGCGGAAGGGGAAGACGTGAGCCCGGACGCGCCGCCGCCCCAGGACGAACCCGGGGCGGAGGACGGAAGCGGCTGGCAGGCTGCGCTCGCACAAGATCCTACCCGTCGGGCCGTCTTTGGACAGCACAACTGGTGGGTCTGTCAGGTGCAGTCGGGCCAGACGTTCAAGTGCCGCAAGTGCTGTAGTTGCCGCAGTCGATGCGACTGCCAGTGGCCGGCCCCGGTGGTCGAGTGGGTGACCGCGTGAGTGGCGCCAGCGGGGAGGCCGAGGAAGCACCAATCGGGCCAGTGCTGCCTGTTCCCGTCGACTGGCACGCTCTGGTCGACCGTGAGCACCGCAGTGAGGAATGGGCCATCCCGAGCGTGCTCCCCGCTGGCCGTCAGGCGACGATCTGGGCCAAACGCAAGACCGGCAAGAGCCTCCTCGTCGTCGACCTCGTCGCCGCCGTCGCCAGCGGGCGCCCCGTGCTCGGCGAGGAGGTCGCCCGGCCCAAGTCGGTCATCTACTGCGACTACGAGATGACCGAGGACGACCTCGAGGAGCGTGTGATCGACGGTCTGGGCTACGAGCCCGACGAGCTCGGGAACCTCCACTACTACCTGCTGCCCACCCTGCCGCCCCTCGACGACTACCACGGCGGCAAGGCCCTCATGGCACTGGTCGAGCGCCACCAAGCCGAGGTGGTTGTCATCGACACCATCAGTCGTGCCATCGCTGGCGAGGAGAACAGCGCCGACACCATCCGGGCGTTCTACCGCTGCACCGGAAGCCTGCTGAAACGAGCAGGAGTGTCCGTGCTGCGCCTTGACCACGGCGGCAAGGAAAGCGACCGAGGCGAGCGCGGTAGCTCAGCCAAGGGCGATGACGTCGACCTGGCATGGGAGCTGCGCGAGATGGGCGGCAACGAGTACCTGCTGAAGCGGTCCTACAGCCGCATCTCCTGGGTGCCCGAGTCGCTCAAGCTCCGCCGCGAGACCGAGCCCCTGCGCCACGTCCTGGCCGGCGACACCTGGCCCGCAGGCACCAGCACCTGCGCCGAGCACCTCGGGCGCCTCGGCGTGGACGCCTGCGCCACCGTGGCCGCCGCTCAGGCTGCCCTCAAGGCGGCCGAGGTGACCCCGCGCCGCAAGGAGATCGTGAGCGCAGCGCAACGGTTCCGACGCTCCGATCTGGGACGCCGAGGTGACCCGTCAGAAGCCGGGAACCGTCCCGGGAACCGTCCTTCCGAAAGCCCTTGGGAACCGTCCCCCGAACCGTCGGGACCCGAATCGTGAATCCCCAGGTCAGACCCCCCGGAACCAAGTCGGGAACCGCCCGGAACCGAGTCGGCGGGCCAAGCGGGAACCGGGTTCCCCCCCTATAGGGGGAACCGGTCCCGGCCCCTGCCCCAA
>JBPPMN010000076.1:0-2034 GCA_051306055.1 Acidimicrobiales bacterium
CAACGGCCAGCTGCGGGGCATCGCCGGCGTCCGCACCATCGAGGTGTCGACCTACCTGCACCTCCTCAAGCAGAGCTACTCCTGGGGCACCGGGTGACCGGGCACCTCATCGCCGGCCAGCGCCGACCCGGGCGGTCAGGGCGCACCGCCCCGGTGTACGACCCGGCCACCGGTGCCGAGAGCGGCACGGTCGACCTCGCCGCCGCCGAGGAGGTCGACGAGGCGGTGGCCGCCGCCGTGGAGGCCTTTGCCACCTGGCGCACCACCAGCCTCGCACAGCGCACCAAGCTGATGTTCCGGTTCCGGCACCTGCTCGACGCGCGCGCCGACGACATCGCCGCCTGCATCACGGCCGAGCACGGCAAGACCCTCGACGATGCCCGCGGCGAGGTGGCCCGCGGCATCGAGAACGTGGAGTACGCCTGCGGCGTGGCCGAGCTCCTCAAGGGCGCCCACACCGAAGGCGCCTCGAGCGGCGTCGACGTGGTGACGGTGCGCCGGCCGCTCGGCGTCGTGGCCGGCATCACGCCGTTCAACTTCCCGGCCATGGTCCCGCTGTGGACGATCCCCAACGCGGTGGCCTGCGGCAACACCTACATCCTCAAGCCCTCCGAGCGCGATCCCTCTGCCGCCCTCCTCATCGCTGACCTCTTCACCGAGGCCGGCTTCCCGCCCGGGGTGCTCAACGTGGTGAACGGCGATCGGGTGGCCGTCGAGCGCCTCCTCGACCACCCCGACGTCGCGGCCGTCAGCTTCGTCGGCTCCACCGACGTGGCCCGCCACGTCCACCTCACCGCCTCCACCAACGGGAAGCGCGTGCAGGCGCTCGGTGGGGCCAAGAACCACATGGTGGTCCTGCCGGATGCCGACCTCGGCCTGGCCGCCGACGGAGCGGTGTCGGCCGGCTTCGGCTCCGCCGGCGAGCGTTGCATGGCCATCTCCGTGGTGGTGGCCGTGGGCGATGTGGCCGATCCGCTGGTGGAGGCCATCAGCGATCGGCTCAGCAAGCTGGTCGTGGGACCCGGCACCGACGCCGGTACCGACATGGGGCCGCTCATCACCGCCGCCCACCGGGATCGCGTGGCCGGCTACGTGGAAGGGGCGACGGCCGAGGGCGCTGACGTGGTGGTCGACGGTCGGCGGTGCGAGGTGGCCGGCGACGGCTTCTTCCTCGGGCCCAGCCTGCTCGACCGAGTCACCCCGGCCATGACGGCCTACCGCGACGAGATCTTCGGCCCGGTGCTCAGCGTCGTGCGCGTCGACACCTTCGCCGAGGCCGTGGAGCTGGTCACCTCGAACCGATGGGGCAACGGCGCCGCCATCTACACCCGCGATGGCGGTGCCGCCCGGCAGTTCCAGGAAGACGTCGGCGCCGGCATGGTGGGCGTGAACGTGCCCATCCCCGTCCCGATCGGGGCCCACAGCTTCGGCGGCTGGAAGGACTCCCTGTTCGGCGACACCGCCATGTACGGCCCGGAGGGCGTGCGCTTCTTCACCCGGCAGCAGGTCTCCACCATCCGGTGGCCCGACCCCGCCGACAGCACCGTCGACCTCGGCTTCCCCCGCAACCGCTGATCGCCGATCGCGTCGCGGACCTCAGGCGGCCACCCGGAGCACCTCTTCCACTGGTGTGTGGTGGTGGCCGAGGGCTTCGGCCACCACGGCATCGGTGATGTGCCCGTCGAACACGTTGAGCCCACGACGCAGGTGCGGGTCGGCGCTCAGCGCCCCTTCCAGCCCGCGGTCGGCCAGGGCCAGCACGAAGGGCAGGGTGGCGTTGTTGAGGGCGTAGGTGGCGGTGCGGGCCACTGCGCCGGGCATGTTGGCCACGCAGTAGTGCACCACGTCGTCGACGACGAAGGTCGGTTGGTCGTGCGTGGTGGGACGGGCCGTCTCGACGCAGCCACCCTGGTCGATGGCCACGTCGACCACCACGGAGCCGGCCCGCATGCGCCGCACCATGTCCGCCGTGACCAGGTGGGGGGCGCGGGCGCCGCGCACGAGCACCGCCCCGATCACGAGGTCGGCGCCGGT
>JBPPMN010000124.1:0-11299 GCA_051306055.1 Acidimicrobiales bacterium
ATAAGAGACAGCAACCTCACCGGCGTGGTGCTCCCCGGCCCCCGGGTGCCCGCCCGCGCCACCGAGTGGCTCGAGCTCCCGGTCTAGCGGCCGCGGTCCGGCCGTCTGCGGTCGCAACCTGCTCGCCTGTAGCCCGCCGACCCCGCTAGCAAGTGCGCCGTGCCCCGCGCCGCCTACCACCTCCTCGACGTGTTCACCGATCGACCGTTCGCCGGGAACCCCCTGGCCGTCTTCGTCGACCCACCCGAGCTCACCACCCACCAGATGCAGGTCATCGCTCGCGAGCTGAACCTCTCCGAGACGGTGTTCGTGCGCTCGCCCGACGCCGGCACGGCCTGGCCGACCCGCATCTTCACCCCCGGGGCCGAAGTGCCGTTCGCCGGGCACCCCACCGTGGGGACCGCCGTGCTGCTGGCCGACCTCGGCCACGTCCACGATCGGGTGGTGCTGGCCGAACCGGTGGGCGACGTCGCCGTCGCCATCGAGGACCGCCCCGGCGGCCGGGCGGCCACGCTGCGCACCGCCATGCCGCCCGCCTATGCCGAGGCGCCCGACCGCGACCTCTTGGCCCGGGCGCTGTCGGTGGAGCCGGCCGACCTCCACCCGCACCTGGCCGCCGGGGTGTGGTCGTGCGGCGTGCCGTTCTGCGTCGTCCCGCTGCGCGACGCCGCCGCCCTGGCCCGCACCCGCCTCGACCCGGCCGTGTGGGCCGACCACCTCGAGCACACCGACGCCGCGCAGCTCTACCCGGTCGCGCCGCTCGACGACGAGCTCCATCGCTGGCGCGCCCGCATGTACGGGCCCAGCTTCGGCATCGCCGAGGACCCCGCCACCGGGGCGGCGGCCTCCGCCGCGGCCGGGCTCCTGGCCGGCAGCCGGCAGCTCCGGAAGGGGCCACTGCGCTGGGTGATCGAGCAGGGGGTCGAGATGGGCCGCCCCAGCGAGCTGCGAGTGGCCCTCGATCACGACGGCGCCGAGGCGTCGGGCGTCCTGGTGGGCGGCGACGCGGTGGTCGTGGGCTCCGGGGAGATCGAGCTGCCGCCGCCCGCAGCCGCCCGGCCCTGACGAGTAGGTTGCCGCCGTGCAGGACTCCGTGACCGTCTGGATGGATGCCACGCCCGAGCAGGTGTGGGCGCTGGTGAGCGACGTGACGAAGGTGGGCCGCTACAGCCCGGAGACCTTCGAGGCGGAGTGGCTCGACGGCGCCACCGGCCCGGCGGTGGGCGTGCGCTTCCGGGGCCACGTGAAGCGCAACCAGAAGGGCCCCACCTACTGGTCGCCCTGCGTGATCACCGAGTGCGAGCCCAACCTGGCCTTCGGGTTCGCGGTGGGTCCCAGCGTGGAGAAGGCGCTGAACAACTGGCGCTACGAGCTCGCGCCCAACCCCAGTGGCGGCACCGACGTCACCGAGTCGTTCCACCTTCGCGAGGCACTGCTCATGAAGGTCTACTGGGCGCTGCTCGGCTGGGCCCGCGGCCGCACGAACCGCGACGGCATGCGGACCACGCTCGAGCGCATGAAAGCCGAGCTCGAGGGCCCGACGGCGTAGGCGATCGAGGCCGCGTCGGCCTGACGTGGCATGCTGCCCCCGAGCGGACGGCGACGGGCACCGAGGGCACCGCCCTCACCTCACCAGGACCTCGAGCTCCCCGGGCGGCACCCGCCCCGGACCGACCCTGGCGACCTGCCGTCCGAACCGAAACGAGCCCTGATGCTGCGTACCCGACTCCTCGCTGGCGCGGTTGCGCTGGCCCTCACGACGGTGAGCGCCCTGCCCGCCGCCCTGGCTGGCAACCCGATCCTCCAAGGCGACGTGGTGGTCACCCCCGACCCCGTCGTGGTGGGCGCCACCACGGTCGTCACGCCGGTCGAGGGCGACGAGTGCCTCGTCTTCGCGTTCCCGACCGGCGTGGGCTCGGCCGCCGGGCCGGTGCCCGCCCCCGACCTCCGGTGGCAGATCAAGGACCTCTCGAACCCGAGCGAGCTGGTCGACTCGGGCAACGTCGCGGTCGAGCCCGACGGCACCTGGGCCGTCCCGATCGACACCACCGGCTTCGCCCCCGGCAGCTACGACTTCTTCGCGGAGTGCACCTTCTCCACCGTGACCAGCTTGCGGTCCACGGCCGCTGCGGGTGGCCCGCCGGTGCAGACCATCATCGAGTACGAGGGCCTCTTCGACGTGGTCGCCCCGGCCACCCCGGAGACCCCGACGCCGACCGCGCCCGTCGAGCCTCCGGCCGCGCTGCCGGTGCAGGCCGCGCCCGACTTCACGGGCTGAAGCCGCCGGGCCGAACCCGATCCCGGAGGCGCCGCGGGTCGACCGCGGCGCCTCGCCGCGCCCGGGGACCCGTGCGTCACGGTGCGCGGCGCGGAGGTGCCGTGGGCGGCACGCACCGGCAGACTCGAGGGTCGACGAGGAGGTCGAGCGATGGGGATCTACGCCGAGAAGCTGCTGCCGCGGCTCACCAACCTGGCCTGCGGGGTGCAGGCCAACGAGCCGCTCCGTCAGCGGACCTGCGCCGGGCTCTACGGCGAGGTGCTGGAGCTCGGGTTCGGCTCGGGACTCAACGTGCCGCGCTACCCCGCGACCGTCCGGCGCGTGCAGGCCATCGAGCCGTCTGACGCCGCGTGGCGGCTGGCGCAGGACCGGTTGGCGAAGTCGTCCATACCGATCGAGCGGCGCGGCCTCGACGGCCAATCGCTCCCGCTGGCCGACGACAGCTGCGACACCGCGCTGTCCACCTGGACGCTGTGCACGATCCCCGACGTGGCCGCCGCTCTCAGCGAGGTGCGGCGCGTGCTGCGGCCCGGCGGCACCTTGCACTTCGTGGAGCACGGCCTGGCTCCCGACGAGGGCGTGCAGCGCTGGCAGCACCGCCTCGAGCCGATCCAGCAGCGCGTCGCCGGCGGCTGCCACCTCACCCGCCCCATCGTCGACCTGCTCACCGCCGCGGGCTTCACCCTCATCGAGGTCGACGCCTTCTACCAGCGCGGCGCCCCGAAGGTCCTGGGCGCCGAGACCCTCGGGATCGCCCTCTCAGGCTGACTGCCGATGAGTCCGCCGAGCGAGCGCCGTCTCCCGCCTCGAACGCCACCCCCACAAGGAGCAACGATGACCACCACCCCCAACCCTGAGCTCGACCTCGTGCTGGAGCGCGAGATCGATGCTGACCCGAAGCTCGTCTGGGAGGCCTGGACCGACCCCGAGCAGGTGAAGGCCTGGTTCACGCCCGCACCCTGGACGACGATCGCCTGCTCGATCGACCTACGCCCCGGGGGGCTCTTCCACACCACCATGGCCTCCCCCGAGGGCGACGAGTACCCCAACGAGGGCTGCTTCCTCGAGGTGGTCGAGGGCGAGCGGCTGATCTTCACCTCCGCCCTCACCGAGGGCTTTCGCCCGGTCGAGTCCGACCTGCCCTTCACCGCCATCATCGACATCGAGCCCCTCGGCGACGGCCGCACCCGGTACCGGGCCACCGCCTGCCACGCCGATGCAGCGGGCAAGGCCCGACACGAGGAGATGGGCTTCGTCGACGGCTGGGGCGCGGCGCTCGACCAGCTGGTGGAGCACGCCAACAGCCGCTGAGGACCACACGGGGGATGCGAGCCGCCCGCGTCGGGTAGCGGCTCCTCATGCGCTTGATCCTCATCCGTCACGGTGACGCTCACGCCGGGTTCCACGGTGTGATCGGTGGTCAGGCCGGTTGTGCCGGGCTGACCGACCTCGGTCGTCGCCAGGCCGAAGCCCTGCGCGACCACCTCCAGCGAACCGGCCGGGTGCAGGCCGACACGCTGCTGGTGAGCGTGATCCCCCGGGCCATCGAGACGGCTCAGATCATCGCCCCCGCCCTCGGCCTCGAGATCGCCGGCCACGAGTGCGACCTCTGCGAGGTGCACACCGGCGAGGCCGACGGCCTGGCCTGGGAGGAGTACAACGTGCGCTACGGCTCCTTCGACATGGAGGCGGAGCCCGACCGCGTCTTCGCTCCCGAAGGGGACAGCTGGAACAGCTTCCACGAGCGCGTGCAGCGGCTGCTCGGACGCCTGGCCGCCGATCACGCCGACGAGACCGTGGTGGCCGTCTGCCACGCCGGCGTGATCATGGCCTCGGTGCGCGGCCTCCTCGGCCTGGCCCAGCCCGGCACCGGGACCCAGCTGCGCCCGACCAACACCGGGCTCACCGAGTGGGAGCACGACCCGGTGCTCGACCGCTGGACGCTGCACTCCTTCAACGAGGCCAGCCACCTCCTCGCCCTCGACGCCGCCCGCTGATCAGCGGGCTCAGGTCCGACCCGAACGGGAAGGGACGCCTCCATGACCGACACCGAGATGTTCACCGTGGAGGCCGCGCGCCACGCGGCCGAGCGCGACGAGCTCGGCCCCTGGGTGGCCCGCTTCCTCGCCAGCCCCGGCAGCGACAACGCGCCCCTGGCCCACACGCTCAACGACCCGCCCCGCTCGTGGTTCGGCCCGGTGGAGCTGCGGCTCGACCAGCTCCACCGGCTGGCCGGGCCCGCTGACCACCCCGTGCTGTGCGCCGTCGACGACGACGCGTGGCGCGACGACGTCGACGACCTCGAGCAGAAGGTGGAGGACGGCTGGGAGCCCCCGCCGATGGTCGTCACCTACCGCGACGGTCAGCTGGTGCTCGAGGACGGCAACCACCGCGTGGAGGGGATGCGCCGGGCGGGCGCCGATCGAGCCTGGTCGGTCATCAGCTTCGAGGACGACGCCCAGCGCGACGACTTCGCCCGCCAGATCTCCAGCTGACCCAGCCCACCCTGCGCTCTGGCCGCGCTCTCCTGCGGCCTTCGTCGGTTTCTGCCCCAGGAACGCCGATGGTCGGTAGCGTCCGGCCGTGATCGACGCCGACGAGACGTTCGACGGGACCTGGCCGTTCGCTGCGCAGTACTTCGACGGACACGGCTTCCGGCAGCACTACGTGGCAGAGGGCGACGGACCCCCGATCCTGCTCCTGCACGGCGAGCCCACCTGGGGCTACCTCTACCGACGGTTCATCCCGCCGCTGGCTCGCCACGGCACGGTGATCGTCCCCGACCACATGGGCTTCGGGAAGAGCGAGACGCCGCAGGACCGGCGCTACGTGATCCGCGACCACGTCGACAACCTCGAGGCGCTCCTCGACCACCTCGACGTGCGCGACGTCACCCTCGTGGGCCAGGACTGGGGTGGGCCGATCGGCTGCGCCTGGGCGCTGCGCCATCCCGATCGCGTCAAGCGCATCGTGCTGATGAACACCGGGCCGCCCGGCGCGCCACCCGAGGGCGTCCCCACCGTGGTCGAGTACCCGTGGTACCAGTGGATCCACGGCAGCGACTCGGAGTCGGTGCTGTCGAACCTCGGCTCCACCATCTTGTCCGTGCTCAAGCGCATCGGCTTCGAGCGCACCGGCCACGTCGACGAGACCTGGATTCGGGCCTACGCCTCAGCCTTCCCCACCGCCGCCGACTGCAAGGGCGCCATCGCCTTCCCCCAGTGCATCGCCAACCACGAGACCCTCGAGGTGATGCTCGAGCACCTGTCCAACCTGCCCGAGCTGGGAGCGAAGCCCGCCATGTACGTGCACGGCGAGGCCGACCGGGCCATCCCCACGGACTTCGCGGTCGGCTCGTTCCGCAGCACCTGGCCCGACGGCCCCGTCGTCACGCTCCCGGGGGTGGGCCACTTCCTCCAAGAGGACGCGCCGGAGGCCGTCGTCGCCCTCATCGAGCAGTTCATCCAGCTCACACCCTGACCGGGACCGCCCGGAGCGATGATCCGCGGGGCGCTGAACCGTCGACAGCTCGGAACCCCACCGACCCACCACAGGAGCGCGCCATGTCCTTCCACCCCTACCTCTTCTTCGCCGACGGCTGCCGGGAGGCGTTCACCCGCTACCACGAGATCTTCGGGGGCACCCTCGAGATCATGACCACCGCCGACATGCCCCCCGAGGAGCAGATGCCCGGCGTGCCGGCCGACGCCATCATGCACGCCGCCCTCACCGTGGATGGCCACCTCATCATGGGCTCCGACGACCCCACCTCCACCGACGCCCGCGCCGTGCAGGGGATGCAGGTCAACGTGTCGGTGAGCGGCGTCGACGAGGCCAGCCGGGTGTTCGACGCCCTGGCCGAGGGGGGCGAGGTGCACATGCCGCTGGCCCCCACGTCGTGGGCGGCCGCCTTCGGCATGGTGACCGACCGGTTCGGCACCCCCTGGCTGCTCACCACCGACGAGCCCGGCGAGCCGCCGAGCTGACCCAGGCGCTCCGCGGAGGCGGGACCGCCTGGCCACCGGTACGGTCGAGGCCATGCGATTCGGACTCGACGTGGCCCAGCAGCGGATGCCCTGGGAGGAGGTGGTGAGCCGAACCCGGTTCGCGGAAGACCTCGGCTTCGACGGGGCTTGGGGGTTCGACCACTTCCAGCCCATGTACGGAGAGGGACCGGGCGAGGCCTTCGACGGCGTCACCACGCTGGCCGCCCTCAGCGGGCTCACCTCCCGCATCCGCCTCGGCCTGCTGGTCACCGGCGCCACCTACCGGCACCCCTCGGTGTTCACCACCCAGATGATCACCATCGACCACGCCTCGGGCGGCCGGCTCGAGCTGGCCATCGGCGCGGCCTGGCACGACAAAGAGCACCACGAGCTGGGCATCCCGTTCCCGAGCACCAGCGACCGCTTCGACCTGCTCGAGGACACGCTCGAGATCATGCAGCACCTCATGACCGGCGAGGTGGTGAGCTACGACGGCAAGCAGGTCTCGCTCGAGGACGCTCAGGTGCTGCCCCGCCCGGTGCAGTCGCCTCGACCGCCGATCTGGATCGGTGGCACCGGCCCTCGTCGCACCCTGCCACTCGTGGCCCGCTACGCGGATGCCTGGCACGCCTTCGGCACGCCCAAGAGCCTGGCCGAGGCCTCGGCCCGGGTCGATCAGCTGGCCGAGGAGGCCGGGCGCGACCCGGCGTCGATCATGCGGGCGGCGTCGCTGTCGCTCGACGACCTCGACCAGGCCCGCCGCCACGCCGAGAAGTGGCGCGACGCCGGGTTCGCCTACCTCGTGTGCGGCTGGCCCGGCGCCGGCCGGGAGCAGATCGAGGCCTTCGCCAGCCAGGTGCTGCCCGACCTCACGTAGGGGGCTGTGCCCCTGGTGGCCCCGGCCCGACGGGCGTACGTTGCTGGCTGGAGAGACGGGGGTGCGCCGTGGACGGACGGGCTGAGCGCGCGGTGTCGAAGAACTTCGTGTGGAACAGCGAGCGCTGGGTGGGGTTCGAACCCCGTCCCGACGACATCGTGATCGCCACCCCACCGAAGAGCGGCACCACCTGGATGCAGATGCAGGTGGCGCTCCTGCTGTTCCGCTCGCCTGTGCTCCCGGCGCCGTTGGCCCGCCTGTCGCCGTGGTTGGAGATGAACACACGCCCGCTCGCGGAGGTGCTGGCCGACCTCGACGCGCAGACCCATCGCCGCTTCATCAAGACCCACACCGCCCTGGACGGACTCCCCTGGGACGAGCGGATCACCTACGTCCACGTCGCCCGGGACCCCCGCGACGCGGCGCTGTCGTGGGACAACCACATGGCCAACATGGACAAGGACCGGCTGCTGGTCGCCCGGGCCGAGGCGGTGGGCCTCGATGACCTCGCCGAGCTGGGGATCGGGGGGCCGACGCCGCCGCCTCCCGACGATCCGGCCGAGCGGTTCTGGCGCTGGATGGAGGGAGCCGGCGAGGGCCCGATGCTGGCCCACCACATCGGCGTCTGCCGTTCGTTCTGGGAGCGCCGCCACGAGCCCAACGTGCACCTGTTCCACTACGGCGACCTGCAGGCCGACCTGGCCGGGGAGATGACCCGGTTGGCCGGCGCGCTCGGACTGGAGCCGCCCACCGCAGAGCTTGTCGCGGCGGCCCGCTTCGACCAGATGAAGGCACGGGCCGACGAGCTGGCCCCGAACACCGACACCGGCCTCTGGCACTCGAACCAGCAGTTCTTCGACAAGGGCCGCTCCGGGGAGTGGCAGGAGGTCGTCGACGACGCCGACCTTCCGCGCTATGACGCAGCGGTGCGGGCGCAGGCCGACGACGACGAGCTCATCCACTGGCTCCACCACGGCTCCCGAGGCTGAGGCGGGTAGCGGGCGGGTCAGGCCCGCCAGGTGAGGAGCTCGCCCTTGCCCTGGAGCATCACGGTGCCGGGCATCACCCGCAGGCGGTGGGGCGACAGCCGCAGCACGCCGAAGGCCTCGGCCTCGGCGCTGGTCCACGGCGGGATCATCGACGGGTCGTAGCCCACCGGCGCCGGACCGTGGAGGAACCGGTCCCAACCGGCCTGGCGGGCCTCGGGCGACGTCTCCCACTCGGCCGTGCAGTCAGCCGTGCAGGTGTCGTGGCTGGGGTCCCAGTAGGTGAGCGACACCGCCGGCTCGTGGGCCAGGTCGGCCGCCTTGGGCGACAGGGGCGAGGTGGCGATCCAGCCGGTGAGGGCCTCGCCGTCCCACTCCCAGATCGGGTGCAGCACCCGGGTGTTGGGCCGGCCGTCGACGCCGGTGGTGGCCACGGTGGCCCACACGATGCGGTGCGCCAGGTCCACGAAGGCCGGCGCGATGGTGGAGAGCTCCGTCATGCCCGGAGCGTAGGACGGACGTCGCCCGAAGGCCGACGGGTTGGTCCTCGGTACGCTGCGGCATGCCCGCCGACGCTGCCGCGCGACCGATCGATGTCGTCACCGAGATCTACGCCGCCTTCGCCAGCAAGGACCTCGATGCCATCCTGCACCTCACCGATCCCGCCATCGTCGTGACGCAGGACCCGGCCCTGCCATGGGGTGGTCGCCACGAAGGCCACGACGGGCTCGGCGCGTTCATGATGGCGTTGGTGGGCTCGATCGACTCGGCGGTGACGACCGAAGCGATGTTCGAAGCCGGCGAGCACGTGGTGCAGCACGGTCGCACTGCCGGAACCGTGCGGGCCACCGGCGTGACGTTCGACGTCCCTGAGTGCCATGTGTGGCTCGTGCGCGACGGCCGAGCGGTCGAGGCCCGCTACTTCATCGACTCGGGCGCCATGCTCGAGGCGCTCGCCGCACCACCGGCCTCCTGACCCGCGACCGGACAGCGGTCAGCTCTGGGGCGCGTAGGCGCGTCGGAGGGTGGCGATGGCGCTCTGCTCGTAGGTCTTGGCGGTGGGGAGCAGCCGGGTGAAGGCGAACGACGCGTGCACGAGGCCGGGGAGGTGGTGCTGCTCCACGGCAACGCCGGCCTCGCGGAGGCGGTCGGCGTAGGCGGTGCCGTCGTCTTGCAGAGGGTCGTACTCGGCGGTCATGAGGAGGGTCGAGGGCAGGCCGGAGAGGTCGGCGCAGTGCAGCGGCGACACGTAGCCGTCGACGGGGTCGACGTCGCGCAGGTAGGCGGCCACGTACTCCTCCATGCCGGCCTTGGTGAGCCCGTAGCCGGTGCCGAGGCGATCGACCGACGGCTGCGACAGCGTGAGGTCGGTGGCCGGCACGTCGAGCCACTGCAGCACCAGCGGCGGACCGTTGCGATCGCGGGCCAGGATGGCCACGACCGCGGCCAGGTTGGCGCCGGCCGACTCGCCGCCCACCGACACCCGCTCGGGGTCGAGGCCGAGCTCCTCGGCGTGGTCGACCAGCCAGGTGAGGGCGGCGTAGCAGTCCTCCAACGGCACCGGGTAGGCGTTCTCCGGGGCCATGCGGTAGTCGACCGACGCCACCGTGCAGGCCGCCCCCTGGGCGATGGCACGGCAGCGGGGATCGCGCTGGTCGAGGTCGCCCACGCACCAGCCGCCGCCGTGGAGGAACACGTGCAGGGGCTTCGGCCCCGGGCCGATGGATTCGTAGAGGCGCACCCGGATGGCGCCGCCGTGCACCGGCACCATCACCTCTCGGGTGGGCACCTTGGGGCCGTGGGGCATCACCAGGCGACCGAGCTGGCGGGCCTGCAGGGTGCTGGTGAGGCGACGGGCGGGCAGCGTGGCGCCGTCGTCGTCGGAGCGGTTGGCGATGGCGAGGAGCGGACGGAGGCGCGGTTCGAGAGGCACCCGCCCGAGGCTAGGAGCCGTCGGCGGTCACCGGTGGAGGGCCAGCCAGGTGGCCCGGTCCATGGCGTAGTGGAGCTCGTCGGCCGTGGTGCCGTCGCGGCGATGGCTGGCTCCCTCCACGCGGGCCAGGGGCAGGAAGCCGAGCCGCTCGAACAGCGCCTGGCTGCGCTCGTTGTCGATGTCGAGGTAGGCGTCGACGCGCGTGATGCCGTGGGCCGGGGCACCGAGCAGGGCGGCGAGGACCGCCCGCACGGCGGCGGTGGCCAGGCCGCGGCCGTGGGAGTCGGGCACGAGCGTGATGCCCACCTCGGCCACGTGGGCCTCGGCGGTGGAGCGGACGAGGTACAGGTCACCCACCAGCGGCCCGCCCGCCGCCATCCGGATGGCCAGCTGCACGCCGTCGCCGCGGATGGTCAGCACGTCGATGCCGGACATCTCGGCGATGAGCTCGAGCGCCTCCCCCTCGCTCAGCGGGCTGCGCCATCCCTGGTAGCGGGCGTTGGTGGCATCCGAGTGCGAGGCCGACAGTGCCGGGGCATCGTGCGGCGCGAGCCGGTCGATCACCACGGTCGGGCCCGAGATGGGGAGCAGCGCCATCCCGCCAGTGTGCCCGTGCGCGACGTGGCATCATCTGTCAGGCGACGGCGAACGGTGGCGGCGGGCAGCCGACCTCATCCGGGAACCGGAGCTCAGGGCTGGCACGCCGCCGACCCGGTCACCGCGGAGTCGCTCCGCCTCCTACGAAACGAGACCCTGATGCTCCGCACCCGAGTGCTCGCCGGCGCCACCATGCTGGCCCTCTCCACGATCGCTGTGGTCCCCGGCGCCGGTGCCGGCGAGCCCGGCCAGGTGACGGCCGACCCCGACCCAGTCGAGGTGGGCGACACCACCACCGTGAGCCCGGCCGCGCCCGCCGACCTCTGCCTCGACGCCCGGCTGAGCGCGACCGGTCCTGGCCCCGAGTACTCGCTGTACTGGGAGATCGAGCTCGACCCCGCCGATCCGATCGTCGACAGCGGCGAGGTGGCCGTGGAGCCCGACGGCGACTGGGCCGTCCCGATCGACACCACCGGCTTCGAGGTGGGCACGTACAGCTTCTTCGCCGAGTGCTACGGCACGTTCCCGATCGGCTCCAACAGCGTCGGCACGGCGGGCGACACGTTCACGGTTCTTGAGTACCAGGGCACCTTCGAGGTGATCGCGGCCGAGGTGCCGGTGACCCTGTCTCTTATACACATC
>JBPPMN010000156.1:0-10643 GCA_051306055.1 Acidimicrobiales bacterium
GCGCAGATGCGCGAGGTGCGCCAGCGCGAGGAGCAGCTGTGGCGACAAGAGGTGCGCCCGGCGCTGGTGAAGGCGCGCAAGGGCCGCCTCCGGGCCAGCGACCTGCGCGACAGACCCGCCGCCTCCCCCACGCCCGGCGCGCGGAGCCTCGGGCTCGGGCTGGCCATCCTGGGCGCGGTGCTCGTGGTGCTGCTGCTGGCCACGCAGTCGTCGGTGCTGTGGGTGCTGCTCCCGGCCGTCGGCGTGCTCGTGTACGCCTGGCGCCTGGGCCGCCAGGGCGACGGCGCCGACCCGGGCCCGCCGTCGGCGCCCGACCCTCCCCCCGGCCCGTGACCCGCGGTCGCACGGCCAAGGTGCTCACGCACCGGCTCAGCGATGGGCAGCTGCACCGCCGGCCCGACCACCTGATCGTGGAGGAGCCGCTGGAGGTGCACCTCGACGGCCACCTCGTCGGCACCACGATGCGCACCCCCGGACACGACTTCGAGCTGGCCGCCGGGCTCTGCCACGGCGACGGGCTGCTGGGCGGGGCCGCGGTGGTCACCTGCCGCTACTGCGCCACCGGCAGCGCCGTCGCCACCGAGTTCAACGTCGTGAGCGTCGACACCGGCGGCCGGGCCCCCGTCCCGGCACCACGCGTGGCCGCCACCACCTCCGCCTGCGGGATGTGCGGGTCCACCGCCATCGTGGAGCTGCGCGACCGCATCGCGCCGATCCCGGTGGGGGAGCCGTGGTCGGTCGACGTGCTGGCCGGCGTCCCCGCCAGCGTGACGCCGCAGCAGGAGCTCTTCGCCTCCACCGGCGCCGTGCACGCCGCGGCGGCCTTCGACCGCGCTGGTGCCGCGGTGGTGGTGCGCGAAGACATCGGTCGGCACAACGCGGTCGACAAGGTGGTGGGCCGCCTGCTGCTCGACGGCCGCCTACCGGCCACCGACCTCGGCCTCTACGTGTCGGGTCGGGCCGGCTTCGAGATCGTGCAGAAGGCCTGGGCCGCCGGCTGCAGTGCCGTGGTGTCGGTCAGCGCCCCCTCCGCCCTCTCGGTGGAGGCGGCCCGCCAGGCCGGCATCACCCTGTTGGGGTTCGTCCGGTCCGGCGACGACGGCACGCTCACCGCCAACCTCTACAGCCCGGCCGACGGCCTGGCCCCGCCGGCCCCCTGAGCGGGGTGGCCGGCTCGGCCCGCCGATACCCTCGGGGCATGCCTGCACCGCTCGAGCCCGCCGTCGGGTGGGGTGTCCTCCACCTGTTCTGCCAGGTCAGCCCCCTCGCCGATGCTGAAGCCGTCGCCGCGGCCGTGAAGTCCGCCGAGGCCGACCACCTCCAGGTGGTGCCCGTGTCGATGCTCGGTCACAAGGCCGACCTCGCCTTCATGGCCCTCGGTCCCGACCTGTGGCGCCTGCGCCGCCTCCAGACCGATCTGGCCCAGGCCGGCCTCGACGTCGTCGACAGCTATGTGTCGCTCACGGAGCTCTCCGAGTACGCCCAGGGCGTTCCCGCGGAGATGCGCGAGGCCCGCCTCCACCCGAACCTCCCGCCGGAGGGCAAGGCGGCCTTCTGCTTCTACCCGATGACCAAGCGACGCGGCGACGTCAGCAACTGGTTCACGCTGCCCTACGACGACCGCAAGGAGCTGATGTATGCCCACGGGGCCAGCGGGCGGAAGTTCGCCGGTCGGGTGCTCCAGGTGGTCACCGGCTCCACCGGCATCGACGACTTCGAGTGGGGCGTCACCCTGTTCGCGGTGCACCCCGACGACCTCAAGGAGGTCGTGTACACGATGCGCTTCGACGAGGCCTCAGCCCTCTACGGCGAGTTCGGCGCCTTCTACACCGGCATGGTGGCCTCGCTGCCCGAGGTGCTGGCCAGCGTCGGGCTCGACTGAGAGCCCCAAACCGACCGCCGCCGGCTCAGCCGGCCGGCTGCACCACGTGCTCGCAGGTCGGTTCGGCGTCGAAGGCGGCTCGCAGCGCGTCGTCCTCGTAGCGGTACACCGCCGGCTCGCTCACCGACAGCGCCTTCTCGAGCTCGTTGAAGGCAGTGCCCACCGCGCCCCGCTCGTCTTCCTGGCCGATGGGTCCGAGGGCGGCGATGAGCGCGGTCGCGTCGGACAGCACGGTGAGGGCGGCCTTGGCGCCGGTCTGCAGCTCCGCCAGCAGCTCAGGCGCATCGGGCGTGGCCGGCAACAGGAGCGTGGCGGTCCGATCGCGGTGCCGTCGCGCCGCGTCGACCATGGGGGCCCACCCGTCGACCATCGCCGTGTGCCGCCGGTCGGGGTCGTCGGTGTCGGTCACGGCCTCGGCCATGGCGTTGGCCAGCTGCACCTCCTCGCGAGCGAACGCCACCAGGTGCTCGCACACGGCCACCGCCAGCTCGGCCGGCCCGGCCGCCGGCGCCGCCCGTCCGGGCTCGCCGTCGTCGCGGCAGGCTCCCCCGGCCGCCAGGAGCGCCGCCACCAGGGCCACGGTGAGGTGCTTCGGCACGATCTGCCCATGATGCCCCGATGTGGACGCCCTCGCCGCGATCTGTAACCCCCCGGACACACTGCCGGGTGCACACATGCGTAAGATCCCCGGATCGTCATGCCAGCCGCTCGACCCCGCCGCTCTCGCCTGCTGCTCGCGCTCGTGGCTCTCCCCGTCGTCCTCCTCTCGCTGTGGGCGGCCTCGCCGGCCGCCGCGCAAGACGAGGAGCCGGTGGAGGACAGCGGCGGTGAGGAGGTGCTGGGCACCCTCTCCTACACCGGTGCCGAGGGTGGTGAACGCGTGCCGGTGCCCGACGTGGTGATCACCATCGAGACCGGCGACGGCGAGGAGGTGGCGGAGGTCACCTCCGACGAGGAGGGCAGCTTCCGCGCCGAGCTGCCCGGGCCGGGCTCCTACACCGCCCGTCTCGACCCCGAGACCCTTCCTCCCGGCACGTCGCTGCGCGATGCCGATCGCGCCGAGCTGGCCGTCGAGATCTCGCCGGGTCAGAGCCGGAACCTGCTGTTCGCCATCGTGGAGGGCGAGGGAGGCGGCGGCTCCGAGGGGGGCATCGACACCGATCGGATCGCCCGGCTCACCGTGGAGGGCCTCAAGTTCGGGCTGATCATCGCCATGTGCGCCATCGGCCTTTCACTGATCTTCGGCACCACCGGCCTCGTGAACTTCGCCCACGGCGAGCTCGTGGCCTTCGGCAGCCTCTGCGCCTACTTCTTCAACCAGACGGTGGGGCTCCACCTCATTCCCTCGGCGCTGATCACGGTGGTGCTCGCCGTGCTCCTCGGCTCGAGCATCGAGCGCTTCTTCTGGCGGCCCGCGCGAGCCCGGGGCACCAGCCTCACCGCCCTGCTGGTGGTCACCATCGGCACCGGGCTCTTCGTCCGCTACCTGTACCTGTACCAGTTCGGCGGCAACCGGCTGTCGTACGTCGAGTACAAGATCCAGCGCGACGGCCTCGACATCGGCCCTGTCACCCTCCTCCCTCGCGACATCTCGATCTTCGTGATCTCGATCATCGCCCTCGGGCTGGTGGCCTTCTGCCTCCTGCGCACCAGGATGGGCAAGGCCACCCGAGCCGTGGCCGACAACCGTGATCTGGCCGAGTCCTCCGGCATCGACGTGAACCGGGTGGTCAACGTGGTGTGGGCCGCCGGTGTGGGCCTCGCCGCCCTGGGCGGGATCTTCCTCGGCCTCACGGAGCAGGTCAGCTGGCAGGGTGGCTTCCAGCTGCTGCTGCTGATGTTCGCCGCCGTCACGCTCGGCGGCCTCGGCACGGCCTTCGGCGCCCTCCTCGGAAGCATCGTGGTGGGCCTGTTCGTGCAGCTGTCCACCTTGTTCGTGGCCCCGGAGCTCAAGAACGTCGGGGCACTGATGATCCTGATCGTGATCCTCCTGATCCGCCCGCAGGGGATCCTCGGCCAGTCGGAGCGGGTGGGGTAGCGCCATGGACCTCGGCAACATCCTCGAGAACGCGCTCACGGCCGCCTTCGGCTCCAGCGCCATGATCTACGCCATCGCGGCCATCGGGCTCAACGTGCACTTCGGCTACACCGGACTGCTCAACTTCGGCCAGGCCGGCTTCATGGCCATGGGGGCCTACGGCGTCGGTGTGGCGGTGCTCACCTTCGGCTGGCCGCTCTGGGCGGGCGTGCTGCTGGGCCTGGGCGCGTCGGTGGTGTTCGCCCTCATCCTGGGGATCCCCACGCTCCGTCTGCGGGCCGACTACCTCGCCATCGCCACCATCGCGGCCAGCGAGATCATCCGCTACATCGTGAGCTCCACCACCACGCGGTCGTGGTCAGGCGGCTCCAACGGCCTCAACGGCTTCTCCTCCAGCTTCCAGGATCTGAACCCCCTGTCGCCGGGCAGCTACGGCATCGGCCCGATCCAGTACCGCCACCCGGAGGCCTGGGCCCTGATCGTGGGCTGGAGCCTGGCCGCTCTGATCACCATCGGGCTGTGGCTCCTCATGCGCAGCCCGTGGGGCCGGGTGCTGAAGGCCATCCGGGAAGACGAGGACGCCGTCCGGTCGCTGGGCAAGAACGTCTACTTCTTCAAGATGCAGAGCCTCATCCTCGGCGGCGCCATCGGCTCCATCGCCGGCATCATGTTCGCCCTGTCGAGAGGCTCCGTGCAGCCCGCCAACTACGGCACCGCGCTCACCTTCTTCGTCCTCACCGCCCTGATCCTGGGCGGAGCCGCCCGCCTGGCCAGCCCGATCGTGGGTGCCTGCCTCTTCTGGGCTCTCCTGTCGCTGAGCGAGGGCCTGATCCGCGGGGCGCAGTCAGAGGGCTGGATCCCGGAGTCGGTGATGGATGGCGTACAGGTGGGCCAGGTGCGGTTCATGATCGTGGGCGCTGGGCTGGCCCTGCTCATGATCTTCCGCCCGCAGGGGATCTTCGGGAACCGCCGCGAGCTCGCCTTGGACGACCGATGAGCGCCGTCCCGCACCCCGAGCTGTCCGGTGTGCCGCAGGAGCCGGGCGCCAAGAAGCCCGACCCCATCCTCGTCGCCGAGGGCATCACGCGGTCGTTCGGTGGGCTCCAGGCCGTCGACGTCGAGCACCTCGAGGTGCAGCGGGGCACCATCACCGGTCTCATCGGTCCCAACGGCGCCGGCAAGACCACACTGTTCAACCTGCTCACGGGGTTCGACAAGCCCAACTCGGGTCGCTGGAGCTTCAACGGTCGCTACATCGGGAGCCTCCCGGCCCACAAGGTGGCCCGGGCCGGGATGGTGCGCACCTTCCAGCTCACCAAGGCGCTGGCCAAGCTCCGCGTCATCGACAACATGCTCCTCGGCAGCTCCGGCCAGCGGGGCGAGCACTTCTTCTCCGCCCTGATCCCGCCGCTGTGGCGCGAGCAGGAGCGGGCCAGCACCGCGCGGGCGGAGGAGCTCCTGGAGCGCTTCAACCTGGCCCACATGCGCGACGAGTTCGCCGGGGAGCTCTCCGGCGGCCAGCGCAAGCTGCTGGAGATGGCCCGGGCGCTGATGTCGTCGCCCGAGCTCCTCATGCTCGACGAGCCGATGGCCGGGGTGAACCCGGCCCTCACGCAGTCGCTCCTCGGCCACGTGAAGGAGCTCCGCGACGAAGGCCTCACCATCATCTTCGTGGAGCACGACATGGACGTGGTGCGCGACATCTCCGACTGGGTGGTGGTCATGGCCGAGGGGACGATCGTGGCGGAGGGTCCGCACTCCGCCGTGGTGGCGGACGAGCGGGTGATCGAGGCCTACCTCGGTGCCCACCACGGGGAGGCCCTCGACCGCGTCGACGTGGCCCAGCTCGCCGACAACGTCGACGCCGAAGTCGAAGCGGAGCAGTCATGAGCACACCCGGCCCGGAGTTCCTGCTCGAGGCCCGTGAGGTCGAGGCCGGCTACGTGCCCGGCGTCAACATCCTCAACGGCGCCGGCCTGGAGCTTCGCCAAGGCGAGCTGGTGGGCATCATCGGCCCCAACGGAGCCGGCAAGTCCACCCTGCTGAAGGCGCTCTTCGGGCTCATCCCGGTGCGCTCCGGCACGGTCGAGCTGCGAGGCGAGGACATCACCGGGAAGAAGGCCCACGAGCTCGTGTCGAAGGGCATCGGCTACGTGCCGCAGAACAACAACGTCTTCCCCAGCCTCACGGTGGAGGAGAACCTCGAGATGGGGATCTACCTCGACGCCAAGCACTACTCGGAGCGGTCCGAGGTGGTCTTCTCCATGTTCCCGCGGCTGGCCGAGCGTCGAAAGCAGCGGGCGGGCTCCCTGTCCGGCGGTGAGCGCCAGATGCTGGCCATGGCCCGCGCCCTCATGATGGACCCGTCGGTGCTCCTGCTCGACGAGCCGTCGGCCGGGCTCTCCCCGGTTTTCCAGGACCAGGTGTTCATCCGCTGCCGGGAGATCAACCAGACCGGCGTGTCGATCGTGATGGTCGAGCAGAACGCCAACCGCTGCCTGCAGATCTGCCACCGGGGCTACGTGCTCGACCAGGGCCGCAACGCCTACACCGACACCGGCGACAACCTGATGAAGGACCCCAAGGTGATCGAGCTCTACCTGGGGACGCTGGCGCAAGCCTGAGGTTTCGAGCTCGGCGCAAGCGCCTCGCTCGAGCTCGTCTCGTGCTCGCTCCGCTCGCGCTCAGCGTCGGGAGCACAGCAAGCTGCACTCCCGACGATCTCTGGGGGGAGACCCCCCAGACCCCCCAGCGGCTGCGCCGGGCGTCAATCCCCGAGTGCTGGCTTGCCTTGTTCGCTCGGCGAGGGCTGCGAACCCCCGGGTCCCGCTCCGGCGCGGCTGCTTCGTCGCGCCCTTGCCCTTGCTCCGATCGGCCGGGGCTGGACGCGGCGGTGGCCGCCCTTTCGGGCGGCCACCTGGTGCCGGGTGTTGCGTGTGCTGGGTGACTACAGCTGAGCGAACTTGTACTCGGTCAGGCTGTCGTCGATCTGGTTGTCGTTGCCATACCGGAGGATGGCGAAGCTGGCCTCGGAAGGCTCCCCAGCGGGGCCGAACGACTGCGGGCCGGAAGGACCGTCGTAGTCGATGTCCTCGCCGGCATCGATGAGCTCGATGCAGTCGGCGAAGGTGGAGCACGCCTCGCCGTCGCGGGTGACGCCGGCGATCTCAGCGGCCACGGCCGCCGGGTCGTCGGTGCCGGCCACGGCGGCCGCCAGCGCCGTGATCATCACGGCGTCGTAGGTCTCGGGGCCGTAGCTGAAGTCGACCAGCTCCGGGTCCTGGTCCAGCAGGCGCTGGCGGAACTCGTCGGTGATCTCAGCTGCCGGCAGGGTGCCGGCGATGCCCTCGAGGGTGCCCGGCTCGGTGAAGTTCTCACCGAGGGCGTTGCCCACGTTGCCGTCGACCAGGTAGATCTTGGTCTCCGCCGGGTCGACGCCAGCCTCGAACATCGTGGTGAGGATCTGCGACGACTCGTCGAAGCCGATCACGACCACGGCGTCGGCGCCGGAGCTGACCACCTCGTCGACCTCGGCCGAGAAGTTCTGGGCCTGCGGGTCGTACACGAGATCGGTGACGACCTCGCCACCAGCGTTGGTGAACGCCTCGCTGGTGTACTGGAGGAGGCCCTCACCGTAGGGATCCTGCAGCGCCATGATGGCGGCGGTGGTGTTGCCCTCCTCGATCATGAGGTCGGCGAGGACCCGGCCCTGCAGCACGTCCGAGGGAGCGGTGCGGAAGTACAGGCCGTCGTCGGCGTAGTCGGTGAAGTCAGGTGACGTGTTGGCCGGCGAGAAGTGGATCACGCAGGCACCCACGATCTGGTCGATCACGGTGAAGGAGACACCGGAGGATGCAGCACCGAGGATCATGTCGACGCCAGCGTCGAGGTGACCGGTCACCGTCTGGGTGGCGATCTCGGTGGAGGTGTCGCCGGAGTCGCCGGGGCGGTACTCCACGTCCTCGCCGAGCACACCGCCGGCTTCGTTGATCTCGGCCACAGCGAGCTCAGCAGCTGCGAACTCGGGTGGTCCGAGGAACGCCAGGCTGCCGGTCTCCGGCAGCAGAGCGCCGATCGACAGGACGCCGTCGGACTCACCCGTGCAGGTGGGAGCCGTGGCCTCGCCGCCGCCGTCGGTCTCGCCGCCGTCGGTGGCAGTGGTGTCCGTCGACTCAGCGGGATCGTCGTCGTCGCCGCAGGCTGCGGCGAGGAGCGAGAGCGCCGCGACGCTGCCCGCGATGCGTAGGAACCTTCGGTGCTTCATGTGGTAGTTGCCTCCCCTTGCCCAGTGACCTGGGACGATGTGGAAGCCGACCCTACACACGTTCGTGTTTCCGTGCTGTGAACGCGTGGGCGCGAAGTGGACGATCACGCACCGAAGCAGGGCAACATGCCCGAGGGGCTCGAATCGTCTGCCCGGCGCCGACCAGGAGGCGCGCCGGCCCGGCGCCGCGCCAGACTGGCGCCGATGGCCACCGACCTCCTCTACCTGCGCGACGCCCTCCAGCAGACGGTGGAGGCCACCGTCACCTCCGTCGATCCGGATGGTCGTCGCATCGCCCTCGACCAGACCGTCTTCTACGCGACCGGCGGTGGCCAGCCCCACGACACCGGGGTGCTGGCCGACCTCCCGGTGGTCGAGGTGCGCAAGGAGGGCGACGAGGTGTGGCACACCCTCGGTGGCGACGGGCCGCTGCCCGCAGAGGGCGACACCGTCACGGGCGTCGTCGACTGGGACCGGCGGCGGGGCCTGATGCGCACCCACACCGCCCTCCACGTGCTGTGCGGCGTGATCTGGAACGAGTGGCAGGTGCCCGTCACCGGCGGGAACATGGAGCCGCTGAGCGCCCGGATGGACTTCGAGTTCGACCCGCTGCCCGAGGGCTTCGGCCCCCGCATCGAGGAGCTCGTCAACGCCGAGCTGGCCCGCGACCGCCCGATCGAGGTGAGCTTCCTGCCGAGGGACGAAGCGCTGGGCGACCCCGACCTCATCCGCACCAAGGTGAGCCTCATCCCGGAGTCGGTGCCCGAGATCCGGGTGGTCGACATCGTGGGCCTCGACAAGCAGGCCGACGGCGGCACCCACGTGGCCTCGACCGGCGAGGTCGGTCGCATCCGGGTGGTGAAGACGGAGTCGAAGGGGAAGGGCAACAAGCGCATCCGCATCGAGGTCGTCGACGCGTCCGGCGCCGTGTAGCCGCCGCTCGAGGGCCGGCTGGGCTTGGTTGCGCTGCTCCACCCGAGGAGCGGTGTGGCGTGGGGCGCTCCCAGGCCTGCGGTCAGGTGCTCGCGGCTGGGTGCTCTACCTCGTGATCGGCGTCCTGCTTCTGGTGAGGCCCCTTCGTCGACGTGCCGTGGATGAAGGGGCCTCCCGCAGCACCGGCCACTCAGTCGATGGTTAGGTTGCTGGCGTGGAAGAAGAGGTCATCGCCCAGGGGCTGACGGCGTTCGACTGGCTCCTGGCGGTCGGGGTGTTCGCCGCCGGAATCGTTGCGGGGCGTCTGGTCCAGGCCTTCGTCACCCGCCGGTACGTCCAGGACGACGGGGAGCTGGGGGCCGCCAGCGCCATCGGTCGAGCGGTCGGCTTGATGCTGTCTGTGGCGGGGTTCGTCTACGCCCTCCTCGTCCTCGAGGTTCGCCTCACCCCGCTGCTCGGTGCGATCGGCATTGGCGGTATCGCGATCGCACTCGCCGCCCAGACTGTTCTGGCCAACGCACTGGCAAGCACGTTGCTTCGCCTCCGCCACCCGTTCAGGCGCGGCGACCAGATCCGCACGAACGACCTCGAGGGGCGGGTCCTCGACGTCAACTTCCGCACCGTCGTGCTGATGAGCATGGACGGTGAGGTGGTGCACCTGCCGGCGTCCAAGGTCCTCGATGAGCCGATCACGAACCTCACCGCCCGTAGCCGTCGGCGCACGACCCTGGACGTGGGTGTCGACTACTCGGCTGACCTTGTGAAGGTACGGGAGCTGCTCCTCGAAGCTGCGAGGTCCGCTGAGGGTGTGTTGGAGCCAGCGCCCGATGTGCACGTCGTGCAGTTCGGCGAGTCGAGCATCGACTTCGCCGTGCGGTTCTGGCACGGCCCGACGATCGCGGAGATGTGGCGAACCCGCACGGCCGTGGCCATCGCCGCGAAGGGCGCTCTCGACCGTGCCGGGATCGAGATCCCGTTCCCGCAGCGGACCTTGTCGTGGCGGCCCGCTGATGAGGACGACGACCCAGGAGCAAGCGGTACCGACGGCTGACGATTCGAAGCAAGCTGCCGCGGGTGGGCACCCACCCCTTCGCCCTCCGACCGAGGCATGGGTGGACCCCGTCGCTCCTGGGGCAGTTCGCCGGTCCGGGCAGCCAGTTCCTCGGGGGATACGCTCTTCGCCATGCTTCCTCACAGTGCTGGGACAGTGAGTGAGCGCAATCGCACCAAGGTGAGCCTCATCCCGGAGCCGTTGCCCGAGATCCGGGTGGTCGACATCGTGGGCCTCGACAAGCAGGCCGACGGCGGCACCCACGTGGCGTCCACCTCCGAGGTGGGCCGCATCCGCGTGGTGAAGACGGAGTCGAAGGGCAAGGGCAACAAGCGCATCCGCATCGAGGTGGTGGATGGCTGAGGCCGCCCTGGCGACCAAGGTGGCGATCGAGCCGCTGCGCCAGCGACTGCGCGAGCTGGGTTCGGTGGTGGTGGCCTTCTCGGGCGGCGCCGACTCGGCGTTCCTGGCCTGG
>JBPPMN010000168.1:0-3644 GCA_051306055.1 Acidimicrobiales bacterium
TCACCTTCGGGCGGGCCGAGGGCGTCGATGTGGCCGTGGGCGACAAGGTGCGCGTGGTGCCGGCCCACGTCGACCCCACGGTGAGCCAGCACGAGCGCCTCCACCTCGTCGACGGCGACGAGGTCCTCGAGATCTGGGACATCGACCTCCGCGGCTGGTGACCCTCCCCGGTTCTGTGGACGCACACGTCCGCTATGCGGACGAATCCGTCCACAGATCGGGACGGAGACGGCGAAAGGCGCGGGATCGGTGGCTGATGGCGTGCTTCTCGGCCGCGGACATCTCGGCGAACGTGCGGCCGTCGCCCTCGACGGGAGCGACGATCGGGTCGTAGCCGAACCCGCCGTCACCTCTCGGGGCGTCGACGATGCGGCCCTCCACCTCGCCCCGCTCGACGACCTCTCGACCGTCGGGCCACACCGCCGCCGCCGCGCACACGTAGCGGCAGGTCCGCTCGGCCTCGGGGACGCCGTCGAGCTCGCGCAGGACGCGGGGGATCCAGTCGCCCTCGTCGGTCCAGCGGGCGGAGTGGACGCCGGGGGAACCACCGAGGTGGTCGATCTCGATGCCGGAGTCGTCGGCCACCGCCACTGCGCCGGTGGCGGCCACCAGGGCCCGGGCCTTGATGAGGGCGTTCTCCTCGAACGTGGAGCCCGTCTCCTCGGCACCCGTGTCGTGGGCCTGCACGTCGAAGGCATCGCCGAGGATGTCCTGCACCTCGGCGACCTTGTGGGCGTTGCCGGTGGCCAGCAGCAGCCGCATCAGCGGGCGGCGGGCGACTCGCTCACCACGTGCCGCTGGAGCTCGAAGATCTGGTTGATGCCGCTCTCGGCCAAGCCGAGGAGGGTGTCGAGCTCGGGTCGGCTGAACGGGGCGCCCTCGGCGGTCCCCTGCACCTCGACGAAGCCGCCGAGCGAGGTCATGACCACGTTCATGTCGGTGTCGGCCTTCACGTCTTCGACGTAGGGCAGGTCGAGGACCGGCTGGCCGTCGACCACGCCCACGGAGATGGCCCCGCAGAACGCGGTGAGCGGGTGTGCCTTCAGGTCGCCGGACTGCACCAGACGGGCCAGGGCGTCGTGGAGGGCGATGTAGCCGCCGCAGATCGACGCGGTGCGGGTGCCGCCATCGGCCTGCAGCACGTCGCAGTCGACGATGACCTGACGCTCGCCGAGGAGCTGCATGTCGCACACGGCCCGCAGGGCCCGGCCGATGAGGCGCTGGATCTCCTGGGTGCGACCCGATGGCTTGCCGTCCTTCACCTCGCGGCGCACTCGCTCGGGCGAGCTGCCCGGCAGCATCGAGTACTCGGCCGTGACCCACCCCTTGCCCTTGCCTCGCATCCAGCGCGGCACGTCGTCGTCGATCGATGCCGTGCACAGCACCTGGGTGTTGCCGAAGCTCACCAGGCAGGACCCGTCGGCCATGGTGGTGAAGTCGCGCTGGAAGGAGATGGGGCGCAGCTGGTCGGCGGTGCGGCCGTCGGGGCGGGTGGCGGTCATGCTCCGCATCCTCGCAGGCTCCTGTGACGGCAGCCCACCCCGGACCCCCAACCCTGCCACTCCGGGTCAGGGCCAGGTGATCGGGTCGACGTGGGCCAGCTCGGGGCCGAGGAGCTGTTGGCCGAGCTGGCGGAACCAGGCGACGTCGCCGCTGGACAGCCACTGGTGGGTGCCGGGCTCCCCGGCGGGATCTCGAGCCAAGGCCGTGCCCTCGAGGAGGCGGCGCACCTCGAAGGCGGTCTCGTCGGCGGAGGAGACGAGCACGACGTCACGGCCCATCACGTCGCTCAGGGTGCGGGCCAGGAAGGGGTAGTGGGTGCAGCCGAGCAGGAGGGCGTCGACCTTGGCCTCCCGAACGGGGGCGAGCAGGCGCTCGGCCAGCACGGTGACCTGGTCGCTGCGGGTCTCGCCGCGCTCGACGAACTCGACGAAGCCGGGGCAGGCGGCGCAGGCCAGCTCGAGGTGTGGTGCCACGTCGGCCACCGCCCGCTGGTAGGCGCCCGACGCGATGGTGCCGACGGTGCCGATCACGCCCACCCGGCCGCTGTGGGTGGCCAGGGCCAGGCTGCGCACGCCGGGCTCGATCACCCCGACCACCGGCACGTCGACCCGGGACTGCAGTGCGGCAAGGCCGGTGGCGGCAGCGGTGTTGCAGGCCACCACGACCAGCTTCACGTCGTGGTCTCGCACCAGCAGGTCGGTGATCTGCTCGGCAAAGCCCCGCACCTCGGCGAGGGGTCGGGGACCATAGGGGTAGCGGCCGGTGTCGCCCAGGTAGACGAGGTGCTCGGCGGGGAGCAGGTCGATCAGGGCCCGGGCCACGGTGAGCCCACCGAAGCCGCTGTCGAACATGCCGATCGGCCGGTCGTCCACACCCGTGAGGCTACGGCGACGCCAGCGGCCGGCTCGTCATCCACCGCGCCCGATCGACCACCCACTCCTGGGTGGGACGTCCGGCGCACACCCCGCCCTCCGGCACCGACACGCCCCGGAAGTCGAAGCCGAGCTTCTCGGGCACCCGGGCGCTGCGGTGGTTGGTGTCCTCGCAGGTGATGCGCACACGGGCGATGCCGTGGATGGCGAAGGCGGCGTCGGTGAGCGCCCGGGCGAGCGCCGTGGCGATGCCCCGACCGCCGTGGTCCACGTGCACCCAGTAGCCGATGTCGAGCATGTCGGGCCCGGCCCGGCCGTGGAGCCCGCAACCGCCCAGCACCACGGTGTCGGCCGGGTCGACGATCGAGTAGCCGAAGTCGCGCCGCTCGTCCCACAGCTGCTCGGCCGCCGCGAGGAAGGTGGCCATGCCCGCCTCGGTGGCGGGTTCGGTGGCCCAGGCCATCCAGGGGCGGAGGTGGTCGAGGCTGGTGTTGATGGCGGCGACGGCCGCCGCCGCCCGGTGGGCGCTCACCCGCACGAGCGCCACGCCGATGCCGAGGTCGATCCGCTCGGGAGGAGCAGATGGGAAGACGGGAGCGTCGGGCTCGGCCATCACGCGATGGTGGCCCGTTCCGGCTCGCTCGGCCACCGGTTTGCCGTCGCTACGCTCCCGGCATGGCCGACCTCACCCTCTGGCACAACCCGCGCTGCTCCAAGAGCCGGCAGGCCAAGGACCTGCTCGATGCCGCCACCGCCCCCTACGAGGAGCGGCGGTACCTCGAGGACCCGCCCTCACCCGACGAGCTCGACGCGGTCCTGACGGCCCTCGGGATGGAGCCGTGGGACCTGGCCCGCACCGGCGAGACGCTGGCCAAGGAGCTCAACCTGCGCGACGAGCCGCACGACCGCGAGCGCTGGATCGCCCTGATGGTGAAGAACCCGATCCTCATCGAACGGCCCATCCTGGTGACCGCCGACGGCCGGGCCGCGGTGGGACGCCCGCCCGAGGCCATCGAGGCGCTGCTCGGCGCTTGAGCCCAGGATCTGTGGACGGAAATGTCCGCATGGCGGACGAATCCGTCCACAGAACCGGAGATCTAGAAGTAGATGGTGGCCTTGGCGCGGGCCTCGACGACGTCGATGTCGTCGGTCCACACGCCGGCCGAGAGGTACTTCCAGCCGCCGTCGCACACGATCATCACGATCGTGCCCTCCTCGATGAGGCCCGCCGCCTTCACGGCGCCGGCGAGGATGGCACCGCTGGAGATC
>JBPPMN010000278.1:0-8825 GCA_051306055.1 Acidimicrobiales bacterium
CCCGGCGAGCGGGGTCGGCCTCCACGATGCGGACGGCGTCGAGCCGCAGCCCGCCCGCCTGCAGCAGCCCCCCGACGAGGGCCTCCCCCATCCGACCGCCACCGATCACCTGGATCTCGACCATCCGCGCAACCTAGTGCCGTGCCCCGTGCCTCAGGTCGCCTGTTGCCGCTACACGGGTTCGGCGACGGGCACCGGGTCGGGCGGCGGAGCGGCCTCCGCGCCGAAGCGGCCCACCGCCTCCACGGCCACCAGCCCGGCGGCCAGCAGCCCGCCCAGCACGAACGTGGACCCGGTGCCGACCGCGCCGTAGACGCCGGCGGCAGCCAGGGGACCGACCGTCTGGCCGGCGCGGGCGGCGCCCACCCACACCGCCACCACCGCGCCCCGCTGGCCCGGTGGTGAGGCGCCGGACACCACGTCCTGGAGGGTGGGGATGAACACGCCCTCCCCCGCCCCGTAGAGCATCGCGCCACCCACCAGCACCGGCAGCGTGCCGGCCAGGCCGATCACCACGAAGGCCACGGTGAAGAGGGCCGAGGCGCCGGTGAGGAGGGCGACGGCGCCGAACCGGGCCCGGAGGCGGCCGAGGCGCAGGGCGGCGACGGTGGAGGTGAGCGCCGGCGCCGCGATCACCAGGCCCCGCAGGCCGGCGCTCAGGCCGAACTCACGCTCGAGGTGCAGCGGCAGCGCGGTGAGGAACAGCCCGAAGATGAGCATGAAGATCACGAACCCGATCGAGATCGAGCCCAGCACGTCGCGGTGGCGCACGGCCGCGCTGGCCCCTCCTAGCTGGTCGCGCAAGGTGATGCCCCCTGCGGGGCGGGCGGGGTCGAGGCGACGGAAGATGAGGCCGGCGGTCACCAGGCCGACGGCATAGGGAGCGAACGACCACCGCCAGCCACCCAGCTCGGTGAGCAGCCCGCCGATCGGCGGGAAGACGGCCAGCGACAGCGTGAGCACCGCGGCGTTCTGCCCCACCAGCCGAGCCCGGTCGAGCCCCGACCAGTGGTCGCCGATGAGCACCACGGCCAGGTTGATGAGCCCGGCGGAGCCGAGGCCCTGGCCGAGGCGGAGGGCCAGGAGCACCTCGAACGACGGGGCGAAGGCCGACAGCAGGCCGAACACCCCGAAGGCCACCAGGCAGGGCACGAGCACGGCGCGGCGGCCGAAGCGGTCGGCCAGCACGCCGATGATCGGCGCCATGGCGATGCCGGGCAGCGTGCCTGCCGCCACGAAGAGGCCGGCCCGGCTGTCGGGCTGGCCGAAGGCGTCGAGGATGTCGGGGATGGCCGGCCCCACCAGCGTGTTGGCGAGGATGCCCGTGATCGTGATCGAGAAGATCAGCGACAGCGGCGGGGGGCTGGCCTGGTTCACCCCTTCCCCGATCGGGTGCTGTCCGGGCGGCCCCCGCCACCGGTGGGGACGCTAGATCGAAAGCACATGAGATGCAATGAGGAACGTTCAGCCGGCGAAGCGGGAGGCGAACCCGATGCGCAGGGCGGGCCGGAAGAACTGCTCCACCCAGGCGTAGAGCGAGCCCAGGATGCGATCCAGCTCGTCGTCGGTGACGGCCTCGTTGGCCAGCTGGCCGACCAGGAAAACCGCCTCCTCGTCGCCGATGGCGAAGGCGGCGCCGTAGAGCTTGAGGTTGCGGCGCAGGAGGTGCTCGTAGAAGGCGGCGTGGTTCTCCTCGGGAGCCGGCATCACGTAGGTCTCGTAGTGGAGCGTGCGCTGGCGCAGGTGGAACCAGATGGTGAAGACGTCCTTCTGCTCCCCTTGGAGCCGCACGAACCAGCGCCGCTCGCCCGACTCCCGGTCGTGCTCCACGGCGGCCACCACGGGGTTCTCGGCCAGCTGGTCGGCCAGCCAGGCGTCGATGCGGGCCTCGAGGGAGCGGAGCTCGGCGTCGGAGCTGGGCGGCACCATCGCCGCAACCTACCGGCGCTCCTCGCGATCAGCGGCAGTCGACGAGCGTGCGGGCGGTGAGGTCGCCGTAGATCCGGCGCAGGCGACCCGCCGCGGTGCTCCAGGTGTAGCTGCGGGCACGGAGCGCGGCCGCCGAGGAGAGGCGGGCGGCCAGCTCGGGCGAGGCCAGGACCTCCGCGGTGTGGGCGGCGAACTGGGCGGGGTCGCGGCCCTCGACGAGGAACCCGGTGCGGCCGTGGTCGACGAGGGTGCGCAGCCCCCCGACGGCGGATGCCACCACCGGCGTGCCGCAGGCCGCCGCCTCGAGGGCGACCAGGCCGAAGCTCTCGGAGCGACTGGGCACCAGCACCACGTCGGCCGCCCGGTAGTACGTGGACAGGAGGTGGTGGGGCACCGGGGCCACGAAGCGGAGCTGGTGGCCCACGCCGAGGTCGTCGGCCAGGGCCTCGATCCGGGCCACCTCGGCCGCGCCCTCGTGGCCGCTGGCCCCGCCCACCACCACGAGGGTGGCGTCGGGCTGGTCGAGCTCGGCCAGGGCGGCCACGGCGACGTCGAGCCCCTTGAGCGGCTGGATGCGACCGACGAACAGCAGCACCGGGCCCGGGCGGAGCCGGAGGTGCTGCAGGGCCCGCCGGGCACCCTGGTGATCGCCGGGCGAGAAGAAGGCGTGGTCGACGCCCGGGGCCACCAGCTCGATGCGGGCGGGATCGGCTCCGTAGAGCCGCTCGAGCTGATCGGCCTCGGCCGCGCAGCTGGCGAGGATGGCGTCGGAGCAGGCGATCACCTCGGCCTCGGCGTGGATCCGGAGGTCGGGCTCGGTGTCGCCGGTCTCGGCCTTCACCCGGGCGAGGGTGTGGAACGTCGACACCAGCGGCAGGTCGAGCTCGTGCTTGAGGCGGTGACCGGCCACACCCGAGAGCCAGTAGTTGGCGTGGAGGGCATCGACGTCGCGGAGGGTGGTGAGGTGGCGGCGGACGCCGTCGGCGAAGTCGTCGACGACATCGGGCAGCTGCTCCTTGGCCAGGTCGGTCGGGCCCGCTTCCACGTGGACCACACGGAAACCGGGCTCCACCTCCACGACCTCAGGGCCGTCGTCCCACCGGCGGGTGAAGACGTCGGCCTGCACACCGGCCTGGGCCAGCGACGACACCAGCTCCCGCACGTAGACGTTCATGCCCCCGCTGTCGCCCTGACCGGGCTGGGCCAGCGGGGAGGTGTGCAGGGAGAGGACGGCGAGGCGGCGCATCATGGGTACCGCTGAGGGTCAACGCTCGAGATCGACGAGATCTTCCTCGGCGCCGCCAGCGCCACCTTCGTTCTCGTGGCGGAAGGAGGTGTAGATGCGGATCAGCGTGCGCTTCTGCTCCTCCGAGAGGTCGGGGTCGCGGCGGATCTCGGCCGCCAGGTCGGCCCCCTCGCGCTCCTCCAGGATCCCGGCCCGCACGTAGAGCGTCTCCGAGGAGATCTCGAGGGCCCGGGCGATCTGCTGCAGGATCTCGGCCGACGGCTTGCGCAGCCCGCGCTCGATCTGGCTGAGGTAGGGGTTGGAGATCCCGGCCAGCTCCGACAGCTTGCGCAGGGAGAGGTGACCGACGCGGCGCTGATCGCGGATGAACTCACCCAGGTCGCGCCACCGCTGCTCCATGTCCTCCTTCACGCCTCGAAGGGTACGCGACGGGCGCGAGCAACCGTTAGTCGGCCGCGACCACGGTGGCCGAGGGACGGAGCTGGGAGCCTGCTACTTGAGCAGGGAGTCGACCGAGGCCTCACCCGTCTTGTAGCGACGGGTGATCTCGGCCTGCAGGGCGTCGATGCGCTCGAAGAGGGCGCCACGATGGCCCGAGACCTTCTGCTCGAAGGCCATGAGCTGGTCGGCCAGGGTGCGGAGGGCGTCGTCGCTGAGCGACGGCAGGTCGGACACGGCCCCGATGCCGCCGATGGCGCCGAGCTCCGCCTCCAGCTCGGGCGGCAGGTCGCCGGGTGCCATCAGCTGGGGCAGCCGCCCCACACCGGGGGCGTGGGTGCGATCGGACAGCACCTCGGGGAGGCGGGCGATGAGGTCGGGCAGGTCGGCGGGGTCGCCGCCGTCGGCCCGGCGGGTGAGCTCGACGCCGACGATGTCGAGGCGGCCCTGCACCATCCTCCGGAGGAGGGAGAGACCGGTCTCCACCTCCTGGCACTCGGTGCGCATCGCCCGCACCTCCTCGATGGGGCGGGCGGTGAGCTCGCCGAGGTAGCCCGGCTGGAGCAGGTCGGTGAGGTCGGCGGCCATCCCCGGAGCGTACCTCCGCCTTGGCCCGTCGTCGGGGCCCAGCGGTAGCGTGCCGCGATGCGACGACCCCCCCTTGCCCTCGTCGGCGCCGTGGCGCTGGCCGCCGTGGTCGCCGGCTGCGGATCCGACGACGATGCCAGCGACGCCGGTTGCGACCCGTCGTCCACCGTCGAGGTGGTCGGCAACGACCAGCTGCAGTTCGGCGAGGACGCCTACGACGGCGAGGCCCCCTGCGTGGAGTTCGTGTACCGCAACGACGGCAGCATCGCCCACACCCTGCTCGTGCGAGGGCAGAGCGGGTTCAAGCTGTCGATCGGCACCGAGGACCGCGGCAGCCTCGAGCTCTCGCCCGGCTCGTATGAGATCTACTGCGACGTGGCCGGCCACGAGAGCGCCGGCATGGTGGCCGACCTCACCGTGGCGTAGCGCCGCGGGTCACACCGCGAGGAGGAGCTCCCAGCCGATGAAGTGGTAGACGGCCAGGAGCACGAAGCCCCAGGTGATCGTCTGCTTGTGCTTGTCGAAGGCGGCCTTGTTGAACGGGCTGTCGATGCCGCCGATGAGCCCGAGGGCCGAGGCCTCGATGAAGCCCCAGGTGACCAGCACCAGGACCCAGTAGACGAGCGTCCCGCCGACGCCGTCGAACCAGACGGCTCCGTGGGCGGCGAAGACCATGAACCACAGCATCGGGATCGAGAACAGCGTGTTGGCCCTCGACGCCCGGGCGGCCCGCTTGGCTGCGGCCGGCGCCTCGGGGTTGGCCTCGCCGCCTGCGGCCACCGACTCGGCGTTGCCGATCACCACCTTCTGGTTGCGCCAGATCACGCCCCACACGTTCAGGAACATCGTGGTGCCGAGGAGCATGCCGGTGAGGATGGCGGTGCCTCCGACGCCCGACAGGTAGATGTCGGTGTTCTCGCCGTCGCCCTGGAGGCCCAGCAGCATCACGCCGAACAGGAAGGTGAGCAGGGCGGCCCAGCGGAACCACCAGAGCGCTCGGAAGGTGAGCTTGCGCAGGGCCTCGGAGCGGGCACCGTCGGAGAGCTCGGCGTAGGCCGGCACCTGCACGAAGTTGAAGAAGTACAGGAGCCCGACCCAGGCCACGCCCACGAGCACGTGGGCCCCTCGCATGAGGACCGACAGCGGTCCGCTCGGATCGGCAAAGTTCTCGAAGATCTCCACGATTGCGCGCCCCTCATGGTCGATGCCAGCGCTGCGCAACCTACTGACGTGGACCTGACGGCTCAACCATCCCCCGGTCGAGCCACGGTGGGTAGCGTCGGTCCATGGCCGACCACGATCCTGCCGACGATCCGACCCGCCTCGACGTGCCGGCGGTCGACGAGCCCACCGCGGCCATGCCGGCCGCCGCCGGTGGGGGTCCTCCGGTGGCGCCGCCGCCCACCGGGGAGCCGCCGGCGCCATCGCCCGACCGGCGCCCCTGGATCCTCGTCGGCCTCCTGGCGGTGATCGCGCTGGTGGCCGTGGCCGCCCTGGTCCTCGGCGGCGACGACGACGAGACCACCGCCTCGTCGTCGACCACCACCACGAGCGAGGCCACCACCACCACCGCACCGGAGGAGACCACCACCACCGAGGCCACCACCACCACCGAGGCCACCACCACCACGGCGGCGCCGCCGACGACCATCGATCCCGACCGCTGCGCCGAGTCCGTGCCCAACGACCCGGCCCCCACCGCCGAGCTGCTCTACGAGGCCTACACCGTGGGCGACCGCACCTGCGCGGAGCAACAGGCCAACCCCGATGTGGTCGACGACCTGTTCGCCATCCCGGGTGGCGGAGGAGGCTGGACGTTCCAGGGCTGCACCGAGTCCGACGACGTCGACCCCCACTACGTGTGCGCCTACTCCTTCGAGGGCGGCTCCACCGCCTTCCGCCTGGCCTTCAGCCCCACCCTCGGCTGGACGGCGTTCGAGGTGTTCCAGGTGGCCGACTGACGTTTCGACCCGCTGGCGGGCTGGGTACGGTCGAGGCCATGGCCTTCACCCTCCCCTCACTCCCGTACGCCATCGATGCCCTGGCGCCCCACATCAGCCAGGAGACGCTCGAGTTCCACCACGGCAAGCACCACAGCTCCTACGTGGAGAAGCTCAACGGTCTCGTCGAGGGCAAGTCCAACGACGACCTCGAGACCGTGATCCTCGACGCCGAGCCCGGCGGTGTGTTCAACAACGCAGCCCAGCACTGGAACCACACCTTCTACTGGAGCTCGATGGCCCCCGACGGCGGCGGCGAGCCCACCGGCGAGCTGGCCGAGGCCATCGCCAAGGACTTCGGCTCCTTCGCCGACTTCAAGAAGCAGCTCAACGACGCGGCCGCCACGCACTTCGGCTCCGGCTGGGCCTGGCTGGTCCACGACGGCTCGAAGCTGGTCGTCACCCACACCTCCGACGCCGACCTCCCGCTCAAGCACGGCCAGAAGGCGCTGCTCACCATCGACGTGTGGGAGCACGCCTACTACATCGACTACCGCAACAAGCGTCCCGACTACGTGAGCGCGTTCCTCGACAACCTCGCCAACTGGGACTTCGCCGCCGAGAACCTCAAGAGCGTCTAGCGGCCTGAGGGTCAGATCACCAGGCCCACGCCGAACGCCCACAGCGGTGCAGCCAGCAGCAGGCTGTCGAGCCGGCGCAGCCCCGACGCCGGGGACGCCGCGCTCGGCAGCAGCGCGGAGGCCACCAGCTGGCCGGCAGGAGCCAGCACGCCCACCGCTCCGCCGAAGAGCCACGCCTCGCCGAAGCCGAGCGTGGAGATGGGCAGCGTCGACAGGATGAACGTGATCACCACGATGGCGGCCAACCCGGCCGCCGGGCCCTCGTAGGGGTTGCTGGCGCCGGAGCCCACCAGGTAGTCGCCCGTCTCGTAGGCCGACACCAGGAGCAGGAGCGCGATGGCCGAACCCTGGTCGAGGCGCGCGAGCAGCACCATCGACATGGCCACGAAGCCCGGGACCATCGCGCACTGCAGCGTCCAGCCCGCGTCGGCCAGGAGGGGGTGCTTCGAGGCGGTGTCGCCGGAGGCCACCACGCAGGCGACGACCGCTCCGGCCACCAGAGCGAGGCCCGATCCCCCTGCTCCGAGGCAGGCGCCGAGCCCGAGCATGGCGGCCAGGCCTGCGGCCACGAGCTCGTTGGGGCGATGGCCGCGACGTCGCCAGCAGCGAGCCGTCTGGGCGGCCGCCACCGCCGCCGCCCCGCCGTAGGCCAGAGCGGTGAAGAACGGGCCGATGGCCAGTGCCGTGGCGGCCACGACGAACCACAGGATGCCGAGGCGCACACGGGGGCCGTCGGTGTCGTAGACGACGGCGTAGCGGCGACGCAGCCGGCGCGACCGCTCGCTGCGAGCCTTGCGGACGCGGCTGGAGACCTTGCGGGCCTCCCGCTCCTCCACCTCCTGGTAGACGGGCTTCCGGCGCTTGGCCGTGCTCTGCGCGGCCATCAGCAGCCTCCCGACACCGGCGGCAGCACGGCCACCTCGTCGGTGTCGTCCACCGCGGCGTCGAGCTCGGTGGGCTCGCCGTTGCGCCACACCTGGCACGACCGGAGCACGTCGGCGAAGCCCTCGCCGTAGCGGACCCGGGCCTGCCCCAGCACCTCGCCCACGGTGGCCCCCGGCACGTCGTCGCGCCCGGTTCCGGCCGCCTCACGGGCGGATGCGAACAGTCGGAGCACGGCCATCCCATCCACCTCCTCCGGTCAGGGCACCCGTCGAGCGTAGCGATGCTCCGGCCACGCCAACCCATTCGCGGGGCTGCCTCGGCCGCCGGTAGGTTCGAGCGCCATGACCCGCGTCCTCCTCGTCCGCCACGGCCAGTCGGAGTGGAACGCCGAGGGGCGCTGGCAGGGACAGGCCGATCCCACCCTCACCGACCTGGGCCGCCAGCAGGCGCACCACGCCGCCCGCAACCTGGGGGTGGTCGACGCCATCGTGGCCTCCGACCTGCAACGGGCCTCGGAGACGGGCCTCATCATCAGCAACGAGCTCGGGGTGGGGCCCCTCGTGATCGAGCCCGACCTGCGCGAGCGCGACGCCGGCGAGTGGAGCGGTCTCACCCGCGCCGAGATCGATCGCGACTGGCCGGGCTACCTCGACGCTCCCCCGCCCGGGCGGGCCGCCAGCTTCGGCAACGGCCCCGCCTCCGATGCCCGCGCCGATGCCGCCCGCTCGCAGGACCCGCCCCGGCGACCACCCTCTTGGGAGGACGACGGCTCGGTGCTGGCCCGGGCCACCGCCGCCCTCGGCCGCATCCACGATCTGGCACCCGAGGGAGAGGTCATCGCCATCACCCACGGCGGTCTCGTGTACGTGGTGGAGGGCCAGCTCGGTGCATCCTTCGAGCGCCTCCCCAACCTGGCCGGCCGTTGGATCGAGGTGGGGCCCGGCGGTGCGCTGCAGGGCCTGGGCGAACGGGTGGTGCTGGTCCCCGAGGGCGAGGTCACCACGCCCAACCAGATCTGACCACCCCGCCAGCCGACGGTCCGCTGTCACAGCGCGTCGCTAGCGTGGACGCCGTGGATGCGCTGTGGTCCGGGTCGATCGAGGGGTGGGAGGAGCCGGTGGCGCCGCGCGGCAGCCGCTCCCGCCGCCCCCGACCTGC
>JBPPMN010000328.1:0-20843 GCA_051306055.1 Acidimicrobiales bacterium
GGGTCTGGCTGTTCAAGGGGGCGGGCGGCGCCGGCGCAGTGTCCGATGAGGCCGTCGCCCTCTGCCACGCCCACGACATCCCGGTGGTGGCCGGCGCCTGTCCGCTCATGTTCCTGGAGCCGGTGGGCCTCATCCACCGGATCCACCGTGGAATGCGGCACCTCAACGGCTCCCTGGCCCGGCCGGCCTGAACCCTCCCCGATCGTCAGAGGTCGAGGACGTGGCGCAGGATCGTGGTGCCGCGCTCGTCGACGAAGCGCTGCCGTTCCGTCGCCCCCACCGCGCGGGCGACCCGCAGCGACGGCACGTTCGCCTGGTCGATCAGCAGGTGCGCGGTGCGCGCTCCCGTCTGGTCCCGGAGGAAGCGGACGGCCAGGCGGACGGCGCTCGAGGCCACACCCTGGCCGCGATGCTCGGGATGGGTGGAGTACGACACGTTGGCCTCGCCGGCGGGCACCTTGTCGTTGGCCAGGTCGCAGTCGACGTGGCCGGCCGAGCGGAACTCGCCGGCGTCGACCGAGAACGTCCACTTCGGCCCTCCCCCGAAGGCCGTCGCCGTGGCCTGGAGCCCGGCCTGGGCGTGGGCCCGCCGATCCGCCTCGCTCATCGATGCCCACTGCTCCGCCTGTCCCGGGAGCCAGAGCCATCGCACCTGCTCCCGGTCCTTGGCGGCCAGGTCCGCCTCGAGGTCGAGGCCGGGAGCACGGCGACGGATCGACACCCGTTCGTCGCCATAGGTGGTCGGCGGGATCGGCCGCTTCCAGTACGGGTTCCCGTCGAGGTCACCGACCCGGAGGAAGCGAGCGCGCGCCGCCAGGGCCAGCGAGCGTCGGTTGGCGGGATCGATGAGCAGCGTGGCCGTGCGCTGCTCGCCGTCGAGCGCCAGCTGGTGGAGCAGGAGCTGCAGGGCCCGTGTGGCCACGCCCCGGCCCCGGTGCGACGCGAACACGTGGTAGCCGAGGTTCACCTCGCCCGGTTGGAGCCAGGACCGATCGTTGTCGACGTCGACCCAGCCCACCACCGCACCGCCCGCGACGACGCACCGTGCGGGCGTGGGCTCCGGGTCGCCAGGCCCGAGGAACCGCTGGAACTCGGCGTCTCGCCCGGCGACCAGCACCGCAGCGTCCCCCGGCCGTGGGGGCCGGATCAGCACCACCCCGTCACTGGTCGATCGAGGTCGCAGCACCGCCCCAGTCAACCGGCCCGTGCGCAGGGCGGACCACCTCGTTTCGCCGGCCGCGGGTGTTCGATCAGCGGTGGCCGCGCCAACGGGTCGAGCCGTCAGCTGCCTACTCCGCCACCGCCTCGGCGGTGGCCAGCATCTGGGTGCCCTCGAGCCGCAGGTCGACCTCGAGGCAGGTGAGGCCCGTCGAGACGCGCTCCACGACGCCCCACTCCCAGATGGCGGTGACATCGAGGCCGGTGCGGGCCGCCAGCCAGTGAGCCCGATCCCGGGGATCGCCCTCGAGCAGCTCGACCGGGTCCTCCCGCATGAGGATCCCGAGGTCGTACTCGGCGTCGGCCAGGAGCCCATCAGGGTCGACCAGGGTGAACCCGCCGGCGGGGTGCTCGAGGGTGTTCCACTGGTGCACGTCACCATGGACCAGCACCGCCCGCTCCTCGTCGTGGGCGGCGATGCGTCGTTCGGCGCACGCCCGCGCGTGGTCCACCACCCGCTCGGAGCACGGGCGGTCGAGCTCGTCCCAGAGGCGGGAGATGTGGTCGATCAGCCAGCGTCCCTTCTCGGCGCCGGTGGGGAGCCCGCAGTCGGCGGCCGGCCGCCACACCTGGGCGGCGGTGCTGCAGAGGATCTCGTGGCGCTGGGCCACGGGCAGGCCGATCTGGAAGAGCGACCGCCCGAGCCGCTCCAGCAGCAGCACCCCCGCGCCCACGTCGTCCTCCAGCAACCGCACGCAGCCGCGGCCGCCGGCCAGGCGGAGCACCGTGATCTCGTGGGCGGCCGCATCGTTGCGCGGCACCATCAGCTTGAGCACGGCCGGCGTGCCGTCGGCCCGCTCGGCCTCCAGCACCAGCGCCTCGGTGCCGTCGGAGTAGACGGCTCCGGTGGTGATCTGCCAGCGCTCCTGCAGCTCGCCCACCAGCGCGGGGAGCTCGGTCAGCCAGCGCTGCGCTCCGGCGGCCCGGGCCTTGTTCTGGACGACGGGCGGCACCTCGAGCACGGCGACAGCCTGGCCGCCGGCTCGTCGGTGGTCGAGGGAGTTGTGGGCGGCGGAGCGGTGGCGGTCAGGCGGTGGAGCCACCCGGGTAGCCGCGGGCCACGGTGCGGGCCAGGATGCCGAGCGTGGCCCGCAGGGCGCTCTCTGGGATGATCGGGAAGATGTTGGCCTCCTTCCACTGCGGGTCGATGCTCGACCAGTCGTAGTAGGAGGTGACGACGGTGCCCTCGTCGCTCGGTTCCAGCCGGTAGCCGTAGACGTGGCCGATCTGCGGCTTGATCTGCCCCACGATGGTCCAGGCGATCTCGCGGTCCTGCTCGAAGGCGGTGATGTCGACGGTCACGTCGTAGCGCCCCATCGGGAAGTCGTTGAGGGCCTCGCGGTCCATGTGCACCACGAAGGTGTCGCCCACCGCGGAGGCCGGCTCGCCGGTGGCGGCCTGGAGCATGCCGGAGCTGTCGATGGCCACGTGGCCCTGCGGGTCGCACAGCACTCGGAAGATGGTGGCCGGGTCGGCCTCGATGGTGCGGGAGACCTCCATGCGCTCGGTCGTCGTCATGCCCGCATCCTCGCACCTCGCAGGGGTGGTCAGCGGTCGTCGAGGGTGATCTGGGAGGAGGCGGGGTCGTCGAGGTCGAGCTCGACCTTGCCCTGGTCGTGGCCGTCGGCCTCGGCTTCTGCCACCACCTCGGGCTTGGGGCGTTCGCCGTAGATGGCCTGGTCGAGGCCGATCATCCCTGCCGCCAGGACGGCTCGGCCCCCCGTGGTGGGTCGCGAGGTGTGCGGCCGGTCCCATTCGGGGTCGCGCTCGAGGATCACGCTCCATGTGCTGGAGCCGAAGGACCGCTCCGAGCGCACCCGGAGCCCGGCTTCGGCCGCCAGCGTGCGGAAGCCCTCGCGCGTGTGCCAGTGCACCTGCCAGGCTCGCTCCTCGGTGGTGAGGGTGCCGTCGGCCTCCTCCACCTCGTAGCGCAGCAAGGAGGTCTGCACCCGGCGCTGCTCATCGCGCTCCTCGTGCACCACGGTGCAGCGCAGGGTGCGCCCGGAGTCGGTCACGTGGGTGCGGGGCTGGCCCATCTCGGAACCAGGCGTGGCGTCGGGGACGAACAGCGGGACCAGGGCCCGCCCCTCGGGCTCGAGGTGCTCGCGGATCCGGTCGAGGGCGTGCCACGCGGTGTCGTCGCCGACGATCAGGTTGAACGTGGGGCCGGCCAGGAAGATCGCCTGGTAGCGGCGTGGGAGCTCCATGGCCTCGATGGTGGAGTGGTGCAGCGCCACCACGATGCCCTCGGCCTCGGCGGCTGACCGGGCGAGGGCCAGCATGTCGGCGGAGGCGTCGAGGCCCTCCACGTCGAGGCCACGCCGGCGCAGGTCCAGGAGCGGGTCGCCGTGCCCGCAGCCCAGCTCCAGCGCCGGCTGACCCGCCCGCTCGATGAACCGGGCGTAGGGGTCGGCGTCGGGCACCGACGAGCGCAGCGGGCCGTACACCTCAGCCACGATCCCGGTGTAGAAGTCGGCCGGCCGGACCACGTCCATGCCCAGAGCATGGCAGGCTCCGGGGCATGGGTCCCGGCGAGATCTACCTCGTGAGCCGCACACGCCTGCTCGACCTCGCCCCCGAGCTGACCCCCGACGAGCTGGCGGCACCGCTCCTCCCCACGCCGCCGTGGACCGTGCTCGACGGCTACCGCCACCTGGCCGGCGTGTGCACCGACGTGCTCGACGGCCAGCTGCCGCCCCCTGGTGACGACGCCGCCTGGGCCGCCGCCCAGCTGGCCGCCCGCGCCGACTGGAGCGTCGACGAGGTGTGCGCCGAGTGGGCCGACCGCGGCCCCGAGCTCGACGAGGTGGTGGCCGAGGCCGGGCGCTCGATGGGCTTCGTCGCCCTCGACTGCTGGACCCACGAGCAAGACCTGCGGGCTGCCGTCGGCGTGGGCGCTCTCCACGACGACGAGCTGATCCCCGGCGTGCTCGACCTCGCCCTCGGGGCCTTCGGGCGCCGCTACTCGAAGGGCGGTGGGCCCCGCCTCCGTCTCGTGGTCGACGGCGAGGAGCGCACCATCGGCGTGGGTGAGGTGGGCGCCACGCTCACCACCACGCCGTACGAGCTCCTCCGCACGATCTTCGGGCGCCGCAGCCAGGCCCAGATCGCGGCCGCCGACTGGTCGGGGCCCGCCGTCCCCGACGCCCAGGCGGCCATCCACCTCTTCGATCTCCCCGAGCAGGATCTCACCGACTGATCCGGATCGAACATCGGGGTGCGGGGTCAGAGGGCGAGCTTGGGGGCCAGCTTTCGCAGCATGGTGATGTTGCGGGTGGTGAGGGGGCCGATGCCGGTGCCCTTCCAGGCCGAGTCCTTGATCGACGAGGCCATCGACGGCCCGTGGATGTGCCAGTGGATGACGTCGCCGGCGACGACCAGGTCATCGGTGGCGGTGGCCAGCCCGGCCACGGCGGCGGCCACCTCCTCGCTCGGCGCCGCCCGCAGGAAGGCGACCATGTGCGTGTGGCCGTCCGGCACCTCGAAGGGCTGCGCTCCGACCACCTCCTGCACCTCAGTGCGGGTGCGCACGAAGGTCGGCACCTCGAAGCCGAGGGCGTCGGCGAAGGCCGCCTCGAGCGCGACCTCCAGGGCTGGCCGCCCCTTCCTGCTGCTGAAGAGCACGTTGCCGCTGGCGATGTAGGTGCTCACGTCGCCGCAACCGATGTCCTCCGCCACAGCAGTGAGGCGATCCATGGAGACCCGGCGTCCCCCCACGTTGATGGCCCGCAGGAAGGCGACGTGGCGGGTCACCCGAGCAGCTCCTCGAGCGCGGCCTCGGGCAGCGCGGCGTCGCGCTGCATCTCGATCAGGGCGGCCAGGCGCTGGGCCGCCTCGCGAGGGCTGGGATCGACGACCAGGCGATCGACCGCGGCGCCGATCTCGGTCGGGGCGGCACTGGGATCGAGCTGGAGGCCGGCACCCACGCGCTCCACGGCCGCCGCGTTGGCCGGTTGCTCGCGCCCCAGCGGGAGGCACAGCAGCGGGACACCGTGGGCCAGCGACGCCAGCACGGTGCCCAGACCCGCGTGGGTGATCACCGCCGAGGCCCATGGGAGCACAGCGCTGTGGCGGACGTGGTCGAGCACGACGGCGTTGGCGGGCACCGTGAAGTCGCTGGGGTAGAGGTGCTCCCCCACCGTGGCCACCACCCGCACGCGCCGGTCGGCCAGGCCGTCGAGGACCCGCTGGAGCACCGGCCCCTCATCCATCGGTGTGGTGCCCAGGCTGACGACCACGAGCGGTCCGTCGTCGTCAGAGCCCGGCGGCCGCCAGCCGGCGTCGGGCCCTGAAGACTGCAGGGCCGGCCCGACGTAGCGCACGTTCGCGCTCCGAGCCACGCCGGGAGCGTCGAGCTCTTCGGGGGCGGTGACCATCACCAGATCGGCCCGCTCGAGGAGCTGGCCCAGGTGCTGCACCGGGGCCAGCCCGAGCTGGGCGAGGGTGGCGTTCACCCCCTCGGTCGAGGCGGCCATCGACATCGGGCCGAGGTCGCCGTCGACGAGGTTGGCCGCGTAGAGGGTGTGGACCAGCGCCACCACCGGCAGGCCGGTGGCCGCCGCGCCGCAGAGCGCACCAGGGAGCATGTAGTCGACGACCACGAGGTCGATCGCGTCGCGGCGGGCGGCTGCCGCCACGTCGAGGGCCTGGGCGGTCGGGTCCCACTCCTGGGCCGGCAGCCGGCCCGTGAAGAGGATCCCCTCCTCCGCCACGCGGTCGGCCAACGAGGCCGAGCCGAGCACCGACACCGCGTGGCCGCGGGCCACCAGCCGGCCCGCCAGCGCGAGCACAGGAGGGACGTTGCCGCCGCCGTCCCAGGAGACGAAGAGGATCCGAGCACCCACCCGCGGGACCCTACCCAGGTGGGGGGCTCACCACCGCGCGATGACGTCCTCGGCGAAGCGCTCGATGCCGGCCACCTTGCCGGCCAGGTCGGCCTCCGGACCGGAATAGAAGTACCAGGGCATGGTGACGAGGTGGGTCACCCCGGCCTCGGCCACCCGGCGATAGCCGTCGAGGTCCCAGGCGTCCTTGGCCGAGCCGAACATCGAGAACGGCACATGGGTGCGGTCGTACTCCTCGCGGTAGCGCTCGATCTGCTGGCGGATGGCGGCCAGCTCGTCGACCGTGTGCAGGTCGCTCACCCAGCCGTCGTGACGGGCGGCGCGCCGAAGGGCTGCCTCCGACGTGCCGCCGACGTGGACGGGCACCCGCTCGGTGGGCGCGGGCAGCATCTCGAGCGGTGGCACGTCGAAGAACTCGCCGTGGTGCTCCACCACCTCCCCGGTCCAGAGCTTGGCCATCACCTCGAGCATCTCGTCGGCCCGCTTGCCCCGGCGGCGGAAGTCGGTGCCCATGGCGTCGAACTCCTCCTCCATCCAGCCCATGCCGATGCCCAGGCCCACCCGGTTGCCCGACAGCACGGCCGCGGTGCCGACCTGCTTGGCCACGTGCGCCGGCGTGCGGGCCGGGAGGATGTACACGGTGGTGAGGAAGCGCAGCCGGGTGGTGGCGGCAGCCAGGTGCCCGATGGTCACCCACGGATCGGGCCACGGCGTGCCCATCTCCCATCGACGGGAGCCGTCGGACGTGTAGGGATAGGTGGATCGGGTCTCCACCGGGTTCACGATGTGGTCAGACACGGTGAGGGTGCTCCACCCGGTGGCGTCGCCGGCCTGAGCCAGGGGCACCAGCTCCTCCGGAGCCGAGAAGGTGGCCGAGAAGCAGAACTCGAGGTGCTCCCCCATCAGCTGTGGGTGCCGCCGTCGATGCGGAGCTCGGCGCCGTTGACGTGGCTGGCGTCGTCGGAGCCGAGGTAGGCGATGGCCGCCGCCACCTTCGAGGCGTCGCCCATGCCCACCGGCGACATGATCCGGTAGAGGAGCTTGGCGTCGGCCCCCTCGGGAAGGTCGAAGGCACCGGTGATGGGGGTGTCGATCGAGCCGGGGCACACGGCGTTGGCCCGCAGCCCCTGGCGGGCGTACTCGATGCCGAGGGTGCGGGTGAAGGCCAGCACGCCGCCCTTCGACGCGGAGTAGGCCACCGCCCAGGGGTGGGCGGCCAGCGCGGCGGTGGAGGCGACGTTGACGATGGCGCCCCCGCCGTCGAGGAGCGCCGGCAGCGCCGCCTGGCACACCAGGAACGTGCCCGTGAGGTTCACGGCCAGGATCTGCTGCCAGTGCTCCAGGGACACCTCGTGGCTGTGCTCGAAGCGCAGGATCCCGGCGGAGTTCACGACCAGGTCGAGGCGCCCGCCGGCTTCGAGCGCCGCGGCCACCGCGGCGGGTCCGAAGGCCGGATCGCTCACATCCCCCACGAACGGCGAGACGGCGTCGGGCCGGCTGGCCTCCTTGGCGGTCACAGCCAGCCCGTCGCCAGAGATGTCAGCGGCCAGCACGGTGGCCCCCTCGTCCACCAACCGGAGCACGGTCGCCCGCCCGATCCCCGAAGCCGCCCCAGTGACCAACGCCACACGCCCCACATACCGTTCCATGGAGAGAAGACTAGAACACGTTCTAGTTCTCCGTCAGTTGCGTCATTCAGTGCAGGGACGGGCAGAGCAGCAGAACAAGGGCGCAACGAGAGCGCCGGCGGGGGGTGTGGGGGGCAGAGGCTCCGCCGGAGCCCCCCACCAGCGGGCGGTGCAGCTTGCTGTGCCGGCTGCACAAGCCCTCAGCGCGGCCGCAGGCCGCACAGAACAGGCTCGATCCCGGCGCAGTTCAGCCGGGATCGACACTCACTCCTTCCAATATCGGACGATGGTGCTCTGGCTGGCGGTGGCGAGGAGGGTGCCGTCCTGGGCCCAGAGGTGGACGACGCCGTGGCCGAAGCCGTTGGACACCGCGTGCACCCGGATGTCGCACAGCACCCACTCGGTGGGCACGAGGCGCACGACCCGCAGGGTGTTGTCGAGGCTGTTGCCGCCGGCCCGCTCGCCCAGCGCCTGGCCGATGCCGAAGGGCACGTAGTCGCCGAGGATGGCGAGGGTGGCGGCCGACATCTCCAGCACCTCGGGGATGCGGGCCCACAGCGCCGAGCGGCCGTGCGGCATCGGCTCGCCGGGCAGGTCCTCCATGGCCCGGGCGGCGGCCAGGCGCACGTCGAGCCGGTTCATGATGGAGTCCGTGCCCGGGGTGCGCGGGATCCGCTGAGGGCAGTCGTCGGGCGGCGGGACCTCCGGCATGCGGGTCCACTGGCCGTCGACCTCGAGGGGCCGGGCGCCGAGGGCGGCGTTCACGGTGAGGATCTCGCGGTCGCCCACGTGGCCGACGGCCCGGGCCTGCGTGGTCTGGCGCCCGTCGACGGCGATGGTGACGTCGACGTCCAAGATCGACGGTGGCTCGGCGTAGGACAGGTACTGGGCGGTGGCCCACACCACGGGACGTCCCGAGCTTCCCTCCAGGGCGGCGATGGCGGCGCCGAGCCCGCAGCCGCCGAAGAGGAACTGGTGCCCGGTGGAGATGCCGGGGGTGACGGGCAGCACCCAGCGCATCGGGTTGTGGGTGGGCTCGAGGCCGAGCCAGGCGGGGGCGTCCATCGAGCAGGCAACCTACCCGGCAGGAATCGCGCCACCCCATGGGCAATGCTCCTAGCCATGACCGATGCACCCTGGCTGGGCGATGCCTGCTCCCTCGTCGACGAGTTCCGCGCTGGACGGCGCTCCCCGACCGAGGAGCTGGAGGCGGTGCTGGCCGCCATCGAGGCCAGCTCGCTCAACACCGTCTCCTTCGTCGACACCGACCGGGCGCAGGCCGGCGCCGCGGCGGCCGACGTCGACAAGCCCTTCGGCGGCGTGCCGGTGGGGGTGAAGATGCTCGACACGGTGGCCGGCTGGCCCCACACCGAGGCGTCGCTGGTGTTCAAGGACCGGGTCGCCACCTACACCTCCACGAAGCTGGAGCGCCTGGTCGACGACGGGGGCGGCGTGCTCGTGGGCCAGACCACCGCCAGCGAGTTCGGCGGCCTCAACGTGAGCACCAACCGGCTCACCGGCACCACCCACAACCCCTGGGAGCACGGGCGCACGGCGGGTGGCTCGTCGGGCGGGTCGGCCGCCGCCGTGGCCGGCGGCGTCTTCCCGCTGGCCACCGGAGGCGACGGCGGCGGCTCGATCCGGATCCCGGCGGCCTTCAACGGCCTGGTGGGCATGAAGGGCACCGCCGGACGCATCCCCCGTGGCCCCCGCACGATGATCTCGCCGCTCACCGTCGTGACGGGCTGCCTCAGCCGCTCGGTGCGCGACATCGCCCGCTACTACGACGTGTGCGCCGGCTACGACTCCCGCGATCCCTACAGCCTCCCGAAGGTGGAGGGGTGGGAGCGCGACCTCGGGTCGCACGACCTCCGGGGCAAGCGGGCCGTCATCGCACCGACGCTCGGCGCCGCGGTGGTGCGGCCCGAGGTGGAGGCCAACGTGCGCGCCGCCGCCGAGGCCCTGGCCCGCGACGCCGGCCTCGTGCTGGTCGACATCCCAGTGCAGATGCCCAAGCTGGGCTTCGAGTGGGCCCTCACCAACCTGGCCACGCTGCGGGCCGACCTGATCGACGAGTGGCCCGCCTGCAAGGACGACCTGTCGACGCAGATCGCCTTCGGCCTGGAGTTCGCCGAGCGGAAGATGGACCTCGAGATCGCCGCCCGGGCCGAGCTGGCCCGCATCGAGGCCAACGAGACCATGGCGGCCATCTTCGACGAGGTCGACTTCATCTTCGCCGCCACCAACCCCGACATCGCCTATCCCGCCGAGGTGCAGATGAACACCCGGGTGGGCGACCAGAAGGTCGATCCCGGCAACAACGGCGCCCTCACCATCCCCGCCAACACCTGCGGCAACCCGGCCATCTCGATCCCGGTGGAGCCGGTCCAGGGGCTCCCGGTGGGGATGCAGGTGATCGGCCGCCACCACGAGGATGCCCTGCTGCTCGACCTGGCCCTCCTGGTGGAGCGGACGGTGCCCTGGCCGCTGGTGGCCCCCGGCGCCCCGCTCTAGCCGTTTTGCCTGGTCAGCAGGGGTGTGACACCTGTCTCGTGGGGTTCGGGAAGGGCTGTCACACCCCCTGGGTTGAATGAGGTGCATGGCACGTCAGCTCACCCTCCTCGAAGCCCCGCCCACCTGGCAGATCGACGAATCCACCCGCGAGGTTGGCCGCCGAGGCCTCGCCGAGGCCCGGGCCACCCTGCAGGCCGCGCTCGCCGCTGAGCGGGAGCAGGCGCCGGTCCACGACCACCCGCACCACGACCGCTCGGCGGCCTGACCCGCGGGTCCAGGCTCCGTGCCCGTCACCGTCGAACTCCGCCCGCTGCCGCAGTAGCGTCTCGCACCGATGGGAATCCTCGCGTGGTGCGTGATGGGGCTGCTGGCCGGCGGCCTGGCCCGACGGGCGGTCGGCGCCCCCAAGCGCGGGTGCCTCACCACCATCGCCATCGGGATCGGCGGCGCGCTGCTGGCCGGGGCCGCCTCCCGCTTCGCCACCGGTGCTCCCCTGTCGACCTTCGACGAGCTCGATCTCGGGTCGATCTTCGTGGCCTTCATCGGGGCCGCCGCCCTCCTCCTCGTGCTCGAGGCGGCGTCGGGCCGGCGCCGACGCTGATCTCCGGCGCACCGTCGCCGATTGACCCGCCGGTCAAGTAGGTTGCCCACCATGTCCGAGGTCGTCATCGTCGAAGCCGTCCGCTCCCCCGTGGGGAAGCGCAACGGTGGTCTGTCCACCATCCATCCCGCCGACCTGCTGGCAGCCGTCCAGAAGGCGGTCGTGGAGCGCTCGGGGATCGATCCGGCCGAGGTCGGCCAGGTCGTCACCGGCTGCGTCAGCCAGGTGGGCGAGCAGGCCTTCAACATCGGCCGCACTGCGTGGCTCAGCGCCGGGCTGCCGCTCTCGGTGGCCAACACCACCGTCGACACCCAGTGCGGGTCGTCGCAGCAGGCCACCAACCTGGCCACCGCGCTCGTGGCGGGTGGTGTGGTCGACGCCGCCGTCGCCGGCGGCGTCGAGGTGATGAGCCGCGTGCCGATCGGCTCCAGCGGCCGCAAGGACATCGGCCTCGGCATCCCGATCCCGAAGTCGTACTTCCCGCAGTACGAGATGACCTCCCAGTTCGAGGGGGCGGAGCGCATCGCGGAGAAGTGGGGCATCTCTCGCGACGACACCGACGCCTTCGGCCTGCGCTCGCAGCAGAACGCGGCGGCCGCCTGGGCCGAAGACCGCTTCGGCAGCCAGATCGTGCCCATCGAGGCGCCCGACGTCGACGAGGAGGGCAAGCCCACCGGCACCACCCACACCGTGAGCCGGGATGAGGGGCTCCGTGAGACCACCCTCGAGAAGCTGGCCACGCTCAAGCCCGTGGCGCGGGAGAACGGCGTCCACACGGCCGGCTCGTCGTCGCAGATCTCCGACGGTGCCGCCGCCGTGCTGATGATGACCGCCGAACGGGCCGAGGCGCTCGGGCTGCGGCCCCGGGCCCGAGTGGTCGACACCTGTCTCGTGGGCGTCGACCCGGTGCTGATGCTCACCGGTCCCATCGACGCCACCCAGCGCCTCCTCGAGCGCACGGGCCTGAGCGTCTCCGACATCGATGTCGCCGAGATCAACGAGGCCTTCGCCTCGGTGGTGCTGGCCTGGCAGAAGGAGCTCGGCTTCAGCGCCGAGCAGACCAACCCCAACGGCGGGGCCATCGCCCTCGGGCACCCCCTCGGTGGCACCGGCGCCGTGCTGCTCACCAAGGCCCTCCACGAGCTCGAGCGCACGGGTGGCCGCTACGGCCTCGTGTCGATGTGCTGCGGCGGCGGCCTGGGCACCGGCACCATCATCGAGCGGCTCTAGGCACGCCGCTCCCTTCGCCGGTCCGGCCGGCCACCAGCCACCTCCAAGCCGGGAGGCTCCCGTGCCCAGGCGCATCGCTCTGGTCGTCCTCACCCTGCTCGCAGGGTGCGGGCTGGCGTCCGACGACACCCCCGCGCAGCCACCAGGCGTCGCCACCGTGGTGCGCCACGTCGACGGCGACACGCTCGTGGTCGACATCGACGGCTCCGAGGAGCCGGTGCGCCTCATCGGCATCGACACGCCCGAGACCGTCGCCCAGGACCGTCCCGTGGAGTGCTTCGGGCCGGAGGCCTCGGCGCGGATGGCCGAGCTGCTGCCGGTGGGCACGCCGGTGCGCCTCGAGCGCGACGTCGAGGCCCGCGACCGCTACGACCGCCTGCTGGCCTACGTGGTGCGGGCCGACGATGGCGCCGTGATCAACGTCGTCATGGTCGAGGAGGGGTTCGCCGAGTCGGTCCGCTACCCGCCCAACCTGGCCCGCCAGGCTGAGCTCGACCGCGCCGAGGCCGACGCCCGGTCGGCCCAACGCGGGCTGTGGCCGGCCTGTGGGGGCACCGATGTGGCGGTGGACGGGTAGCGTCGGCGCCGTGACGACGCTCGCCGAACGGCTTGGCTACGGCCCCGACGACCGCCTGCTCATCATCAACTGCGACGATCTCGGCTCCTGCCACGCCGCCAACATCGGCGTGTACGAGGCGCTGCGGGATGGCGTGGCCACCAGCGCCACCCTGATGGTCCCCTGCCCGTGGGCCCGCGACGCGGCCTCCCGCTACCGAGGCGAAGACGTCGGCGTGCACCTCACCCTCAACGCCGAGCACGAGCGCTACCGCTGGGGCCCGATCACCCACGGCCCGTCCCTGCTCGACGGCGACGGCGGGTTCCCCCGCACGGTCACCGACGTGTGGGACCACGCCGACCTCGACGAGGTGCGCCGAGAGCTGCGGGCCCAGGTGGAGCGGGCCATCCTCTGGGGGTTCGACGTGAGCCACCTCGACAGCCACATGGGCACGCTCCAGCTGCGGCCCGAGTTCTTCGACGTCTACCTCGACCTCGCCGTGGAGTTCCAGCTCCCGCTCCGCCTCTCGGGCGCATCGAGCGAGCGCACGATCGGGTTCCCGTTCCGCCGCCTCGCCGCCGAGGAAGGGGTGCTGTTCCCCGACCACTTCGTGATGGTCCGGGGGATGGGCTCGCGACGCACCATCGAGAAGGTGATCGGCGACCTCCGTCCGGGGGTCACGGAGGTCTACGCCCACCCGGCCGTCGACACGGCCGAGCTCCGGGCCCTGGCCGACGACTGGTCCACACGGGTCGATGACCACGACCTCCTCACCACCGACCGCAGCCTCCGGGCCATGCTGGACCGGGCCGGGGTGCAGCGCATCGGCTTCCGCCCGCTGCGCGACCTGCAGCGGGCCGCGTGAACCGAGCTCGGGCCGCCCTCGCCGGTGCTGTCGTGCTGGCGCTGCTGACCGCCTGCGGTGAGCCTCGCCCCAGCTCCCCCACGCCCGACGACCTGCGGGCCATCGACCTCTCGCCCGACCACACCATCACCGTCGACGACGACGGCTTCTCCCCGGCCAGCCTCGAGATCGAGCCGGGCGAGGTGGTGCTGCTCGTCAACGACGGCACCGACCTGCACTCCTTCACCGCCCCCGAGCACTTCGACACCGGCCGCCTCGAGCCAGGTGAGGACACCACCCTGCTGCTCACCGACCCGGCCGAGATCACCTACCGCGACCTCGAGTCCGACCACGAGGGCACCCTCACCATCCGCACTCCCGACGGCTGACCCGCACCCAGCCCCCAACCCCCGCAGCCTGTGTTCCACAGCCGCCCGAACAGCGGCCCCAGAACACAGGCTCGGTCGTGGCTTAGGTCTGGGCGGCGACGGTCGCCTCGGCGGCGGCGTGCTCGGGTGACTCGAGCGCCGGGAGCAGGTCCATCAGCCGACCGGTGGGGCCGACCAGCTTCACCCGGCCCTGCATGAAGCCGTCGACGAGGTGGAGGTCGCCCGTGGCGATGAGCAGCGCCACGTCATGCTTGTACGTCAGCTCGAGGTCGGCGTCGGCGGCCGGGGCCAGGCTGGCCTCGGTGAGGCGACCGTCGACGTAGGTCTCGCCGAAGCGCACCTCGCCGTCGGGCGCACCGCTCACGACGTGCAGCAGCCTGGCGCTGGCGCCGTCGACGGCCGGGAGCGAGCTCAGGTGCTCCACCCGCAGGTCGAGCCACTCCTGGCTCAGCGGGGTGACGCTCACGACGCGGCCACATCGGCCCGGAGGCCGGCGAACAGGTCGGTCTCGGGGAGCGGGGCGTCGACGGTGCTGGTGGCGAGGATGTAGTCGTCGTGGGGGTGGATGGCGGCGGCGACGTCGCGCGGGAGCCCGAACCAGAACGGTGAGTCGGGGTCGATCTGGGTGGCGTGGGCCAGCAGCGCCTCGAAGCGCACCTCGGCGTAGCCGGTGATGTCGACCGACGTGGTGATCCGGTGGTCCTGCCAGGGCCGGTCGAACCACTCCTGGCTGTAGGGCGACTCGAGGCCCAGCTCCACGTACTTGGCGTGGGTGAGCTCGATGCGGCGCTTCGACCACAGCGAGTAGTACACCTTCGCCACCTGCCACACCTCGCCGGCCTCGGGGTACCAGGCCGGGTCGGCGGCGCGCTCCACGGCCGGGTGGGTGATGTCGTGGACCCGCAGGTGGTCGGGGTGCGGGTAGCCCTGCTGATCGTCGCCGTAGGTGACGATCACCTGTGGGCGCGTGCGACGGATGATGGCCACCAGCCGTCCCACCGCCTCGTCCATCGGCGCGTTGGCGAAGCACTCGGGGTGGGCGTTGTGCTCGCTGTCGGGCATGCCCGAGTCGCGGTAGCCCAGCATCACGACCTCGTCGTAGCCGATGATCTCGGCGGCCCGGTCGAGCTCGGCCTCCCGCACGGCGGGCAGGTCGGCCTTCACGTCGTCGCGGTCCATGGCCGGGTTGAGGATGTCGCCCGCTGCGCCGTCGGTGCAGCACACCAGCACGGTGCGCACCCCCTCCTCGTGGTACTTGGCCACCGTGCCCGCTCCCTTCGACGACTCGTCGTCGGGGTGGGCGTGGACGGTCAGCAAGCAGAGGGGCTCGGATGCCATGCGGCGGAGGATACCCAGGGCTCCGGGCCGATCCGCCGGTGGGTCGGTCAGTCGAACAGCGACGTGCGGTCGCGGGGCAGGCGTCCGCCCCGGCCATACCAGAGCCCAACCACGACCCCGGCGACCGTTCCCGCCACCAGACCGAAGGGGACGGCCACCTGGAACAGGCCGGTGCGCACCAGCGAGCGGTCGAGCCCGGAGCCCGGTTCGGTGGACGCCACGATGTACAGCGGGATGGCCACGATCGAGAAGGCGATGGCGATGCCGGCCACCGCCACGCCCGCACCGATCCCCACCCCGAGCAGCACCGAGCGCACCCGCGAGCGGGGCACCAGCGGGACATCGGTCTCGGGGCCAGCCGGCGGGACGGCCAGCGGCTCGGCCTGCAGTGGAGCGCGTCGCGGGGATGCGGCCATCAGCGCGCACAGTACCGGCAACTACGGTGCCCGGCCGTGCCCCCCGTCCGAAGTGGCGTCCCGCTCGCCATCGCCCTCACCCTCGCAGCCACCCTGGCCCTCGGCGGCTGCGGCGACGACGGGGACGTCGGTGACGCCCGCGCCGACCAGGTGCGGCAGGCCGCCACCGAGTCCGGCCTGCCCGCCGACGTCGTGGAGGTGATGGTGCTGGCGGCCCGGGGCACCACCGCCACGTTCCAGGTCACCTACACCGGCGATGACGGCGCCGACCTCCTGGTGTCGCAGGAGCCGCCCGACCGCCGGGTCGACGTGCTGAGCGGCGATCGCGTGGTGGAGAGCCGCGTGGTCCGCGACGGCACCGGCTACGAGTGCCGGCCTCCGCAGGGCGACCCCGAGGGGGCCCTGCGCTGCCGTCGCACCGAAGGTGCGCTGGGCGCTCCCGGGGCCTTCACCGACGAGGCGCTCGACGAGTTCGCCGCCCAGCTCGGGTCATCGCAAGCCGACCTCGACCTCACCGTCGATGAGCAGGAGGTCGCGGGCGTGACGGCCACCTGTCTGACCGCCGCACCCAGAGCGGGCCCCACCGACGGCACCGGCTCCGGAGTGGAGACGCTGTGCCTGTCGGCTGAGGGCGCGCCGCTGCTCGTCGATGTCAGCGGCGAGCGGGTGGTGGCGTCGGCCTACTCCACCGACGTGCCCGGTGGGACCTTCGACGTCTGATCCCGGGTACTAGCACCGCGTCAGGTGACGTTCGCCCTTCTCACGGCGAGTCAGGGCCGTCGCCCCGCAAGGACGCAGGACGAAGGACTCCACCAGCGAATGCGAGGACGAGGACGCCGCGGGAGGCGGCACTGGCCGGCGTGAAAGGGCGCAAACGTTGCCTGACGCGGTACTAGCCTGCCCAGACATGGACGAACCGGAGCAGTGGCGGTGGATCTGGTTGGGCACGGCGGTGCTGCTGGGGATCGGGGAGATGGCCTCACCAGGCTCCTTCTTCCTCGCCCCCTTCGCCATCGGCGCCGCGGTGGCCGCCATCCTGGCCTTCGCCGACGTGCCCCTCGTCGGTGAGTGGGCCGCCTTCGTGGGCATCTCGGTGGCGACCTTCGTGGCCCTGCGGCCGCTGGCCCGCCGCCTCGACGCCCAGGGCTCCTCCGACGGCATCGGCGCCCGCCGCCTCATCGGCCGCACCGGCGTGGTGCTCGAAGACATCGCCGCCAGTGGGATGGGCATGGTGCGGGTCGACCGAGAGGACTGGCGAGCCGAGTCCACCGGCGCCGACACCATCCTCGCCGGCACCGCCGTCCGGATCGCCGAGGTCGAGGGCACCCGAGTGATCGTCAGCCCCGTCGAGTCGAGCAAGGAGCACACCTCGTGAGCCCCGCAGTGATCCTCCTGGCCATCCTGGCCTTCTTCCTCTTCGTCTACGTCGTCTCGGGCGTCCGCATCGTGCGGCCCTACCAGCGGGGGGTGATCGAGCAGCTGGGCAAGTACAAGGAGACCGTCGACCCCGGGCTGCGCCTGATCATCCCGTTCATCCAGACGGTGCGGCTGGTCGACATGCGGGAGCAGGTGGTCGACGTGCCGCCGCAGGAGGTCATCACCTCCGACAACGTGGTGGTGTCGGTCGACGCCGTCATCTACTACGAGCCCACTGACCCGCAGCGGCTCATCTACAACGTGGCCAACTTCATCCTGGCCGTCACCAAGCTGGCCCAGACCAACCTGCGAAACCTGATCGGCGACATGCAGCTCGACGCCGCCCTCACCAGCCGCGACTCCATCAACACGAACCTGCGCCAGATCCTCGACGACGCCACCGACCAGTGGGGTGTGCGGGTGGTGCGGGTGGAGATCCAGCGCATCGACCCGCCGCCGGATGTGATGTCGGCCATGCACGAGCAGATGAAGGCCGAGCGCACCCGGCGGGCCGTGGTCACCGAAGCCGAGGGCCGCCGCACCGCTGCCGTCACCACCGCCGAGGGCGACAAGACCGCCGCCATCCTCCAGGCCGAGGGCGTGAAGCAGCGCCAGATCCTCGAGGCCGAGGGCGAGGCCGACGCCATCCGGGCCGTGGCCGACGCCGAGCGGTTCCGCCAGCTCACCGTGGCCCAGGGCGAGGCGGAGGCCATCCGGTCGGTCTACGCCGCCATCCACGAGGGCAACCCCGACGCCGGACTCATCACCATCAAGTACCTCGAGGCGCTGCAGGTGATGGCCAACGGCACGGCCACCAAGATCATCCTCCCCACCGAGCTGGCCGGCCTGGCCGGCGCCATCACGGGGATCGCCGAGACCATCAACGTCGACAGCCGCGTGGAGCCGAGCTCCTGACCACCCCCTCGTGACCGACCCCCCGTCGCACGAGCAGGCGGTCAACCAGTACTTCAACGAGGCCGCGCAGGTGCTGGGCCTCGACCCGGACCTGTGCGGTGTGCTCACCACCGCCTACCGCGAGATCTCGGTGCAGGTGCCGGTGCGGCGCGACGACGGCTCGCTCACCGTGGTGCGGGGCTACCGCGTGCAGCACAACGACGCACGGGGACCGTTCAAGGGCGGCGTCCGCTACCACCCCGAGGCCGACCTCGACGAGGTGCGGGCCCTGGCCTCGCTCATGACCTGGAAGACGGCGCTGCTCGACCTGCCCTTCGGCGGTGCCAAGGGCGGGGTGGAGGTCGATCCCACCGGGCTGAGTCCGGCCGAGCTCCAGCGCCTCACCCGCCAGTTCACCGAGGGCATCCAGCACGTGCTCGGGGTCTACGCCGACATCCCGGCGCCCGACATGAACACCAACGCGCAGGTGATGGCCTGGATGATGGACGCCTTCTCCGCCATCCACGGCTACAGCCCCGGCATCGTCACCGGGAAGCCGCTCAGCATGGGCGGAGCCCCCGGTCGCGAGGCGGCCACCGGACGAGGCTGCGTCTACGTGCTCGACGCCTGGTGCCAGCACCACAAGCGGCGCCTGAGCGACCTGCGGGTGGCCATCCAGGGCTTCGGCAACGTCGGCTCGTGGATGGCCCAGGAGCTGCACGATCGTGGGGTCACCGTGATCGCGGCGTCAGAGGTGCGGGGGGCGATCGTCGACCTCGACGGCCTCGACGTGCCGGCGCTCATGGCTGGCGCTCGCGAGGGGCGCTCGGTCCTCGACGCCGAGCGGGGCGATCAGATCACCAACGACGAGCTCCTGGCGCTGGAGTGCGACGTGCTGGCGCCGGCCGCCATCGGGGAGGTCATCACCGAGGCCAACGCAAGCCAGGTCCGAGCCGAGGTGGTGATCGAGGCGGCCAACTACCCCGTCACCCCCGCCGCCGACCACACGCTGCGCGAGGCGGGCATCATCGTGCTGCCCGACATCCTGGCCAACGCCGGTGGCGTCACCGGGTCGTACTTCGAGTGGACCCAGAACATCCAGCAGTTCAGCTGGAAGGAAGACCGCTTCACCGCCGAGCTGGTCGACCGCATGCAGGGCGCCTACCGCGCCACCCAGGCCTTCGCCGACGAGCACGGCGTGGCCCTGCGCACCGCCGCCTACGCGCTGGGCATCCAGCGGGTGGCCGACGCCGTGCGCCTCCGCGGCTACGTCTGAGCGCTCGGACCCTAGGCGCTCGGGCTCTGGGCCAAGGGCTCGAGCTCGTGGCGTCCCGTGTCTTCGTCTTCGGTGAGGTGCCAGCCGCAGCGGGCCGCCAGCAGAGGGTGGCCCTCGTCGGGCCCCGAGGCCAGCACCTCGTCGCCCGCCTGGAGGCGCACGTGGCCCCGAGGCCGGTACACGTAGCGACCCCCTCGCTGCACGGCCAGCACGTGGAACCCCGGCTCGATGTCGAGCTGCAGGTCGGCCAGGGTGCTGCCCTCGGCCTCCGAGCCGGGCGCCACCGGCACCCGCACCACGACCTCGTCGGAGTCGCCCAGGGCGATGGAGAGGATCGGGTGCAGCTCCTCCTTGGCCTCGATGAGCCACACCATCTGCTGGGCCGCGTCGCCGAGGTCTTCCGCCGCCTGGGAGAGGTGGAGCAGCCCTCGCAGCGGTGACGGGTCGATGTGGTCGTTGCTGGCCCGCAGCACCCACAGCTCCAGCCGGTCCTTCATCTCGTCGAGGCGATCCTCCAGCTGGCGCACCTCGGCGGCCAGGCCCTGGTCGCGCAGCACCAGCGCGGAGTAGGCCAGCCCGACCGCCACCTCGGAGATGTTCTTCATCTCCACCAGCACGTCGATGGCGCGGTCGAGGTCGGACAGCGTGCCGTCCTCGGGCGGCACCGGCGGCTCCCAGTAGGGGGCGGCGGCCAGCTCCCGCAGACGGGGGATTCCGGCCGGCGACCCGCGCAGGAACATGACGTCGCCGGGGAGGCAGATGGCATCACCGTCGACGTCGGTGATCCAGTCGCGCTCGCGCCGGATGGCCATCACCCGCATGCCCGTCTGCACCGGGAGCTCCAGCGCGGCCAGCGGACGGCGAGCCAGGTGGCTGCCCTCACGGACCCGCACCCGGTGCGACACCTCCTCCGCGTTGGACAGATCGGCCACCAGCTCGCGAGGGATGCCGAGGCGGTGGGTGACGATCCGGGCGATGTCGACGGCCGCGTTGCCGATCCGCTCGATGGAGGAGATCACCTGCAGGACCGAGGCCATGGCCTCGGCCTCCTTCGGGTGCCGAGCCGCCATCACCGACACCGCCCGCATCTCGTGCACCAGCCCCGACATCTGCTCCTCGAGGGCGTCGACCTCCTCCGCCATGTCGGGATCGCCGAAGTAGAGCGCGGCATAGGCGAGATCGACCATGAGCTCGGAGAGGTCCTTCGACTCGGCGAGCATGGCCCGGAGGTTCCTGGGTCTGGCATCCATGGGGTGTTGCCGAGGATAGGCGCACCTGGTCCACACTGTCCCCCGTGCTCCGTCGCCGCCGTGCCGTCCGCTCCCTGCTCGCTGGTGCCCTGGCCGCCGGTCTCGTGGTGGCCGCCTGCTCCAGTGGCGACGGCCGCGCCCTGCCGCCTCCGGGGCCCGACCAGACCACCACCACGCCCAGCGCCCCGGTCGTGCCCGAGACCGACACCAGCGGCGGCGTCCTCGATCTCACCAGCGCCGCCTTCGCCGATGGCCAGCCGCTCCCCGAGCGCTTCACCTGCACCGGCGAGGACGTGTCCCCCGACCTCGCCTGGACCGCGCCTCCGGCGGGCACCGTGGAGCTGGCCCTGGTGGTGCGCGACCAGCAGGAGGCGGGCTTCGTCCACTGGGTGGTGGCGGGGGTCGAACCCTTCGTGCTCGGGTTCGGGG
>JBPPMN010000346.1:0-3692 GCA_051306055.1 Acidimicrobiales bacterium
GTGTAGGGGTGGGCCGGGGTGGCGTAGAGGTCGTCGGGGCTGCCCACCTCGCAGATCTTGCCCAGGTACATCACCGCCACCCTGTCGCTGATGTTCTTCACCACCGCCAGGTCGTGGGCGATGAAGATCAGCGTGAGGCCGTAGCGCTCCTTCATGTCCTCGAGCAGGTTGAGGATCTGCGCCTGCACCGACACGTCGAGGGCGGAGACGGGCTCGTCGCAGATCACGAGCTTGGGTTCGAGCACGAGGGTGCGGGCGATCGAGATGCGCTGGCACTGGCCGCCCGAGAACTGGTGGGGTCGCTTGTCGGCTGCGACGTCGGGGTCGAGGCCCACGGCGTCGAGCACCTCGCGCACCCTGGCCTTCTGCTCCTCAGCCGTGCCGCGGTTCCAGATCTTCAGGGGCTCCGCCACGATGTCCTTCACCTTCCGGCGAGGGTTCAGCGACGAGATCGGGTCCTGGAAGATGAACTGCAGGCGGGTGCGGACGTCGCGCAGGGGCTTGCCGGAGAGCTCGGTGAGGTCGTTGCCCTCGAAGACCACCCGGCCGCCGGTGGGGGGAGGGAGCTGCATGATTGCCCGTCCGGTGGTGGACTTGCCGCAGCCCGACTCACCGACCAGGCCGAGGGTCTCGCCTTCGCGCACGTCGAGGCTGATGCCCGACACGGCATGGACGGTGCCGGCCGCGGTGTGGAACTCCACCGTGAGGTCTTCGATCCGCAGCAGCGCGTCGTCGCGCAGGTGTGCGGTGCCGGTACCGGCCATCAGGCATCGCCTCCGCGGTCGGTGGCAGCATCGGAGGTGACCTCGACCAGGCCGGCGGCGTGGCTATCACCGGTGGCCGCGGCCTCGGCGGCGGGCACGTGGTGGGCCAGGTTGCGCTCGAGCGCCTCGCGGCCCGCCTCGGTGCCGACGGGGAACCAGCAGCGGTAGAGGTGGCCCGGCGTCTCGGCCTCCATCAGCGGTGGCTGCTCCTCGTGGCACTTCGGCTGCGCGTAGGGGCAGCGGGGGGCGAACCGGCAGCCACGAGGCGGCCGGATGAGGTCGGGTGGCCGCCCACCGATGATCTGGAGGCGGGTGTGGCTGGCCTGCTCGAGCTTCGGGATCGACTTCAGCAGGGCCTCGGTGTAGGGCATGCGCACTTCGCTGAACAGCGTGCGGGTGGGGGCGTGCTCCACCACCTGGCCGGCGTACATCACGGCGATCTCGTCGGTGCGGCCGGCCACCACACCGAGGTCGTGGGTGACCAGCACCATCGCCATGTGGCGCTCGCGCTGCTGCTCGTTGAGCAGGTTGAGGATCTGGGCCTGCACCGTGACGTCGAGCGCGGTGGTGGGCTCGTCGGCGAAGAGCATCTTGGGGCCGCAGGCCAGCGCGATGGCGATGGTGACACGCTGTCGCATGCCGCCGGACAGCTCGTGGGGGTACTGCCGCAGGCGTCGCTTCGGATCGGGGATGCCCACGGAGGTGAGGAGCTGCAGGGCCTGCTCGGAGGCCTCGTCCTTGGGGATGTCGTGGTGGTAGCGGAGGCCCTCCACCAGCTGCCGCTCGATCCGCATGACCGGGTTGAGCGAGGTCATCGGGTCTTGGAACACCATGGCCATCTCGGTGCCCCACAGGGCCCGCTGGGCGCTCTTGTCGGCTCCCACCAGCTCCTGGCCGGCGAACCGAGCCGAGCCGGTGCGGATCACGTTGCGACCGGTGAGCAGGCCCATGATCGAGCGCGAGAGCACCGTCTTGCCGGAGCCCGACTCGCCCACGATGCCCAGCGTCTTGCCCCGGTCGAGGGTGAAGCTCACGCCATCGACGGCCTTCACGATGCCGGCCGGCGTGTCGAAGTGGGTGCGGAAGTCGCTGACGGTGAGGAGGGGCTCGCCCTCGCTGGTGGGGGCGGCGACGATGCGCCGCCCACCTCGTCGGGTGCTCACAGGGCGGCGTCCTTGACGTCGAAGGCGGCTCGGAACCGGTCGCCGAGGAAGTTCACCGAGAGGACGGTGAGGAACATCCACAGCGCCGGGAGCATCGCCACGTGGATGATGCGGTCGTTCTGGAGGGCGTTGCGGCCGTTGTTGATCATCCCGCCCCACGAGATGGTCTCGGAGGAGGTGAGGCCGAGGAAGGCGAGGCTCCCCTCCGCCACGATGGCGATGCCCACCACCAGCAGCCCGAAGGCCAGCAGCGGCAGGATCACGTTGGGGAGCACCTCCCGCACCAGGATGCGGGCCCGGCCCGCCCCTGCGGCCTCGGCGGCCGTGACGAACTCCCGTTGGGAGAAGGTGAGCGTGGTGGCGCGCGCGATCCGGGCGAAGGCCGGGATCGAGACCAGCGAGATCCCCAGCACCACGTTCTTCAGGTCGGAGCCGAGGAAGGCCACGATGGCGATGAGGAGGATCAGGGCCGGGAAGGCCAGGAACACGTCGACGGCGGCCATGAGGAGCGTCTCGGTGCGACCCCGGAAGTAGCCGGCCAGCAGGCCGATGGTGCCGCCCACCAGCATCCCGATGGCCAGCACGCCCAGCGACACGATCAGGGACACGCGGCCACCCCAGACCAGCCTCGACATGATGTCGAAGGAGTTCTGATCCGTGCCGAGGAGGAAGCCCTCGGTGCCCATGGGCTTGAGCGGGAACTGGTTGGGGTTGCTGAAGTCGACGGTCGACGGGTCCTTGAGCGGCAGCCACGGCGCCAGGATCGACGAGATGCTCACGAAGAGCAGCCAGATGGCGGCCAGCCAGCCGCTGAGGCCGAGCAGGCTCGGCTTCTTGGCCGGCTCGTCGTCGGACTCGGGGCCGTCGTCGACGGCTTCGGTGGTGAGGGCGATCTCGCTCATCGGGCAGAGCTCCTCCGCACGCGGGGATCGAGGATGGAGTAGAGCAGGTCGACCAGGAAGTTGACGACCACGAAGGCGGTGGCGATGAGGAGCACCACACCCTGCACCACCAGGTAGTCGCGCCGGGCGATCGACTCCACGGCCAGGCGGCCCACCCCTGGGATCGAGAAGAACGACTCGAGGATCACCGAGCCGCCGATCAGGGTGCCGAAGTTGATGCCGAACACGGTGAGCAGGGTGAACGACGACGGGCGCAGCGCGTGGCGCACGAGGATGTGCCAGGTGGGCAGGCCCTTCGAGCGGGCCATCAGCACGAAGTCCTCCTGCAGGGTGGCGATGAGGTCGCTGCGCAGGAGGCGGGTGTACACCGCGGTGAGGCCAGCCACCAACGTGACCAGCGGCAGGGCGATCGACTTGAGGTTCTCGATGAGCCCGTCGCCCAACGGCACGTACCCGATGGCGGGGAACCAGCCGAGGCCCACGGCGAAGATGGCCACCAGCAGCACGGCCAGGGCGTAGTTGGGGAACGAGATCAGGGCGAAGGCCCCGGTGGTGATGGTGCGATCGGTGCGGGTGTTCGAGCGGTAGGCGCTGAGCATGGCCAGCGGGACCGAGATCATGATCGAGATCACCTGGGCCATGATCATCAGCTGCAGCGACGGCGGCAGCGCCGTCTTGAGCAGCGTGGTGGTCTCGAAGCGGCTCACGTAGGACCGCCCGAGGTCGCCGCTTAACACGCCGCCGATGTAGCTGAAGTACTGCTGGAAGAAGCCCTTGTCGAGGTCGAGGTCGGCGATGACCGCGGCCCTGGCGGCCTCGTTGGAGGCCTCAGGGCCGAGGATCACGTTGACGGGGTCGCCGGG
>JBPPMN010000008.1:0-4891 GCA_051306055.1 Acidimicrobiales bacterium
CACACCCGGTTGCGGTGGACGTCTCCCCGGCTGATCGAGGCCACGGCCAGCGCCATGGTGAGCGAGCTCATCAGCAGCACGAACGAGCTGACCGACGTGAACGGGATGTCGAACACCTCTTCGGGGCCGAGCCCGGTGACGCTGCGGTGGCGCAGCAGCAGGTAGGTGGAGATCAGGCTGCCGAAGAGGAGGCAGTCGGAGCCCAGGTACACCCACATGGCCAGCTTGGTGTTGGAGATGCCGGTGGCGGTGGCGTGACCGTGCTCGGCCTTGATGGCGACATCAGACATCGGCGGTCACCTCCTCCTCGCTCGACGGGGCCGCTTCGCCCGGGTCGGCCTCCTCGCCGTGCCCGCCGTCGTGGTCGTCGGGGTGGCCGTGGGGCGGCAGGTCTTCGTCGTCGGGCGGCTCGAGGGCCCAGCCGACCATCCCGGCCAGCAGCACGGCGCCGCCCACCGCGGCGATGGCCAGGTGGAAGATGAGGCCGTAGCCGATGAGCGGGAACGAGGCTGACAGCACCAGCGGCCAGTACGACGGTGCGGGGAGGTGGGCACGCGAGCCGTCGCCCACCATGGCCACCTCGGCACCGGTGGCCACCTGCACGAGGCGACCCTGGTCGTCCTCCTGGTACTTCTGGTGCCAGAACTCGTCGAACTGGGTGATGATCGGGTCGTCGTCGAAGTTGTGCTCGGGGGTGGGCGACGGGACGCTCCACTCGAGGCTGCGGGCGTCCCAGGGGTCGGGGCCGGGGGCCGGCAGGGACGAGGCTCGGCGCTTCGACTTGATGATGTTCCAGAAGAAGACCAGGAAGCTGAGGGCGATGACGACCGAGCCGATGGACGACACGAGGTTCCAGAAGTTGAAGCCGTAGCCATCGCGGTAGCTGTGGATCCGGCGGCTCATGCCCTGGAGGCCCAGGATGTGCATCGGGCCGAAGGTGAGGTTGAAGCCCACCAGGGTGAGCCAGAACTGCACCTTGCCGAGCTTCTCGTCGAGGAAGTGGCCGAACACCTTGGGCCACCAGAAGTAGAAGCCACCGAGGAAGCCGAACAGCGCGCCACCGAAGATCACGTAGTGGAAGTGGGCGACGATGTAGTAGGTGTCGGTCTGCTGGGTGTCGGCCGGGGCCACGGCGTGGGTGACGCCCGACAGGCCGCCGATGGTGAACATCGTGACCAGGCCGATCGAGAACAGCATCGGCGTGGAGAAGGTGATCTTCCCGCCCCACATGGTGGCCATCCAGTTGAGGATCTTCACGCCCGTGGGCACGGCGATGAACATCGTGGACACCGAGAAGGCGGCCACCGAGATCGGCCCCAGCCCGGAGGCGAACATGTGGTGGGCCCACACGCCCCAGCCCATGAAGCCGATGGCGATGCCCGAGAACACCATGAACGGGTAGCCGAAGATCGGCTTCCGAGAGAAGACCGGGATGATCTCCGACACGATGCCGAAGGCGGGCAGGATGAGGATGTACACCTCGGGGTGGCCGAAGATCCAGAACAGGTGCTCCCACAACAGCGGGTCGGCACCCTGGGACACGTTGAAGAAGTTGGCGTCAAAGAGCCGGTCGAAGGTGAGCAGGAACAGCGCCACCGAGATCACCGGGATGGCGAACACCAGCAGCACCTGCACCACGAAGCTCATCCAGGTGAACACCGGCATCTTCATCAGCGTCATGCCGGGGGCCCGCATGTTGAGCACGGTGACCACGAGGTTCACGCCGCCCACGAGGGAGGCGATGCCGGTGATCTGCAGGCCGAGCGCGTAGAAGTCCATGCCCGCGCTGGGGGAGAAGATCACGCCGGTGTTGGGGGCGTAGGCGAACCAGCCGCCATCGGCCCCACCGCCCAGGAACCACGACGTGTTCAGGAACAGGCCACCGAAGAGGAAGGTCCAGAAGGAGAGCGCGTTGAGCCGGGGGAAGGCGACGTCGCGCGCTCCGATCTGCAGCGGGATCAGGTAGTTCATGAAGGCCGCGCCCATGGGCATGACCACCAGGAAGATCATCGTGATGCCGTGCATCGTGAAGATCTGGTTGTAGAGGTCGGCCGAGAACAGCTGCTGCTCGGGGGCGGCCAGCTGCGCCCGGATGGCCAGCGCCTCGAGGCCGCCGATCACGAAGAAGAACAGCGACGAGGCCCCGTACATGATGCCGATCTTCTTGTGGTCGACCGTGCTGATCCACGCTCGCCACCCGGTCTTGGCCCGCGGGCGGGCGAAGACCCCGAGGGGGCTGGACGGCGTGGGGCTGCCCGAGGGCAGTGCCAGCGTGTCGGAAGGTCGTTCGACGATGGCCACGGGGGCTACTCCAAGGTCTCCAGGTAGGCGATCAGGGCGTCGATCTGCACGTCGGTGAGGGCGAGGTTGGGCATGCCTCGGCCATCGCCGGCGGCCATGGGCTTCTCGCCCGGTGGGTTGCGCAGCCAGGCGATCAGGTCGGCCCGGTTGAGGCGCTCGCCCACCTCGTCGGGCTCGATCTCTCCGCTGCCATCGGTGTCGACCCAGAGGTCGAAGATGGCACCGGCGAACACGCCTCGGCTGGCGAAGTGGGTGAGGTTCGGCGCCGCGCCGGACACCAGGGCCACGCCGTCGGCCGCCGCGTACTCCTCCTCGTTGCCCCCCTCGCCGCTCACGAGGTGGCACTGCGAGCAGGCGGCCCGGAAGGCCTCCATGCCCTGTTGGGCCAGCTCGCCGTCGGGCACCTCGGCGCCCTCCATCTGGTTGGCCTGCCACGCCTCGTAGTCGGCCGGGGACAGGGCCACCACGCGCATCTGCATGTAGGCGTGGGACAGGCCGCAGAACTCGGTGCACTGGCCGCGGTAGACGCCGGGCTCGTCGGCCTCGATCAGGAGCGGGTGCTCGCGACCCGGGACGGCGTCGCGCTTTCCGTTGAGCGACGGGATCCAGAAGGAGTGGATGACGTCGCGCGAGGTGATGGTGAGGGTGACGGGCTCGCCGGCGGGGATCACGAGGTCTTGGGCGGTGATGATGTCGTCTTCGCCGTCGTCGTCGACGTCGTAGCGGTACTCCCACCACCACTGCTGGCCGATCACGGTGACCTGCATGGCGTCGTCGGGGCGGTCGTCGAGGTCGAAGATGGTGAGCACCGACGCGGCGCCCACACCGGCGAGGAGGATGGCGGGAAGGATGGTCCAGCCCAGCTCGAGCTTGGTGTTGCCGTGGATCTGCTCGGGGAGGCTGCCGTCGTCTTCGCCCCGCTTGCGGAAGTGCCACACGATGGCCAGCACGCCCACCTGCACGAGGAGGAAGACCACGCCGGCGATGGCGAACACCGGGTCGACCAGCTTGTCGATGGTGCGGGCCTCGGGACCTTGGGGCTGCAGCGTGTCGAGCGGCGCGTTCTCGGCGCAGGCGGACAGCGCCAGGGCGAACGGGACCAGCAGCGCAGCCTTCCAGCGGCGGGGGGTGTGACCGCGCATCAGCCCTCTTCTCCCTCGGTGGCGGTGGCGGTGGCGCCGAGCGGGTTCGTGCCGTCGGGGATGTTCGGCTCGAGCTGCTCGCCCTCCTCGGAGTGCGGTTCGTGGTGCTCGATGATCCGTTCGCCTCGGGCGGCGGACACGACGCCGAGGGCCACCACGCCGACGGCGCTGAGGGCTAGGACCCCAGCCACGACGTTCTGCGAGAGCCGCGGCTTGGTGGCGAGGAGCACGCCGATGCCGAGGATGGCGGCGGCCAGCACGGTGGCTACGGTGACCGCCCCGAGCTTCGAGACGGTGAGGAACACCCGGGAGAAGGCGAAGATGGCCACGCCGAGCACGATGGCGCCGATGAGCGGCACCTCGAGCGGCGCCATCAGCCGAGCGCGCACCGTGCGGTTGGCCTCGGGGTCGCCGGTGGCGCGGTCGGACCAGGCCAGGACCATCCACTCCACCAGCACGGCGAGGAGCACGACGAAGCCGGCCACGAACATCACGTTGCTGATCACGAGGCCGAGCACCACCAGCGAGGCGCCGAAGGCCCCGAGCACGGGCCAGTAGGCGGCGTGGGTGGGGGCCAGGGCCTGGGGCACCTGCTCGGTGCCGGCCAGCTGGGCCAGCGCGGTGGGGTCGGCGTCGCGGGAGGCCAGGGCGATGATGCCGAGGCCCAGCGCCAGCGTGCCCATCGAGACGAGCAAGGTGTAGCCGAGGTGGTCGCCCACGGCACCCCAGTAGCCGAGGGTGACCGGACCCAGACGATCGCCGCCAGTGCTCCAGCCATAGGCGGCCGCCAGCACCAGGGACAGCATCCCGAGCCCGAAGAACCACTTTGATCCGGTGGTGAACATCGAAGGAGAAGGCCTCGCTACTTGGTGATGTAGACGCCGTACCAGATGACGACGTAGACGGCGACGGTGACGTACCAGTACAGGACGGCGGCGCTCATGCCCTCCGCGTCGCGCCCGGTGAGCTGTCCGCCGAGGGCCTGGAAGCCCATGACGGCGGCGAAGACCATCCCGACGGCCACCATCACGAGGTGGGCGCCGGTGACGGCGTAGAGCAGACCGACGCTGGCCGAGGCCGTGGGGGCCGTGGCCAGCTGCTGGTAGAGGTAGGCGGTGGAGTTGATGAAGGCCACGCCGAACAGCAGCGTGAGGCCGAGCGCCAGGTAGGCGTGGACCCGATCGTCGCGGCGCAGCGCCCACACGGCCCAGGAGATGGTGACCAGCGACATCGACAGCGTGAGCATCCCCATGCTCCCCGGCGTGAGCGGGAGCACGGTGCCTTCGGGGAGGTTGGTGGACCCACCGGCGATGAGGTCGCCCCGCACCTGCAGGTAGACGCCGAGCATGGTGGTGACCACGAGAGCGGAGGCGGCGGCGCCGAACGCGGCGCCCACCAGCAGCACGCGGGGCCGGCGGGGCTCGGGGGCCGGGGCGGCGACGCGCGCG
>JBPPMN010000114.1:0-21443 GCA_051306055.1 Acidimicrobiales bacterium
CTGCAAAGGGGTCCTCGCCCCGTCGCCCGAGCCAGGCGATCGGCAGCGACGTCGACATCGTCAGGAGAAGCCCGACGCCGGACGGGTCGTACCCTTCGCACATGCCCTCTGGTGACGCGCACGGCCTCGGCTATCGGCGCGTCGACGGGGATCCGAATGAATCGGTGCTGCTCACCACGATGGATGCCACCGCCCGCTGGGAGGCGACCCGCCAGCTGCGGGCGTGGGAGCGCGCCCAGCTCCAGCTCGACGGCGGTCAGCGCCTGCTCGACGTGGGGTGCGGGCTCGGCGATGCAGCGAGGACGCTGGCCGAGGATCTGAGCGAGGCCGGGGAGGTCGTCGGCATCGACCTCTCGTCGGCGATGCTCGAGGTGGCCCGGTCGCGATCCGCCGGCCTGCACTGCCGCGTCCGGTTCAGCGAAGGCGACGCGGTCGCGCTCGATGAGCCCGACGACCGCTACGACGTGGTGCGGTCGGAGCGCACGCTGCAGTGGCTGGCCGACCCGGCTGCCGCCGTCACCGAGATGGCCAGGGTGGTGCGGCCCGGCGGTCGCATCTCGCTCATCGACTCCGACTGGTCGACCTTCGCCATCGACGTGGGCGATGATGACCTCGCCACCCGGGTCCGGCGGGCCATGGCGGTCGAGCGCAACCGCCCGTCCCACGTGGGCGGCCGCCTGGCAGCGCTGGCCACGGACGCCGGCTTGGCCGTCGCGGCAGAGACCGAGGCCGCCCAGGCCTGGACCAGATGGGACCCGGAGACATCGCCGGCGCCGGAGGGGTGCTTCTCCATGCAGAGCCTCGCCGAGGACCTCGTCAGCGCGGGCCAGCTCGAGCCGAGCGACCGGACGCGGTTCGTGCAGGCCATCCACGACGCCGCCCGCGCCGATCGCTTCTCGATGCGGCTGACGATGCACGCCATCGTCGCCGACGCACCTGCCTGACGGCAGCGGCCCAGCGGCCCAGCGGCGCCGGCCGGATCAGGCGGCGCGGCGTTGGCGAGCACCGGCGGCCAGGAACCACACGGCGGCCGCCACGAACCAGGTGCCGTTGACGATCACGCCGCCGGCGCTGTCGCGCAGGGCGTGACCGGCCACGATGGCGGCCACGGCCGCCTGGTGGATCCAGAACCAGCGCCAGCGCTGCTCTCGCACCACGGGCACCCAGCGCACGATGACGGCGATGGAGGCGGGGTAGCCGATGGCGAACAGCAGCAGGGCCACGCTCAGCGCAGCCCGACGGCGCGGTAGGCCCGGTCGACGGTGGCCGCCGCCACCACCCGTGCCGCGTCGGCCCCCTCCGCCAGCAGGTCGCCCAGGGCGGCGGGGTCGGTGGTGAGCTCGGCGAAGCGGGCCTGCACCGGCGCCAGCACCTCGATGATGGCGGCGGCGGCGTCGGCCTTGAGGGGGCCGTACTGCTCGTAGCCGCCGGCCAGCGCCTCGGGGGTGCTGTCGGTGGCGGCGGCCAGGATGGCCAGCAGGTTGGACACCCCCGGCTTGGTGGCGGGGTCGTAGCGGACCTCACCGTCGTTGTCGGTGACGGCCCGCTTGAACTTCTTCTCGATCACCTTGGGCTCGTCGAGCATGAGCACGGTGCCCTGCGGCGAGTCGATCGACTTCGACATCTTGCGGGTGGGCTCCTGGAGGTCCATCACCCGGGCCCCGAACTTGGGGATGTCGGCCTCGGGGATCTTGAAGGTGGCGCCGTAGCGGCTGTTGAAGCGCTCGGCCACGTCGCGGGTGAGCTCGAGGTGCTGGCGCTGGTCGTCACCCACCGGCACCCGGTCGGTGTCGTAGAGGAGGATGTCGGCGGCCATCAGCGCCGGGTAGGTGAAGAGCGCGGCCGACACGAACTGCTGGCGGTCGGACTTCTCCTTGAACTGCGTCATGCGGCTCAGCTCGCCGAAGCTGGCCGTGCACTCCATCAGCCAGGCCAGCTGGGCGTGCTCGGCCACGTGGCTCTGCACGAACAGGGTGCTGCGGGCGGGATCGATGCCGCAGGCCAGGTAGAGCGCGGCGGTGTCGAGGGTGCGCTGGCGGAGCTGGGCCGGGTCCTGGGGCACGGTGATGGCGTGCTGGTCGACCACGCAGAACACGGAGTCGGTGGCGTCCTGGTCGGCCACGAAGCGCCGCAGGGCACCGAGGTAGGTGCCCAGCGTGAGCTCGCCGGAGGGCTGGATGCCTGAGAACACTCGGGGGGCCACGAGGGGCGATGGTAGGCGGGGGAGGCCCGAGATCCCGGCATCGGTTCCGCGAACCACACCGATGTGATTAGCATTGGGCCGATGTCGTACGAGGTCTCCACCCCGGTGTTCGAGGGGCCCTTCGATCTGCTGCTCCACCTCATCCTGCGCGAGCAGGTGGAGCTCTACGACGTGTCGCTCACCAAGATCGTCGATGCCTACATCGACGAGCTCGAGCGCATGGAGACCTTCAGCCTCGATGTGGCCACCGAGTTCCTGCTCATCGCGGCCACGCTCATCGAGCTGAAGACCCGCCGCCTGCTCCCCGGCGACGACGACCTCGACCTCGACGACGAGCTGGCCCTGTGGTCGGAGCGCGACCTGCTGCTCACACGGCTGGTCGAGTGCAAGACCTTCAAGGACGCCGCCGTCGCCCTGCAGCACCTGGCCAATGACGCCGGACGGTCGTACCCCCGCGTGGCCGGCCCCGACGATCGCTTCCTCGAGCTGACGCCCGACCTGCTGGCCGGCGTCACGCCGCTCGACGTGCGGGCCGCCTTCCTGCGGGCCGTCACGCCGAAGCCGCAGGTGCGCATCGACCTCGACCACGTGGCGCCCATCCGGGCGTCGGTGATCGACGCTGTCACCGAGCTGCTGGAGGAGCTGCCGCTGGCCGGCACGCTCACCTTCCGGGAGCTCACCGGCGACCTCGTCGAGCGGCTCGACGTCGTCGTGCGCTTCCTCGCCGTGCTGGAGCTGTTCAAGCAGGGCTTCGTCGACCTCGACCAGCCCCGCTCGTTCGGCGACATCCGCATCGTCTGGCTGGGCCGCGACCGCAACGAGCTCGAGGAGCTGGCCCCGGTCGACGCCTACGATGGCTGACGCCATGGCCACCACCTCCACCGAGTCCCGACGCGCTCTCGAGGCCGTCCTGATGGTGGCGGAGATGCCGGTGGAGGCCCAGCTGCTGGCCCAGCTCCTCGAGCTGCCGGTCACGCAGGTGCAGGAGCTCTGCGAGGCCCTGGCCGCTGAGTACGAGGCCAGCGAGCGCGGCTTCACGCTGGTGCAGGTGGCCGGCGGCTGGCGCTACCAGAGCCACGCCGACCTCTCGGCCTACGTGGAGCGGTTCGTGCTCGAAGGCCAGTCGGCCCGCCTCTCCGGCGCCGCGCTGGAGACGCTGGCCATCGTGGCCTACAAGCAGCCCGTCTCACGGGCCCAGGTGGCCGCCATCCGCGGCGTCAACGTCGACGGAGTGATGCGCACGCTCCACCAGCGTGGCTTCATCGCCGAGGTGGGCAAGGACCCAGGCCCCGGCCAGGCCGTGCTGTTCGGCACCACGCTGCTCTTCCTCGAGCGCCTCGGCATCAACGCGCTGAGCGAGCTGCCCGCCCTCAGCGACTTCGTCCCTGGCGCCGACCTCGTGGAGAGCCTCGAGGCCGGCCTGCGGCCACCGCCCGGGCCGTCGCTGGGAGAGCGGCTCGACGAGATCGAGCAGGCCAACGCCATCCGCGCCAGCAGCACCGACGGCAGCGACGGCAGCGACGGCCGGCCGGGCTCCGACGAGCCTGCCCACACCATCGAGCTCGACACCCTCGACCTCGACGACGAGGACTGACCGGTGCCGCCTGAGGGCGAGCCGGGGCCCGACGAGGTCTCCGAGGGCGAAGGCCCCGACGACGCCGACCGGGACGGGACCCGGCTCCAGAAGGTGCTGGCCCAGGCCGGGCTCGGCAGTCGTCGCGTGTGCGAGGACCTGATCGACCGCCGGCGGGTGAAGGTCAACGGCGAGGTGGCCGTGCTGGGTCGCCGGGTCGATCCCGAGGCCGACCTCATCGAGGTCGACGGCGCCCAGATCGGCACCAAGGCGGGGCTGGTGCACTACCTGCTCAACAAGCCGGCCGACGTCATCACGACAGCCAGCGACACCCATGGCCGGCCCACCGTGGTGGAGATCGTGCCGCCGGAGCCACGGGTGTTCCCGGTGGGCCGCCTCGACGCCGACTCCGAGGGCCTCCTGCTGCTCACCAACGACGGCGACCTGGCCCACCGGCTCACGCACCCGTCGTACGGCGTCGAGAAGGAGTACCTGGTCGAGGTGGAGGGCGAGCCGCGCCCGGGCGCCATCCGCCGTCTGCGGGAGGGCCTCGACCTCGAGGACGGCCGCACCGCCCCCGCCAAGGTGGCCGTGCTGGGCGAGCGGATGCTGCGCATCACCATCCACGAGGGCCGCAACCGGCAGGTGCGGCGCATGTGCGAGACCGTCGGCCACCCGGTCCTGCGCCTGGTCCGCACCCGCATCGGCACCCTGAGCGACCGCTCGCTGGCACCGGGGGAGTGGCGACCGCTCACCCAGGACGAGGTGCGAGCCCTCGAGCGGGCCGCCGTGGCCCGACCCCGCCGGTAGGGTCTGCGCCGATGTCTGCCGCCCTGCGGGCCCTGCGAGGAGCCACCACCGTCGACCGCGACGAGGAGGACCACGTCCACGAGCGCGTGGTGGCGCTGCTCCAGGAGATGTGCGACCGCAACGGGGTCGACCACGACGACATCGTGAGCATCCTCTTCACCGCCACCGACGACCTGCACAGCACGTTCCCGGCCGCCGGTGCCCGCAAGCTGGGCCTGGGCGACGTGCCGCTCATCTGCGCCCGGGAGCTCGACATCGAGGGCGGCACCCCCCGGTGCATCCGGGTGCTGATGCACCTCACCACGGAGCGCAGCCGATCCGAGCTGCGCCACGTGTACCTGGAGGGCGCCGTGGGCCTCCGCGACGACCTCCCAGGCTGACGTGGCCGCTCGACGCGCTGCGGTGGTGGGCACCGGCCTGATCGGCGGGTCCCTCGGGCTGGCCCTGCGCCAGCGGGGCTGGCACGTGACCGGCACCGACCACGACGACGCCCGCCTGGCCCGAGCGCTGGAGCTCGGCGCCGTCGACGCCACGGGCACCGACCCCGACGCCGAGATCACCTTCCTGGCCACGCCGGTGCGGGCGGTGGCCTCCGCCGCCACCGCCGCCCTGGCCGCCACGAAGGGGATCGTCACCGATGTGGGCAGCGTGAAGGCTTCGATCGTGGCGGCCGTCGACGATCCCCGCTTCGTGGGCGGCCACCCGATGGCCGGCTCCGAGCAGGAGGGCATCGACGGCGCCGACCCCGACCTCTTCGCCGGCGCGGTGTGGGTGCTCACGCCCACCGCAGCCACCGACGACGCCTCCCTCACCCTGCTGCGCTCGGTCCTCACCGGGCTCGGGGCCGACGTGGTGGCCCTGGCCCCCGAGCACCACGACGCGCTGGTGGCGGTCGTGTCCCACGTGCCCCACCTCACCGCGGCCGCGCTCATGCAGCTGGCCGACGATCGCTCCACCGAGCACCGGGCCCTGCTGCGCCTGGCCGCCGGCGGCTTCCGCGACATGACCCGCATCGCGTCGGGCCACCCCGGCATCTGGCCCGACATCTGCGCCGAGAACCGCACCGCCATCGTCGACGTGCTCGACGGGCTGCTGCGCTCGCTGCACGAGGTGCGCGAGGTCGTGGCCGGAGACGACCGCCAGGGCCTCCTCGACGTGCTGGAGCAGGCCCGGGCGGCCCGGGCGAACCTGCCCACCCGCCTCACCGGCGTGGGCGACCTGGCCGAGGTGCGGGTGCCGGTGCCCGACCGCCCCGGCGTGCTGGCCGAGGTCACCACGCTGGCCGGCACCCTCGACGTGAACATCGCCGACATGGAGATCGCCCACTCGGCCGAGGGCGACCGCGGGGTGCTCATCCTGCTGGTGGAGGCGGCCGCCGCCGAGCGGCTGCGCCTCGGGCTCGTCGACCACGGCTTCCGCCCCGCCGTGCTCCCGCTGGAGTAGCGGTGGCCCTGCCCGACCCCTACCCGGTCGCTCCGCTGGCGGGGCCGCTCGACGTCACCGTGCGCCTGCCCGGCTCGAAGAGCCTCACCAACCGGGCCCTGGTGTGCGCGGCCCTGGCCGAGGGCACCAGCGTGCTGGAGGGGGCGCTCGAGGCCGACGACACCCTGGCCATGGTCGATGGGCTGCAAGCCCTCGGGGTGGAGGTCGAGGCCGACTGGCTGACAGCCCGCCTCACCGTCGGGGGCGTGGCCGGCCGCCCTGTGGCCGACGCCGCCATGGTCGACGCCCGCCTCTCCGGCACCACCAGCCGCTTCCTTCTGCCGGTGGCTGGCCTGGGTGACGGGCACCGTCGGGTCGACGGCGCCAACCGGCTCCGGGAGCGTCCGATGGCCGAGGCCATCGACGCGCTGCGGGCGCTCGGGGCCGAGGTGCACGACATCGGTGCCCCCGGCCACCTCCCGGTCGAGGTGATCGGCGGCACGCTGGCCGGCGGCGAGGTGGCGGTGCGGGGCGACGTGTCGAGCCAGTTCCTGTCGGGGCTCCTGCTCGTCGCCCCCGCGCTCCGCACGGGCCTGCGGGTGCAGGTGGTGGGCCCGCTGGTGTCGCAGCCCTACGTCGACATGACCGTCGCAGTCATGGCCGCCTTCGGCGCCACCGTCGAGCGGCCCGACGACCGCACCTGGGTGGTCGCACCGCAGGCTTACCAGGCCCGCACCTACCGCATCGAGCCCGACGCCAGCGCCGCGTCGTACCCCTGGGCCATGGCCGCGGTGGTGGGGGGCCGGGTGACGGTCGAGGGCCTCGGCACGACGTCGCTGCAGGGCGACGTGGCCTTCGTCGACCTCCTCGAGGAGATGGGCTGCACCGTCGAGCGTGCCGCCGACGCCATCACCGTGACCGGCACTGGTGCGCTCCACGGCATCGAGGCCGACCTGGCCCAGATCTCCGACACCGCCCAGACCCTCGCCGTGGTGGCCGCCTACGCCGACAGCCCCACCCGGGTGACGGGCATCGGCTTCATCCGGAGCAAGGAGACCGACCGCATCGGCGCGGTGGTGGCCGAGCTGCGCCGCCTCGGCATCGACGCCGCCGAAGAGGCCGACGGCTTCGTGGTGCAGCCCGGCCCCGTGCACGGCGGCATCGTGGAGACCTACCTCGACCATCGCATGGCCATGGCCTTCGCAGTGGCCGGGCTGCGCACCGAGGGCATCCGGATCTCGGATCCGGGGTGCGTGGCAAAGACCTTCCCGGGCTACTGGGTGCTGCTCGACGAGCTGCGGGGCGACCGCGGCGACGGCACTATGGTCAACCGCTCGTGAGGATCATCGCCATCGACGGGCCGGCCGGCTCAGGGAAGTCCACCGTGGCCCGGGCCCTGGCGGCCCGCCTCGAGCTGCCCTACCTCGACACCGGGGCCATGTACCGCTCGGTCACCTTCGCGGCGCTGCGCCGCGGCCTCGACCCTGCCGACGCCGAGGTGATCGGCCGCATCGTGGGCGACGTGGAGATCCGGCTGGAGCCGGACGCCGTGCTGGTCGACGGCGTCGACGCCACCATCGAGATCCGCGGGCCCGAGGTGAGCCGGGCCGTGAGCCTGGTGGCCGCCAACCCGGTGGTGCGCACGGAGATGGTGCGCCGCCAGCGGGAGTGGGTGACGGCGCACGAGGGCGGCGTGCTGGAGGGCCGCGACATCGGCACCGTGGTGTTCCCCGACGCCGAGCTCAAGGTGTACCTCACCGCCGATCCCGAGGTGCGCGCCCAGCGCCGCTCCCAGGAGGTCACCGACCTCGACTACGAGACCGTGGCCGCCGACCTGGCCCGCCGCGACGCCCTCGACCAGGGCCGTGAGGCGTCACCCCTCACCGAGGCGGCCGACGCCTTCCTGCTCGACACCACGGGCCTCACCGTGGCCGAGATCATCGACGTGATCGTGGGGCGGCTCGACGGGGCCACGGAGGCCGCCGATGGGTGAGCCCCGCCCCGGTGACGACATCGAGATCTGGACCGGCGTCCCCGGCCGGGGCTCGCGGATCTCCTACGCCATCGTGCGGGGCCTCATCCTGGCGGTGGCCAAGCTGTTCGGCCGGGTGGAGGTCATCGGGGCGGAGAAGATCCCGGCCGAGGGAGCGTTCGTCCTGGCCCCGGTGCACCGCAGCAACGTCGACTTCGCCCTCACCGCCATCCTCACCCGCCGCCACATGCGGTACATGGGCAAGGACTCGATCTGGAAGTCGAGGGCCCTGGGGCGGTTCGTCACCATGCTGGGCGCCTTCCCCGTGCACCGCGGGAGCGCCGATCGCGATGCCCTGAAGGCGTGCATCGAGATCGTGAGCGGCGGCAGCCCGCTGGTGATGTTCCCCGAGGGCACCCGCTGCTCCGGCCCCGAGCTCTCCGAGCTCTTCGACGGCACCGCCTTCGTGGCGTCGCGCACGCAGGTGCCGATCGTGCCGCTCGGGATCGGCGGCAGCGAGGCCATGCTCCCCAAGGGCGCCAAGATGCTGCGCTTCTCGAAGCTGGTGCTCGTCGTCGGCGACCCCATCCCGGCCCCGGCCCTCACGGAGAAGGGCCGAGTGCCCCGCAGCGCGGTGGGGGACCTCACCGCGAAGCTCCGCACCGAGCTCCAGCCCCTCTTCGACGACGCCATGGCCCGGGCCGGCCGCCCCAACCCGCCCCGTTGACCGAGGCTGGAGCGCTCTAGAACATCTTCGCCTGGCCGAAGACCTGGCGGACGCGGTCTTCGAAGTGCTCCAGGGGGAGGGTGTCGTAGTCGGGGTCGAAGGCCTTCTGGTCCCAGGCGTCGGCGAACTGCTCGGCCAGGGTCCACTCCTCGGCGGAGAGGGAGTCGCGGTGCTTCTCGCGAGCCTTCGGGTCGCCGCCGAAGTGGTGGTAGTAGTGGGCGCCCTGGAAGTCCTGGTGCACCCGGATCATGGAGTGCACCTCGGGCCGCACGTAGGGCTTGAGGATCGACGCGGCGATCTCCGGGTGGTTGGGCACGCTGATGGCCTTGCCGATGTCGTGGCAGAGGCTGGCCACCACCACCTCGTCGTCGGCGCCGTCGCGCTCGGCCCGGGTGGCCGTCTGCAGGCAGTGGGTGAGCTGGTCGGTGGCGAAGCCGTCGGTGATGTCGGCCAGGGACCGGAGGAGCTCGAGCACCCGCTCGGCCACCCGGCCCTGGTTCTGGGCCGTCTCGGCGCCGATGACCGCCCACTGCTCGGCGGTGGACTCGTCCATGCTGCGGAAGCTGCTGACCGTGCTCATGCCCGACAGCGTACTGACCCATGGGTCAGGTGTCTCGGTGGCCCGGAACCGGGGACGGGTCGCGTAGCGTCCTAGCGGCATGCACACCTCACGGGCCCTGGCGGCCGCCCTCCTGTCCCTGGCGCTCCTGGTGGCGGGCTGTGGAGACGACGACGCCGACCTCGACACCGGCGCCCCGTCGACCGACGGCTCTGACGCGGCCGGCGACGGGTCGATCGAGCCAGCCCCCGACGGGAGCGACGTGGCGGTGCCCGACCGTCCGGCTGACCTGGTGGGCACCATCACCGAGGTCACTCCGTTCGTGCCCGTCACCGAGGACTGCACGCCGCCGGAGGACCTCGACCCCGACGGCACGGTGTCGTCGGACGACCCGCCGGTGTGCACACCCGCCGACAACGACGTGGTGGGCTCCCTCCTGGTGGAGGAGCAGGCCGGCGTGCAGCAGGGCCGCAAGATCTCCTACACCGTCACCACCAGCACCGGCATCACCGGGCAGACGGCCGACGGCGAGCTGGTGGGCGTGTTCGGGCAGCTCGCCGAGGGGCAGATCGTGGAGAGCTGGGTGCCGGCCGACGGCATGTGCGCCCAGAGCTACCCGGAGCAGTGCGCCGCCGACACCATCAAGGTCACCGGTTGACGGAGCCGGTCAGGGCGCGCCCGGTCAGCGCAGGCTGGCCAGCACGCTGCTGGCGGCCAGGTCGCGGTCGCGCAGGGCCGGGCGCTCGGCCACCGAGCCGCCGAGGCTGAAGGTGGCCAGCACGTCGACGGCGGTGAGCATGTCGCGGAGCTCGCGCGGCGGCGGGAAGTACTCGTCTTCGGTGGTGATGCGCACCTCCTCCACGCCGTCGCGGGGCGCCAGGTGGTCGATCACCGCCGCCACCAGCTCCTCGGGGGCCGACGCCCCAGCGGTGACGCCCACGGTGCCGTGGAGGTCATCGGGCACCTCGTCGGGCGAGTTGACCCGGAACACGTGCTCGGCCCCGGACTCGCGCGCCAGGCGCTCGAGGGCTCGGGTGTTGGAGGAGTTGGCCGAGCCGATCACCACCACCGCATCGCAGCGCTCAGCGATGGCACCCAGGGCGGCCTGGCGGTTGGTGGTGGCGAAGCACAGGTCGCTGCGGCCCGGCTTCCACACCTCGGGGAAGCGCTCGCTGGTGCGGTCGGCCACCGCCGCCCAGTCGCGGTGCGACAGCGTGGTCTGGGCCAGCAGGGCGACGGGCTGCTCGAAGGGGGGCAGCGCGTCGACCTCCTCGACCGTCTCCACCCGGTGGATGGCGTCGGGGGCAACGGCCATGGTGCCCACCGCCTCCTCGTGGCCCTCATGGCCCACGTAGACGATCTGGTAGCCCTTGCCGGCCCGCACCTTCACCTCGTGGTGCACCTTGGTGACCAGCGGGCACACGGCGTCGACCACGTAGCCGCCGCTGGCCCGGGCGGCGGCCACCACCTCGGGGGCGGAGCCGTGGGCCGAGAGCATGATCGGGCGACCCGTCGGCACCTCGGAGATGTCGTCGACGAAGACCACGCCGAGCTCGCGGAAGCGGTCGACCACCAGCTGGTTGTGGACGATCTCGTGGTAGCAGTACACGGGCGGCTCGAAGGCCCGCACCATCCAGGCGAGGGCCTTGATGGCCATCTCCACGCCCGCGCAGAAGCCCCGAGGGGCAGCCAGCAGCACCCGGTCGACGGCCATGGGCCCAGGATACCGGTCGCCCCCTGCCGCTCGGACCCGCGGCGGACTGCGGTGCCGCACCCTGGGCGCCGTAGCCTGGCTGGATGCCCGCTCCCCGTGTTCTCGCCGTCGCGCCCGGCTCCGCCGGCGCGCGGGCGGGCCTGGAGACGGGCGACGAGGTGCTGGCCATCGACGGCCAGGTGCCCCGCGACATCATCGAGTGGCGCTTCCTCACCGACGAGGCCGATCCGGTGCTCGAGGTGGAGCGGGGCGGCCTCCAGCTCACCCTCGAGGTGGGCAAGCGAGCCGGCGAGCCGCTGGGCGTCGAGGTGCACAGCGCACTGTTCGACCAGGTGCGCACCTGCGACAACCACTGCGAGTTCTGCTTCATCTACCAGCTCCCGCAGGGGCTGCGGAAGAGCCTCTACCTCAAGGACGACGACTACCGGCTGAGCTTCCTCTACGGGAACTTCACCACCCTCACCCGCTTCACCGAGGCCGACCTCGAGCGGGTGGTCACCGAGCGGCTCAGCCCGCTCAACGTGTCGATCCACGCCACCGACCCCGAGGTGCGGGCCGAGATGCTGCGCAACCGGCGGGGCGCCACCAGCCTGCGCTGGCTCCGCGCCCTCCTCGACCACGGCATCGAGGTGCACGGCCAGGTGGTGGTGTGCCCGGGCATCAACGACGGCGCCGTGCTCGACGACACGTTGGCCGGCGTCCTCGACCGCTTCCCCGACCTGGCCTCGGTGTGCGTGGTCCCGCTCGGCGTCAGCAAGTTCAACGCCGAGGGCCGCATGCGCCCCCACACGGTGGCCGAGGCGGCTGCCGTGGTCGACTGCGTGGAGGACTGGCAGGACGTCTTCCTGCGGGTGCTGGGCCGGCGCCTCGTGTTCGTGGGCGACGAGTACCACCTGCTGGCCGAGCGACCCTTCCCGCCGGCCGACGCCTACGAGGGCTTCCACATGCACGAGGACGGCGTGGGCATGGCCCGCACCCTGGAGCTGGAGCTGTTCGGCGAGAAGCACGATGCCACCGGCCGTCAGGAGGGCTTCTTCTCCTGGGCCGACGCCGGGACCGCGGGCGAGGTGCCCACCGCCGAGACCGACTACGAGCCCTATCGCGGCGCCCGGGCCACCCCCGGCCAGCTGCTGCAGGTGCGCCCGTCGCGCAAGGCGCCCGTGGGGATCCTCACCGGCGCCTACGGCGCCCGCGTGCTGGCACCGCTGCTCGATCGCCTCGGCCGACCCGACGTGCGCGTGGTGCCGGTCGACAACCAGTTCTTCGGCGGCACCACCAGCGTCACCGGTCTGCTGGTGGGGGAGGACATCGCCCGCACCCTGGCCGATGAGCCCAGCGGGCACCGCTACCTGCTGCCCGACGTGTGCCTCTCCAACGGGCGGTTCCTCGACGGCACCGGCCCCGAAGACCTGCCCCGCCCCGTCGAGGTCATCCCCACCGATGGCCACGCCCTCCGCTCGGCGCTCGCCGTGGGAGCCCCCACCCTGGAAGGGGCCTCATGAGCCAGCCCACCGTCGCCATCGTCGGCCGCCCCAACGTCGGCAAGTCCACCCTCGTGAACCGCATCGTGGGGTCGCGGGTGGCCATCGTGGAGGAGAAGCCCGGCGTCACCCGTGACCGCAAGGAGGTCGACGCCGAGTGGCAGGGCGTGCCCTTCACGCTCGTCGACACCGGCGGGTGGATGCCCAAGGGCGACAGCCTCGACGACAAGGTGAGCCGTCAGAGCGAGCAGGCCATCCGCGAAGCCGACGCCGTGATCGTGCTCATCGACGCCGTCACCGGCGTGACCGAGGAAGACGCCCGCATCGCCCAGGTGGTGCGCCAGACCGCCAAGGGCGGCGTGCTCCTGGTGGTCAACAAGGTCGACGACGCCGGTCGCGAGGGCCTCATCTGGGAGGCGCTGTCGCTGGGCATCGGCGACCCCCACCCGATCAGCGCCCTGCACGGCCGCGGCGCCGGCGACGTGCTCGACCAGCTCGTCGAGCTGCTCCCGGAGCCCGACCCCGCCTCGCTCGTCCTCGACGACGACGAGGAGGCAGCCGAGGAGGACCGGATCTTCTCCGTGGCGCTGGTCGGCCGGCCCAACGTGGGCAAGTCCACGTTGTTCAACCGGCTCATCGGTGAGGAGCGGGCCGTCGTCCACGACATGCCTGGCACCACCCGCGACACCATCGACACGGTGGTGGAGACGCCCGACGGCCCCATCCGGTTCGTCGACACCGCCGGCATGCGCCGCAAGAGCAAGATCGACGAGGGCACCGAGTACTACTCGCTGGTGCGTGCCCTGCAGGCCGTCGACCAGGCCGACGTGGCCCTGCTCGTGATCGACTCCACGGTGGGCATCACCGCCCAGGACCAGCGCCTGGCCGAGCGGATCGACGCCTCGGGCAGCCCGATCGTGGTGCTGCTGAACAAGCACGAGCTGCTCACCGACGCCGAGGTGCGCGCCGACCTCGACTGGCAGGTGACCCAGAAGCTGCGCTTCATCGGCGAGGCGCCCGTGCTCAAGATCTCGGCCCTCAGCGGCAAGGGCGTCCACAAGCTGCTGCCGGCGCTGTCGCTCAGCATCGAGGACTACAGCCGCCGCGTGCCCACCGGACGGGTCAACGAGGCCATCCGCATGGCCCAGCAGGCCCAGCCCGCCCCCCACGGCGTGAAGGTGCTCTACGCCACCCAGGCCGCCACCGACCCGCCCACCTTCACCCTCTTCGCCAACCGTGAGATCCCCGCCACCTACCTCCGCTACCTCGAGCGCCGCCTCCGCGAGTCCTTCGACCTCGGCGCCACCCCCATCAAGATGCGGGTCCGCAAGCGCAGCTGACCCTGACCCGTTCTGTGGACGCTGACGTCCGCCATGCGGACCTCAGCGTCCACAGATCCGGCAGAGGGCGGCCACGAACCGGTCGAGCTCGTCGTCGGTCGTCGTGTAGTGGACCGAGGCGCGGACCATGTGATCGAGGCCGCGGTGGGCGAGGTCGTGCTGGGCGCTGGTGGCGCTGGTGACGCTCACGTTGATGCCGTCGGCCCGCAGCGCCGTGGCCAGGTCGGCCGCGGCGCGACCGTGGACGGTGAAGGTGGTGATGGCGCAGCGCTCCACGCCCTGGTCGCGCACCGTCACGCCGGGCACCTCGCGCAAGCGGGCGCGCAGACCCTCGGCCAGGGCGTGATCGCGCTCGGCGATGGCCTCGATGCCCCAGCCGAGCGCGTGATCCACGGCCACGCCGAGGCCGATGCGGGCGGCCACGTCGTACTCCCACATCTCGAAGCGCTGGGCGCCGGGCTGCACCTCGAAGCGATCGGGCGCCACCCAGGTTGCGGAGTGGAGGTCGAGCATGGCCGGCTCCAGCCGCTCGAGCAGCGACTCCCGCACGTAGAGGAAGCCGGTGCCCCGGGGGCCTCGGAGAAACTTGCGGCCGGTGCCGGTGAGCACGTCGCAGCCCAGCGCCTCCACGTCGAGCGGCAGCTGGCCCGCCGACTGGCAGGCGTCGAGCACCAGGGGCACCCCGGCGGCCTGGCACAGCGCGCCGGCTGCGGCCACCGGGTTCACCAGACCGCCCTGGGTGGGCACGTGCACGAGCGACACCAGCCGAGCCCGCTCGTCCTCGAGGGCCGTGGCCAGCGCGGCCAGATCGAGCTGGCCGTGCTCGTCGTCGTCGATCAGCACGATCTCGCAGGCGGTGCGCTGGCGCAGGTGGAGCAGGGCGATGGCGTTGGCGCCGTACTCGGCGCGGCCGGTGAGCACCTGATCGCCGGCCTGCAGCGGGAAGCTGTAGACGGCTGAGGCCCAGGAGCGGCTGGCCGAGTCGGTGAGGGCCACCTCGTGGCGCTGGGCGCCGAGCAGCTCCGCCACCGCCTGGTAGGCGCGATCGAGGGCGGGAGCGGCCTCGGCCGCCGCCTCGTAGCCACCGGTGCGGGCCTCGAGCTGCAGGTGGCCGATCACGGCGTCGAGCACTGGCTGGGGCAGCAAGGAGGCGCCGGCGTGGTTGAGGTGGAGCACCTCGGCGCAGCCGGGGGTGAGGGAGCGGGCGAGGTCGACGTCGAGGCCGGGCACCCCCAAACGCTACCGATCTGACGGTGTGTCAGACTCCCGGCCATGCCGCAGAACGTGCCCGCCTTCGAGTTCACCGACACCGCCAAGGCGCTCCGAGCCTTCGTCTACGAGCACTGGTGCGCCCATGGGCGGGGGCCCAACCTGCGGGCCGTCCACGAGGGCACGGGCCTCGATCGCCGCCAGATCGTGCAGGGCTACAAGGAGCTGCAGCTCGGCATCATCTGCGTCGTCGACCAGGACTCGGTGAACGTCAACCTGCTCAAGTTCCAGCCCTTCTCGAGCTTCCCCAGCCAGGTGGAGGTGTGGATCGACGGCGCCTTCCACTCCTACGCCGGCTGCGCCCTGGAGTCGGTGGCCATCTCCAAGATGCCGCCCTTCGCCGGCAAGGACCTCACCCTGCGCAGCTACTGCGCCTGCTGCCTGGGCTCCATCGACCTCACCGCCACCGACGGCGTGGTGACCGCGCCCGAGGGCGTGCTGGTCCACATCAGCACCACGCCGTGGGACTGGAACAACGACGACATCGTGCACCAGTGCGACTCCATGAACTTCGTGCTGGGCACCGAGCACGCCGACCGCTTCGAGCGCACCACCAGCCGCCGGGGGGCACTGCTCAGCATCGAGCAGACCGCCCTGTTCGTGAAGGCCACCGGCGACGCCCGCATGTGGGACTACGACTGGGCACCCGCCACCATCGACCCGAAGGCCGTGGTGTTCGGCATGAAGCAGCTCGGCGTCGACGTGAGCGCCTGGACGGGGGAGCGGTCGCCGATCCCTGGCGGGTGACCGCCGGGGGGCGCGGCAGGTAGCCTCGTCAGGCTCATGGATTCTCCCCTCCTGGCCGTCGTCGCGGTCGCCGCCCTCGGGGCTGCCCTCGTGTGGGGCCGGTCTGCCCAGCGCCTCCAGCGCGTGTGGCAGCGGATCGAAGACGAGCTCGGCCCCGACGCCGACGCCACCGTCCTGGCCCGCTCCCACTACCGCAAGGAGCTCCACACCGTCACGCTCTACGCCGTGCTGGCCGTGGCGTCGGCCGTCACCGCCGCCTGGGAGATGCGCGAGGCCACCTACTTCTTCGCCTTCATCCTGATCCCGGTGGGCCTGTCGGCCCTGTTCGGGCGCGACTTCCGCCGGGAGGCCCGCCTGGCCGAGGACCGCAGCCTGCTGGAGCGCCGGGCCGAGGAGGTGCTCTCGCAGGAGGAGCTGGCCCCCAAGCTGTGGGCAGCCCGTCTGGCCCCCGAGGACCTGCCCGACTTCGCCGGCTTCGAGCTGGGCCGGGTGTACCAGGCCGGCACGGGCCTGATGGCGGGCGACTTCTACGACGTGTTCCGGGTGTCGCCCACCCGCATCGTGGCCGTGATCGGCGACGTCACCGGCCACGGCATCGAGCCGTCGATCACCGCCTTCCAGGCCAAGTACCTGCTCCGGGTGTTCCTCCGCCAGTACCGCGACCCGGCCCAGGCCCTCGAAGAGCTCAACCGCCAGATGTCGGCCCTCGAGCGCCTCGAGGAGTTCATCTCCCTGTGCGTCGTGGTGTTCGACACCGAGGCCGCCACCTTGCGGGTGGCGTCGGCCGGCCACCCGGCGGCCTGGCTGTGGCACGACCGCGAGGTGCGCCCGCTGCGCTCCACCGGCCCGCTGCTGATGCTCGACCCCGACGGCGAGTACCTCAGCCGCGAGATCCCGCTCGACCCCGGCGACCTCCTGCTGCTCTACACCGATGGGCTGGCCGAGGCCCGTGCCGGCGAGCAGCTCTTCGGCGAGGACCGGGTGGCCAACACCTTGCGCCGCGACCCCGGCGTGGCCCCCGACGTGCTGTGCAAGACCCTCCTCGAGGCGGCCCGCGAGTTCGCCAGCGAGCCCCTCACCGACGACGTCGCCATCCTGGCCATCCGTCGGACCTGACCGGGAGCCACCGGTTGACCCACGAGCTCACCAGCCGCACCGAGCGCGCCCACGCCGGCAACCTCGAGAAGGGGGCGGAGAAGCTGGCCGCGCAGGGCAAGCTCTTCGTACGTGACCGTCTGGCCCTGCTGCTCGACGACGGGTCCTTCGTGGAGGACGCGCTGCTGGCCAACACCATGGCCGCTGACCTCCCCGCCGACGGCGTCGTCACCGGCGTCGGCACGGTGGAGGGACGTCCTGTCTGCGTGATGGCCAACGATCCCACCGTGAAGGCCGGCTCGTGGGGGGCCCGCACGGTGGAGAAGATCGTGCGCCTCACCGAGCACGCCCTGCGCCACGAGCTGCCGGTGATCTGGCTGGTCGACTCGGCCGGCGCCCGGATCACCGACCAGGTGGAGCTGTTCCCCGGCCGGCGGGGTGCCGGCCGGATCTTCTACAACCAGGTGAAGCTGTCGGGCCGGGTGCCGCAGATCTGCTGCCTCTTCGGCCCCAGCGCCGCGGGCGGGGCCTACATCCCGTCCTTCTGCGACATCGTGATCATGGTGGAGGGCAACGCGTCGATGTACCTGGGCTCGCCCCGCATGGCCGAGATGGTGATCGGCGAGCAGGCCACGTTGGAGGAGATGGGCGGCGCCCGCATGCACGCCACCGTGTCGGGCTGCGGCGACAACCTCGCGGTCGACGACGCCGACGCCATCGAGCAGGCCAAGGCCGTGCTCGCCTACCTCCCTCGCACCTGGGAGGAGGACCCGCCCGTCTACGAGGCGGTGCCGCCGGTGCGCGAGCTCACCGCGGAGGTGGTCCCCGAGTCCGACAACCAGGGCTACGACATGCACACCGTGATCGACGCGCTGGTGGACGCAGAGAGCTTCTTCGAGGTGAAGCCCCTCTTCGCGCCCGAGCTGATCGTGGGCTTCGGCCTGCTCGACGGCCGGCCCGCCGGCTTCGTGGCCAACAACCCGATGGCGCTGGGCGGCGCCCTGTTCGTCGACTCCGCCGACAAGGCCGCCCGCTTCATCTGGTGGTGCGACGCCTTCAACGTGCCGCTGGTGTTCCTGGCCGACGTGCCCGGCTTCATGATCGGCACCGCGGTGGAGCGCCAGGGGATCATCCGCCACGGCGCCAAGATGGTCACGGCCGTGAGCGAGGCGACGGTGCCCAAGGTGTCGGTGATCGTGCGCAAGGCCTACGGCGCCGGGCTCTACGCCATGTCGGGCCCCGCCTTCGAGCCAGAGGCCACCATCGCCCTGCCCACGGCCAAGATCGCCGTGATGGGCCCGGAGGCAGCGGTCAACGCGGTGTTCGCCAACAAGATCGCCGCCATCGAGGACCCCGCCGAGCGCGACGCGTTCGTGGCCGAGCAGCGACGGATCTACGAGGACGACGTCGACCTCTACCACCTGGCCTCCGAGCTGGTGGTCGACGCGGTGGTCGACTTCGGCGACCTGCGCCGCGAGCTGGTGGCCCGTCTGGCCCTGGCCAAGGGCAAGGACCGGCACTTCTCCCGCCGCCGTCACGGGGTCCCCCCGGTCTGAGCCGTCCCCGGCTGGCGCGTCCGGCCCCCCAGGGGCAGGCTGCGCTGGTGGCTGCCGAACTGCCCTCGCTCCCTGCCTCGGCGGTGCTGCGCGACGTCGGCCCGCGGGACGGGCTCCAGCCCGAGGATCCCGTGCCGGTGGAGGGCAGGGTGCACCTGATCGAGGCGCTGGTGGCGGCGGGCCTGCGGCGCATCGAGGCGGTGGCCTTCGTGTCGCCCGAGGCCGTGCCGGCCATGGCGGGGGCAGCCGATGTGCTGGCCCGGGTGCCCCGGTCCGCTGGGGTGCGCTACAGCGCCCTGGTGCCCAACCGCCGGGGGGCTGAGCTGGCCCTCGAGCACGACCTCGACGAGCTCACCGTCACCATCTCCGCGTCGGAGGCCTACAACGACCGCAACGTGCACATGACCGTGGACCAGTCGGTGGCCGCCATCGCCGAGATCTGCGCCCTGGCCGGCGACGTGCCCGTCGATGCCGTGGTCAGCTGCGCCTTCGGCTCGCCCTACGAAGGCGACGTCGAGCCCGCCGAGCTGGCGGCGCTGACCGCGCGCCTGCGGGGAGCGGGCTGCTCCGAGATCACCTGCGCCGACACCACGGGGATGGCCACGCCGCGGCGGATCGCTGAGGTGGTGGAGGTGCTGGGAACCGACATCGGGCTGCACCTCCACGACACGCGCGGCACCGCCCTGGTGTGCGCCTACGCGGCCCTGCAGCTCGGCGTGGCCCGCTTCGACACCTCCGTCGGTGGGCTGGGCGGCTCGCCCTTCGCCCACGGCGCCACCGGCAACCTGGCCACCGAGGAGCTGGTGGCCGTGCTCGACGACCTCGGGGTCGACACCGGCATCGACATCGACGCCCTCATCGAGGCCGCGGCACTGGTGGCGAGCCTGGTGGGCCGGCCGGTGCCCAGCCGCGTGGCTGCGGCCGGCCCGCGCTCGCAGCGCTCCGAGGACCACTGACGTGCCCACCTGCGAGACCTGCGACCGCTTCTACAACCCGAACAGCCTGCGCCCCGACGGCACCTGCCCCACCTGCGGCACCCAGGTGGCCGAGCCGGCCGACGAGGCCAGCGCCCCGCCGGCGCCGTGGCACTTCAAGCTGCTCCTGGGGGCAACGGTCGCCTACCTCGGCTGGCGCCTGATCGAGGGCATCGTGTGGGTGGTCGAGCGGCTCTGAGCCGGTAGGTGAACGGCGGCTGGCCCCACCGACAACCCTGACTAGTCCGTTGTGGTCATTTCGGATCTGGGCCTGGTCTGAACCGGGACGTAGTGGGCATCCTGCCCAGGTGACCATCTTCCGGATCCTCTTCGCCTGGACCGCCGTGTCGGCGATCGTGAGCCCGCTGGTGGGTGCTCGGCTCGCTGCCCTGCAGCCGGCGGCCGTCCCATCCCGCTAGTCAGCCCCGCCGAGGCCGCCGACGCTGCGAGCGTCGGAGCGAACCCGGCTCCCAGCCGGTGTCGGCTGCGTTCACGTTGGTGCCGGGCGGCACGATCTGGTCGATGCGATCCAGGACGTCATCGCTGAGGCGCACGTCGGCGCCGTCGAGCACGTCGGTGAGCTGCTCCATCGTGCGCGGACCGATGATGGCCGACGTCACGCCCGGGTGCTCCAGCACGAAGGCCATGGCCAGGTGGGTGAGCGACAGCCCCGCCTCGGCGGCCAGCGCCACCAGGTCTTCCACCAGGTCGAGCTTGCGCTGGTTCTCGGCCTTCTCGTAGTCGAAGCGCTCCGGGGTGCGGGCGGCCCGCCCCGACGTGGGGACCGGTGCGTCGCGCCGGTACTTGCCAGTGAGCCAGCCGCCCGCCAGCGGGCTCCACGGGATCACCCCCATGCCGTAGCTCTGGCAGGTGGGCAGCACCGAGGTCTCGATGCCCCGCACGAAGATCGAGTAGGGCGGCTGCTCGCAGCGGAACCGCTCCCGACCGCGCTTCTCGGCCACCCACTGGGCCTCCACGATCTGCTCGGCCGGGAAGGTGGAGCTCCCGATGGCTCGCACCTTGCCCTGGCGCACGAGGTCGCTGAGCGCACCGAGGGTGTCGTCGATGTCGGTGGTGGGGTCGGGTCGGTGGGCCTGGTAGAGGTCGATGTGATCGGTGCCCAGCCGGCGCAGGCTGTTCTCGACCTCCTGCATGATCCAGCGGCGCGACGAGCCACGGTGGTTGCTGTCGTCGCTCATGGGCGCCACGAACTTGGTGGCCAGCACCACGTCGTCGCGGCGGCCCTTGAGCGCCTTGCCGACGATCTCCTCCGACTCGCCACCCGAGTAGACATCCGCGGTGTCGATGAAGTTGATCCCGCCGTCGAGGGCGGCGTGGATGATGCGGATCGAGTCGTCGTGGTCGCGGTTGCCCCACGCCCCGAACATCATCGCCCCGAGGCAGTGGCGGCTGACCTGCATCCCAGTGGTGCCGAGTGTGGTGCGTTCCATGACGTCGGACCCTAGTGATCGGCCCGTCTGGGTGGCGGGGGAGTGGGGACGAGGTGGTACGGTCACAGACCCATCCCGGGCCGTGGCGCAGTTTGGTTAGCGCGCTTGACTGGGGGTCAAGAGGTCGGAGGTTCGAATCCTCTCGGCCCGACCGGGAAGCACAGGGGCCACCCTCGGGTGGCCCCTGTCGCGCCGGCTCGCACCGTCATCGGTCCTTGACCTCATGTCTGGTTGAGGCAATACGGTGCGCGGATGCCCGAGACCACCATGCATCGCACCCGGATCGCCCGTCCCACGGTGGACCTCGCCGTCAGCCGGTACTTCTACGAGCAGGTGATCGGCTTGGAGGTGCTGGCGGAGTTCACCGCCCACGAAGGGTTCGACGGTGTCGTCTTTGCGATCGGCGACGGCGTGCAGTTCGAGCTCGTCCGCGACCCCGATCACCATGCGCCTGCGCCGACGGTCGAGGATCTCTTCGTGTTCTCTCTCGACGAGGCGACGACCGCCGAGGTGACTCGCCGGCTCACGGAGCACGGCGCGTCCGAGGTGA
>JBPPMN010000119.1:0-21338 GCA_051306055.1 Acidimicrobiales bacterium
GCCCCCTCGCTGTTGTGGAAGCTGGGGGTGCAGGCCGCGGAGTAGCGCCCGAAGCCCTTGCCCGCCTCCCAGAGGGCGGCCAGCCACTCGTCCTCCGCCTCCGCGGTGGCCTCGATGGAGGTGATGCCCTCCTTGGCCGCGGTGGCCACGATCGCGGTGAGGTGGGTGGTGAGCTCGCGCAGGTAGTGGTGGAAGTTGAGCCCGAAGCCGGCCTGGATGAAGTGGCAGATGAGCAGGTTGGGGAAGCCGTGGGTGAGCACGCCGTGGAGGGTGTGGGCGCCGTCGTGCCAGCGCTCGCTGAGGCGCACCCCGTCGCGGCCGATCGGGTCGAAGCCGAGGCGGCTCACGAGACCGGTGGTCACCTCGAAGCCCGAGGCGTACACGAGCAGGTCGAGCTCGTACTGCCTCCCGTCGACCACCGGCCCGGCGGCGTTGATCTCTCGCACCCCGCGACCGTCGGTGTCGACCAGGTGCACGTTGGGCTCGTTGAAGGCGGCCAGGTAGTCGTCGTGGAAGCAGAGCCGCTTGCAGTGCTTGCCGTACCAGGGCTTGAGGGCCTCGGCGGTGGCCGGGTCGTCCACGATCCCGTCGATCCGGGCCCGCATGGCCTCCATCACCGAGAAGTCGGCCCGCTCGAGCTCGGCCGCCTGCTCGGGGGTGGCGGCTTCGGTCTGGGTGTCCTGCCAGAGCACCTTCGTCCAGCCGTCGTCGACGAGGTCGCGCTCGGGCTGCTCTCCGGTGACGGCCGAGGTGAAGTTGCGCATGCGCTCCACCTGCCAGCCCGGCTCCTGCTCGTCGAACCAGGCCGGATCGATGGGGGCGTTGGCCCGCACGCCGACGGCCGAGGGCGTGCGCTGGAACACGTAGACCTCCTTGGCGGCGCGAGCGAGCTGCGGCACGAGCTGGATCGACGTGGCCCCGGTGCCGATGATGCCGACGCGCTTGTCGGCCAGCCGGTCCATCGGCTCGGTGGGACTGCCCCCCGTGTAGGCGTAGTCCCAGCGGGCCGTGTGGAAGGCACGACCCGTGAAGTCGGTGATGCCCTCGATGGCCGGCAGCTTGGCCTTGTGGAGGATGCCGCCGGCCGTGATGAGGAACCGGGCCGACAGCTGGTCGCCCCGTGTGGTGACGACTCGCCAGCGCGAGGTGGTGGCGTCCCACTTGGCCGTATCGATCTCCGTCTGGAACAGGGCGTGGGGGTAGAGGTCGTACTGCTGGCCGATGCGTTGGCAGTGCTCGAAGATCTCCGGCGCCGGCACGTAGCGCATGGTGGGTCGGTAGCCGGTCTCCTCGAGGAGCGGGAGGTAGATGAGCGACTCGACGTCGCACATGCAACCCGGGTAGCGGTTCCAGTACCAGGTGCCGCCGAAGTCGCCAGCCTTGTCGACGATGCGGAAGTCGGAGATGTCCCGCGCCTTCAAGCCGACGGCCGTGAGCATCCCGGCGAACCCGCCACCCACGATGACGGCCTGCACCTCTTCGACCACCGGCGGCCGGGTGAAGCCGGGCTCCACCCAGGGGTCGTGGTCGAACTCCTCGTACTCGTCGGCGAGCTGGGAGTACTGCGCCTGCCCATCGGCTCGGAGGCGCTTCTCGCGCTCGGCGCGATAGCGCTGGCGTGCCGCTTCGATGCGGTCCTGTTCTGGCGACGAGCTCTCGGTGTCCTGCGGCACGGTGATCCCTCCGCCGGCAGTCTGGCTGCCCGCCGCCTGCCGAGGCACATCGAACCTGACGGTGCGTCAGATGTCCTGCGGGGCCAGATCAGCGCGCGCGGATGCGGGCGAACAGGTCGGCCTGTGCTCGGGCGTCGTCGAGGGCGTGGTGCGTCAGCGAGGGCGACCCGCCGTACCGCTCCGCGAGGCGGGCGAAGGAGGTCTCGGCGAGCGAACAGCCGTAGCGGCCCATGGCGTAGGCCTTGATGTCGACGGTGCTGTGCCCGAGGGGGTTCCGCCCGAGGTGCTGGTGGAACCACTCGTTGACGAACATCCAGTCGAAGGCTGCGTTGAAGCCCACGAACACCGGCCGGCTGCCGGGGGGCGTCACCCGCTCGAGCCAGCTGGCGAAGTCACCCATGGCCTGGGGTGGCGGGGCGCCCCGGCGACGCAGGTCGTCCATCGACAGACCGCTGATGGCGAGCGCCTCTGGCACCACGTCGTCGTGCTGCGGCTGCAGCTCCACGTAGAACCCCTCGTCGGGGCGATCGACGAGGCAGGCGCCGATGGCGAGCAGGGAGTAGCGACCCGGGTGGGGGCCGGCGGTCTCCACGTCCACCGACACCAGGGTCTCGTGGGCGTCGGTCACGCTGATGCGGTGCCGCCTGCTGACGGCGCCACCTGCTCCATGTACTCCGAGATCGCCGGCAGGCCCTTCAGTCGGTCGTGGAAGAACGAGTTGACGAGGTTGCTGACCCGGTTGCGGGCGCCGTCGACCTCGGCCTCCCACCGTTCGCTCCGGTCGCGGCGGGCGATGCCGTCGCGCAGGGAGAGGAGCGCGTCGACCACCTCCCGCTCCTGGTCCCCGTCGAAGGCCTGCTCCACGGCGCCGACGAGCTCGTCGGCCTGGTCGATGGCGGTCTGGATGTCCATCGGGGAGGTGGGATCGACGGCCTCGTCGATGGTCCGCATCAACGACCACACCTGGTAGAGCATGCTGGCCGGCTCGTCGAAGAGCTCGCGGATGTAGGCGGCCTCCGCGTAGCGGCCGTTCATGCGGAAGAGGTTGTACATGCGCCGGGCGGCCTTCCCGTAGTTGGGGTCGCCGAGGTACTTGTGGACCTCCTTCTCCAGTGCGTCGCAGTAGTCGGCCAGCGCGTCCTCCGACACGTGCTGGGCGAGCTTGGAGAAGAGCGGGATCGACGCCGCGTCGAGGTACACCTCCTGGAAGTAGGCGTCGAGGTGTCCGTCGAGCGGGGTGATCGAGCCGTCGGGCGCCTCCCAGGTGACGTCGAGCATGTTGCTGGCGTTGGCCAGCCGCTTGTGCTCCGGGTCGCCAACGATCCAGTCGATCTTGCACCAGCCCGGATCGAGGGCCAGGTCGTCGAGGCGGAGGGTGGTCGGGGTGCGGTCGGGGAGTGCCACCTCGATGGCGCCCGCCTCGATGTCGGTCAGCGTCCACACGACGGAGCCCCCGCGCTTGTGCGCCTCGCCGTCGCGCACGACGTCGCACGGATACGAGCCCAGGCGCATGTCCATGAACCGGTGGTTCGGCCCACCCGCACTCGTGCGGACCTTCTCGCACATCAGCTCCGCCAGGATCCGGCAGGCGTCGTCTCTCGTCGGCGCCAGGATGTTCACCCGCTCGAAGAAGTCGGCGTCGCCCGGATAGGCCTGCACCTTCGACTGGGCGGCGGAGCCGGAGAGGGCGAGCGCGGTCTCGACCACGCCGGGTCGGTCGGGCACTTCGACGAGGTGACCGATCTCCCGGAAGCGGGCCAGCTGCGACGGGTTGAGGTCGAGCATGGAGACGCGGTGGCCGAACGCGCCGCTCCCGATGTCGACCACCACCTCGCTGCCCTCGGAACCGGCTGCCATCGCCGTCAACCAGCCGAGGGCGTCGGCTTCGTCGAGCTCGACGCCGAGGCGGCGCGCCGACTCGACGATCTGCAGCAGGTCGGCGTCGGGATCGCTGTGCTCGTCGTTGCCCTGGCCGCTCGCGTCGCCCATCGCGGTACTCCCTGGTCGTGTCGTCGCCGACTTCCTAGGCGAGATCGCGCGCCGCCTCAACCACCGGCTCGACGCGTGCTCGTCGCCCGAGCGAGGTGCGCGGCGCGCGTGAGCCATGCGGCCGGGTCGTCGCGGTGGTAGATCCGCTCGCTCGGCTCGATGGCGTCGAGGAAGCGCCGGTGGACGAGTGCCTGGCGCAGGGCCGCCACCGGCGCCAGGAGCGCAGCTGCCCGCTCCGGGTCGCTCCCCGGGATGGCGGCCTTCCATGCGCCCGCCCACGTGGTCCGCACCGGGTCCTGGTCGGCCGCGGGGAGCGGGTCGAGGAAGGCGGCCTGGTCCAGCATCGGGTGCCCCAGACCACAGTCGCCCCAATCGAGCAGGACGAAGCGGCCAGGGTCGCCTCGGACGTTGCCACGATGGAAGTCGCCGTGCACGAGCGTGTCCGGGAGACCGCAGGTCGACACCTGCGCGAAGCGGTCCCAGAGCCCATCGACCAGGGCCTCCAGGGTGGCTGCGACAGGGAGGTCGAGGGTGGGGGCGGCGGCATCGACGAGCTGGGCCAGCTGGGTCGCGAGGGGTTCCGCCCGCCAGTCGGGAGCGCCGAGGGCGAGCAGCTCGTCGGCCCGCTGGATCCAGCTCGCCTGCAGATCCACCAGGAGGCGGACCATCTCGCTCAAGGGGGCGCCGGTGGCGTCGTACTGGTCGTCGCCCGGCACCTCGGCGAGGAGCACCTTCGGTCCGTCGTGGGCCAGCATCGGAGGGACGAGGCCGACCGGGAGGGCGGCCAGCACGGAGCCCTCGTGGGCGAAGAAGGGCGGCACCACCTTCAGCCAGGCCGCACCGTCGGCGGTGGGCAACCGCCACAGGCTGGAGAGGTTCCAGGTCCGCACCTGCTGGGCTGCAGCCACGCGGGGCGTGCGCCGCTCGTGGAGTGCTGCGTCGGCCCATGCCAGGTCGGCCGCCGGACCGCCCGGTCGGGCCCAGGGTGCCCTGAGCGGCTCCTCCTCGTCGAGGTCGCCGGGCCAGGGGGTGAGCTCCGGGAGGGGTCCGTCGTCCACCTCCGCGAGATAGGTGACCGGCCCACCGGCGCTCCGAGCGTCCGGCACGGCATCGAGCAGTCGGAGCACCGTGGCTCGCAGGCCATGGCGTTCCCATGCAGCGGTCACGACCGGAGCGACCTCCTGCCACCAGGGCACGGCCACCTCGAACGGAGGCAGCGCGCCGAGGACGGTCCCGTCGGGTCGGCACAGCACGAGCGTGACCACCCGAGGTCGGAGCGCCTCCCTCTCGCTCACGGTCGCCTCCTCAGCCGCCGGTCGGCGGGCAACCTAGTGCCCCGTCCCTGCCCGGCGGTCTGGCTCGCAGCGAGTCAGGTGCCGGGCCCGACGCCATGGCCGGCGCCCCCGGTAGGGTCGGTCGATGACCCGACTGGAGCTGGGCCCCGCACTGCGCGCCGCTCAAGGGGTCGACCCGAGCTCGATCGCCGACGTCCTTCTCGGGGTCGCCCGCGACCTCGACGCCACCGACGTGGTGGCCTACCTGGCCGACTTCGCCCACCAGACGCTCGAGCCGATCCCCGACCGGCGCACGCACCTCGAGGTGCCTACCTCGGAGCCGGTGGCCTCGAGCATGGCCGGTCGGGCCTTCACCGACCACCAGCCCGTCCACGCCGAGCGCGACGGCTCGGTGCGGGTGTGGGTGCCGATCATCGAGGGCTCGGACCGCACCGGGGTGCTGGCCCTGACGGTGCCGGCGGTCGACGACGCCACCCTCGGGGCGTGCGAGGAGCTCGGTCTCCTGGCCGGGTACCTGGTGGCCACCCAGGCTCGCTTCACCGACCTCTACAACCTCTATCGCCGCCGAGAGGCGTTGTCGCTGGCCGCCAGCATGCAGTGGGACCTCCTGCCGCCGCTGGTGCTGAAGTCGGAGCGGGTCACGGTGGCCGGGCTGGTGGAGCCGGCCTACGACGTGGGAGGCGACTGCTTCGACTACGCCCTCAACGACACCGCGTTCGACGTGGCCGTGATGGATGCGGTGGGCCACGGGGTCGGCTCCGCCCTCATCGCCGCGCTGGGCATCGGGTCCTACCGCCACGACCGGCGAGAGGCGCGGTCGCTCGAGCAGATCCACACCAACCTCGACGCCGCCATGGCGGCTCACTTCTCCAACGGCGCCTTCGTCACGGGCCAGCTGGCTCGCCTCGACCTGGAATCGGGCCAGCTGCGCTGGACCAACGCCGGCCACCCCCTTCCCCTGCTCATCCGCTCGGGTCAGGTGGTGGGCGAGCTCGACTGCCCGCCGACGGTGCCGTGGGGGATGGGGGCGGTGTCGCGGACGCCGGCCATCACGGTGGCCGAGGAGGTCCTGGAGCCGGGCGACGCGGTGCTCTTCTACACCGACGGGGTGGTGGAGGCCCACCAGCCCGGCGGCGAGCTTTTCGGTGTGGAGCGCCTGGTCGACCTCGTGGGCCAGCAGGCCTCGTCCGAGCTCGCCCCCGAGGAGGTCGTGCGGCGGCTGGCCCGCGCCGTGGTGGAGCACCAGAGCGAACAGCTCGACGACGATGCCACGCTCGTGCTGGTGCAGTGGCACGGCGGCGATCGCTGACGCCGGCTCAGGTCGGTGGTGCGGCCTCGGTGGTGAGCCCGGCGTCGAGGTGCGTGGTGTCGTTGAAGCGGCGCAGCACCCAGCGCTGACCCACCACGACGAGGTGCGAGACGGAGGCGTTGTCGGCGCCGGTGAAGGCGAAGGGGCGCGACCTGGTGGCCTCGGCCAGGATCTGCCCGATGATCCCCCCGTGGGCGAACACCGCCACCCGCTGGTCGGGGTGGGCGGCGGCGATGCGCTCCACGGCACGGCGAGCTCGGGCCGCGAAGGCGTCGGCGGACTCGGCGCCGGGGATGGCGTCCCAGCGCTCCTCCTCGTACATGCGCAGGGCCGCCGGGTGCCCCTCGGCCACGTGGAGGCGGAAGGCGCCGCCCTCCCACTCGCCGAGGTGCACCTCGTGCAGGTCGGGGTCGACCGTCGGCGTCGTGCCCAGGGCGGCGGCCAGGGCGGCGGCCGTCTCCGCGGTGCGACGGAGCTTGGAGACGTAGATGGCACCGATGCCCTCTCGGGCCAGGCGGGCGCACACCAGCGTGGCCTGGTCCCGCCCTTCGGGCGACAGCGCCGGGTCGCCGTGCCCGTCGACGAGGGGGAACGGCGAGCCCTCGACGGCAGGCTCCGATTCACCGTGGCGCACCAGCAGCAGCTCGGTGGCGCCCGGTGGCGGCGCGAAGCGGTGCTGGCGGAACGATCGGGGCGCGGTCACGGGTCCGGATCGTAGGGTGCGGGGGCCGTCCACGGTTCCGCTCCGGCCTGATGGGGTAGACCGGGGCACGTTCCCGACCTGAGGAGGCCCACGATGGGACTCATCCGCAAGACGCTCTCGATCTCCACCCTGGGCATCATCGACTTCCGCTCCAAGAAGGAGCGCATCCGTCGAGCCGAGAAGGCGCAGAAGGCGGCGGAGTCGGCCCTCGAGAGCGAGCACGCCGCTCGGACCGACCTCGATCGACGGATCGCCATCGCCGAGCGAGCCGCCGAGAAGGCCAAGGTGGAGGCGCTGAAGGAGGCCAAGCGGGCCGAGGCGGCCAAGGGGGGCCGGCGGCGCCGCAAGGCGGCCAAGAAGGCGGCCAAGGCCGCCGAGGAGGCGAAGCTGTCGCGGCGCGAGCGTCGGAAGGCCAAGGCGCACGAGGCCAAGGAGTCGATCGAGGGTCTGCTGGCTGCGGCTCAGCCCGTGGTGGAGGAGCAGGCCCGCGAGGCCGGCCGTCGGGGCCGCAAGGCGGCCAAGCAGGCGGCTGCCGCCAGCGAGAAGGCGGCCGAGCGAGCACGAGTCGAGGCGGAGCGGGCCCGCAAGGAGGCGCGGAAGCAGAGCAAGCGGGCGCGCGAGAAGCTGCACGAGGTGAGCGAGGCCGCGGCGCCGCACCTGGAGCGCGCCGCAGAGAAGGCCGCCGCGCTGAAGGACGAGGCGGTCGTTCGGGGCGAGGCGATGGCCGAGCAGGCCCGCCAGAAGGCCACCGAGCTCTCCGACAAGCGCTGACCCGCCAACCCCGCCGCTCGGTGGGGGCCCGGAGGCGTCAGGTCGGCGACGGCCCGGGGGCGGGCAGCTCGTAGGCCAGGTGGTGGCGCAGCTCGCCCACGAGGGTCACCGAGAACCGGCGCTCCGCGAAGTGCCAGCCACCGTCGCGGCGGGAGAAGCGGTCGTGGTAGCGACCGGTGATGATCGGCTGCAGCGGCAGCTCGTCGGTCTGCTGGAGCACCACGTACGTGGACCGCGCCGTGGCGCCCCGGCCGTCGGGGTCGACCTCGAGGATGGTGCCCGACACCTGGTGGGTGGTGCGGGGCGAGCCGTCGTGCAGCTGCGTGCCGGCCCGGTAGAAGGCGGCCACCGCCTCGGGGCCCTCCGCCAGCACCCGGCCGCGCTCGTCGGCCAGCGCACCATGGGTGAAGAGCTGGCCCACGGCGTCGAAGTCGCCCTGGTCGATGCGCTCGCCGTAGGTGCCGAGCAGGTTGCGTATGGCCTCGGCGTCGTCCATCGGCGGCAGCGTAGGCCGCGCCCGGACCAGCCGGGTCAGCCCGGTCGGTAGGCGGCGACCGGGATGGGCTCGGGCTGCTCGTAGCCCACCGGCAGGTACACGTCGCCCTGATCGGTGAGGTACCAGATGCCCCAGTGGTAGAGGGCCTCGAAGGCCTGGGGGTGCTCGGCCATCAGCGCCGCGTAGTGGTGCACGCCGCGGACGTAGCGGTTGCTGTTGTTGTAGCGGAACAGAGCGTTGTCCATGTCGGCCGGGCCGTTGTTCGCCGCCAGGTAGCGGGCCGCGCCCATGATCGCGTCACGGTGATCGTTCACATCGCCGCCGGCGCCGTAGGCCTGCCAGGTGGCGGGCATGAACTGCATCGGGCCCTGCGCCCCGGCGACCGAGAGGCCGCGGATCCGGCCCATCCCCGTCTCCACGAGGTGGATGGCGGCCAGGTAGTGCCACGGGATGCCGAAGGCGGCCTCGGCCTCTGCGTAGTGGCCGCGGAGCTCCTCGACCGGCACGGGCGCCACGATCTGCCACGCGGGCAGCGTGGGGGAGAGGTTGCGGTGCATCGCCCGGAACTCGCGGCGGGCGGCCAGGTGGGTGGTGACCGCGGTGTGGAGCTCCTCGGGGACCGCGCCCAGCACCGCGGCATCCCACTCGGGGCGCAGCCCGAGGGCCCGATAGGCCACCTGCTGGGCCAGCGCCGCCTCGGCGAGGGCGGCATCGTCGGCCGCCGGGTCGCGAAGGGTGCGCTCGGCGTCGGCGATCTGGGTGGCCAGGCCGGCCGGGTCGGCCGCGGGAGCGGGTGGCCGCAGGGAGAGCACGTCGATCGGGGCGGTGGTCGAGGTGGTCGCCTCCACCGTGGTCGACGTGGTGGTCGGCGGGGAGGTGGTGGAGGTGGTGTCGGGCTGCTCCACCGCCGACGGCTCGGCCTCGGCCGCGCAGGCGCCGGCGAGGGCGGCGGCCACGAGCGCGGCGAGGACTCGGGAGCGGAGCACCATGGTGCCCAGGGTAGGAGGTCGGACCGGGGGCCCCTCGGGGGCCCGATCTACGATCGAGGACGTGCCGATCGTCGACGTGGTGGTGAGCGCCTCCGACGTCGAGCTGGCGGCCGACGCCCTGTGGCAGGCCCAGCCCTCGGCGGTGGAGGAGCACGACCTGGGCGACGGTCGGGTCCGCCTGCGCGCCGATGTGCGCGACCTGGGGCTCGTCGACCCCCGGTGGTCGCCGGCGCTGGTCATCGTCGACGACGGCGCGCTCGACGCGTGGCGGGTCCACGCTCGACCGGTGCGCGCCGGTCGCCGGATGGTGCTCCACCCGGCCTGGCTGCCGGAGGAGGCCGGCGACGCCGACGACGTGCTGGTGCGCCTCGAGCCGGCCCGCACGTTCGGGTCGGGCTCGCACCCCACCACCCGCCTGGCGGTGGCTGCCCTCGAGACCCGTCTCCGGCCGGGGCACCGGGTGCTCGACGTGGGGACCGGCAGCGGGGTGCTGGCCGTGGCGGCCGCGCTCCTGGGCGCTTCGGAGGCGGTCGGGACCGACATCGACCCGGCCGTCGTGGAGGTGGTGGCGGCCAACGCGCGGGCCAACGCGGTGGCGGGGAAGGTGCGGGCCACCACCGAGCCCGTCGCCTCGCTGGCCGGACCGTTCGACCTGGTGGTGGCGAACATCGGGCTGGGGGTGCTGGTGGAGCTGGCCCCCTCCCTCCTCGCCACCGGCGCCGGGCTCCTCGTGCTCACCGGTCTGCTCGAACCGCAGGCCGACGAGGCGGTCGCCGCCTACCCCGGGCTGATGGAGGTGGAGCGGACCACGGTGGAGGGCTGGAGCCTGGTGGTGCTGCGCCGCTGAGGGGGCCGGTGCTCAGCCGGGCAGGTCGGACTCGCCGCGACGCCACCCGACCACCTCGGCCACGTCGGCCACCGCGACGGCGCGGTAGAGGTGGGGGTAGACCTCGCCGGGGCGGGCCTCCTCCCACACCAGCTCCTCGCCCATGCGCTCGAGGTCGAGGCGGAGCAGCACCAGCTCGCCCGCTTCGGCGAAGTGGCGGTCGATGGTGCCGGCCAGCTGCACCGAGGTGGAGCAGTGCACGAAGCCCTCAGCGCTGAGGCTCGGTGGGCGCAGCTCGCCAGGCGCCTGGGCCGCCGCCCACTCCGCTGCGGTGGTGAGGTGGAAGACCTTCAGCGGGACGTCGTCGGCGGCCATCGGTCAGCCCGGGATCAGCTTGAGGACGGGCCCGGAGCCGAGGAGCACGTAGAGCTCACCGTCGTCGTCCTGGCCGAAGCTGTAGGCCTGCTCCACCGGGAGGTCCCAGGTGCGGGTGTCGATCACGGTCCCGCTGTCGAGCTGCAGGCCGCGGAGCCCGGGGACGCAGAGGTCGGCGTAGAGGTAGGTGCCGACCAGCCCGGGGATCTCCTCGCCGCGGTAGACGTAGCCACCCGTGACCGAGCAGCCGTCGTCGCGCCCGTACTCGAAGATGGGCAGCACGGCGCCGTCGGGGTTCTCCCCGCCGTCGAAGGGGTGGGTGGCCTCCATCTCGTTCCAGCCGAGGTTGGCGCCCCGGCCGGCGTCGAACCCGCCGTCGGCCGAGAGGCGGTTGATCTCCTCGAAGGCGTTCTGGCCGACGTCGGCCACCCAGAGATCGCCCGTGCTGTGGTCGAAGCTGAAGCGCCACGGGTTGCGCACGCCGTAGAGCCAGATCTCCGCCCGGCCGTCCTCCCCGTCGAACGGGTTGCCCGCGGGGATGGCGTAGGGCGGGCCCTCGAGGTCGGGTTGCTCGGGGTCGATGCGCAGGATGGAGCCGAGCAGGGTGCTGGGGTCTTGCCCGTTCCCCGCTGGGTCGCCTCCGCTGCCGCCATCGCCCAGACCCACGTAGAGGTAGCCGTCGGGGCCGATGGCGAGGTGGCCGCCGTTGTGGTTGGCGAAGGGCTGCTCCACCACCAGGAGCTCGCGCGCAGATCGGGCGTCGATGGACGCACCGTCGCCCAGCTCGTACTCGACCACGTGACCGGCGCCGTCACCGCGGTTGCTGTAGCTGACGTAGATCTTCCGGCCGTCGGTGGAGAACACCATGCCCAGGAAGCCCTGCTCGCCATCGTCGAGGACGTCGTCGCTGATGTCGAGCAGCGGCGTGTTCTGCAGCTGGTAGGTGACCTGGTCGGTGCCGTCGCGCTCCGTCACCTTGATGAGCCGGATCCGTCCGGCCTTCTCGGCCACGTAGAGGTCGGGTGAGCCGGGTCGCACCGCCATGGCGATGGGCTCGTCGAGCTCGGCCACCTCGAGGGTCGAGACGTTCACGGTGTCGAGCGTGCCCTCGGCCAGCGCCGCCGTGGTGGTGGTCTCCTCCACCGGTGCGGTGGAGCTGGTGGGGGCGGTGGTGGTGGTGCCCTCCGCGTCATCGTCGCCTCCACTGCTGCAGGCAACGGTGACGACGGTGAGGGCACCGACCACGATCCGCCAGCGGAGCCTCATGAGCGCACCACCCGGATGAGCCCCTCCTGCACCACGGTGACGGCGAGGTGGCCCTCACGCGTGAAGATCGAGCCCCGGCCGAGGCCGCGGCCGGCCGAGGCCGACGGCGTGTCCTGGCTGTAGAGCAGCCACTCGTCGGCCCGGAACGGGCGGTGGAACCACATCGCATGGTCGAGGCTGGCCATGAAGAGACCATCGTCGTCCCAGCTGCCCCCGTGGGGCAGCAGCGCGGTGTCGAGCAGGGTCATGTCGCTGGCGTAGGTGAGCACGCAGGCGTGGAGCACCGGGTCGTCGGGGAGCACCCCGTCGGCCCGCAGCCACACCTTCTGGTACGGCGGCAGCGGCTCCTGGCGGTCGGGTGGGTTCCAGTCGACGTGGCGGGTGTCGATCGGGCGAGGGCGGAAGTACCACGCCCCCATGCGCTCGGCGAAGGGAGCCATGCGGGTCTTGAAGTCGGGCAGGTCCTCCGGCGGCGTCACCTCGGGGAAGGCCTCCTCGTGCTCCAGGCCCTCCTCGGGCACCTGGAAGCTGGCCTGCAGGTTGAAGATGGCCTTGCCGTGCTGGATGGCCACCACGCGGCGGGTGGTGAACGAGCGGCCGTCGCGGATGCGGTCGACCTCGTAGAGGATCGGCACGGCGGGGTCGCCCGGGCGCAGGAAGTAGGCGTGCAGCGAGTGGACGCTCCGGCCCGGCTCCACGGAGCGGGCCGCCGCCACCAGGGCCTGCCCGGCCACCTGGCCACCGAACACCCGCTGCCGCTCCTCGTCGGGGGAGACGCCCCGGAAGAGGTTGACCTCGATCGGTTCGAGGTCGAGCAGCTTCACGAGGGCATCGACCGCGTCCTGCGACATGGCGGACATCCTCGCGTACCGGCCGCGCGGCCCGGTCCCGGCCTGCCGAACAGCCGCTTCCCGAGGTCGACCGACGATCGCTGGCTGTTGGGGCTCAAGCACCGGGCTCTAGGCTCCGATCTCGTGAGGATGTCTCCCATGGCGGTGCTCGACCGCGTCACCGGCGGCCGCGGCGCGCTGGCCATCAAGTACTCGATGGTGTCCGTGGTGGGCGTCGTCCTCACCCAGAGCATGCTCGCCGTGTTCGTGGGGCTGATGGAGCGAGATCCCACGCTGTCCAACGTCACGGCCGTGATGATCTGCGCCATCCCCGTGTTCCTGCTGAACAAGCACTGGGTGTGGAGCGCCGACGGCAAGGTCAGCTTCCGTCGGGAGGTCCTGCCCTTCTGGGTGTTCACGGGGGCCGGGCTGGCCCTGTCGACCGGCCTGGTGGCGCTCGTGCAGCGGATGTCGGATTCCACGCTGCTGGTGATGGCGGCCAGCCTCGCCGGCTTCGGCGTGCTCTGGGTGGCCAAGTTCCTCTTCCTCGACCAGGTGATGTTCGGTCGCCCGGAGCTCGACGAGATCATCGCCCAGGAGAGCCCGGCCTGATCGTCGACTGATCCGGGCAAGGCGTGGCGCGCGCCCCCAGGGTCAGTGCTGCGGTGACCCGATGCCCTGCCGGTCGGGGGTGCGAGCCCGCTGGCGGTCCTCTGGTTGCTCGGCGTCGTCGGCGTCGCGGTCGAGCAGCGAGAGCTGTTCCTCGAGCGGGTCGTGGAGGTGGAGGGGGGTGGCGTCGAGCAGGTCGAGCAGCACCGCTCGCAGCCGCCGGTGCACCTGCAGGCTCTCACGGCCGTAGCGGCGGATCTCGTCGAAGGCCAGCTGCACGAGGTCGTCGAACCGGGCGGTGGGGATGACCAGCCGGAGGTGCCCGTCGTGGTCGAGGTGGGTGCCGCTCGGAAGGTGGCCGGTGCCGATCCGTCGCAGCAGGTCGTGGAGCCGGTCGATGGCCTGGGTGGCCGTGGTGGGGTCGGTGATGCCAGGCGACAGCGCCTTCACCGCGATGTCGGCCAGCTGGCGAAGGCCCGACCCGAGGTCCTGGTGGGACGTGCGCTCCGGGCCGGTGCCGATGTGGCAGAGCACGGCCTCGGGGTCGACCCCGGCGAAGTCGCCGCCGTGGAGCTCGACCACCGGCACGCCCGACGCCAGGTGGTCGCCCACACCGAAGCGCAGCACGATGGTGGTGTCGTGCTCGGCGGCCACCTCCACCAGGCGGTGCTCGGTGATGGCCACGATCACGCCGGGCGTCCGCTCGAAGTGGAGCGTGCGATCAGGTGGACCGCCGGGCGCTGGAACCATCGGATCGGGGTCGTCGAGCAGGCAGGAGTGGATCGTGCTGCGGCTCTCCTCGGCGACGGAGTCGATGATGTGGACCACCCGGATGCTCTGGGTGACGTGGTGCACGAAGAGCACGAAGGCGGCCAGGCTGATCAGCACGAGCACGAAGGCCACCGTGAGCGTGAGCCCCGGTACCTCGGCCTCGCCCTCCGGCGCTCCCGGGCGCACCGCCCGCAGCCCCAGCAGCGCATAGGTGAACGAGGCGAGGAACACCCCGAGGCACAGCTGGTTGGTGCGGTCTCGGAGGAAGCTCCGCAGCACTCGCGGGGAGAACTGCGAGCTGGCCAGCTGGAGGGCCACCACCGTGATCGAGAAGAGGGCGCCGGTGAACGTGAGGGTGGAGCCGGCGACGGTGGAGAGCACCGTCTGCGCGACGTCGGGATCGCGCGACAGCACCAGCCAGGCCGGGTCCTCGCCTCCCAGCCGCCGGTCGAGGGCGGCCATGCCGAGCGACAGGAGGATCGAGGCCAGCACGAACACGCTCGGGATGAACCAGAGCCCCGAGCGCAGGGCCTCGCCCAGCCGGTTGAGGCGCACGCGGGCGCCTTCACCGTTGGCGGCGTGGGCGGCGGACACCGCCGCATCGTAGGGCCGGAGTAGCGTCCCGCCTCATGTCGACCCTGCTGCCCCTCGGGCCCGATGAGCTCCTCTCCACCACCCGATCGGTCCGCAAGCGGCTCGACCTCACGCGCCCCGTCGACCCGTCGCTCCTGCGGGAGTGCTTCGAGGTGGCCACCCAGGCCCCCACGGGAGGCAACAACCAGGGCTGGCACTTCGTGGTGGTCACCGATGCCGACAAGCGCCGTCAGCTGGCCGAGTGGTACGCCGCCAGCTTCGCCGTCATGTACGGCAACCCCGACGCCGTCGTGGCCAACCTCCCCCAGGACGACCCCGCTTTCCTCGACACCACCAAGCGGGTGATCAGCTCGGCCCAGTACCTGGCCGACCACCTCGCCGAGGTGCCCGTGCACGTGATCCCGTGCATCGAGGGCCGCACCGACAACCTCCCGGTGGCCTGGCAGGCCGCCCTCTGGGGATCGCTGCTGCCGGCCGTGTGGAGCTTCATGCTGGCCGCCCGGGCCCGGGGCCTCGGCACCTGCTGGACCACGCTGCACCTCACCAACGAGAAGGAGGCGGCGGCGCTGCTCGGCATCCCCGACCACGTGATGCAAGGCGCCCTCATCCCGGTGGCCCACACCCTCGGCGGCACCGACTTCAAGCCCGGGGCCCGCCGCGACCTCGACCGCATCATCCACACCGACACCTGGTGATGCTCCTCACCCCGGGAGTTCTGGCGTCACAAGGCGGCGCAGCGCGCCTGACTCTGACGCAAGAACCAGGAAGTCGCACCCACCCTGAGATCTGGCGTCAGATCTGGGCATGTGGCGCCCAATCCGGACGCCAGAATTCGGGGTGTGGGTGATGGACGACGAGCTGCGCCGCCACGCAGAGGCAGCGAGGGGCTTCATGCCAGCCGAGGAGGGGCTCGCCCTCCACGATGCCGCCGCGGCGGTCGCCGTCGCCGGGCCGCTGCTCGAGGTGGGCACCTACTGCGGCAAGTCATCGGTCTACCTGGGCGCGGCGGTCCGGTCGCTCGGACGGGTGCTGTTCACCGTCGACCACCACCGCGGCTCCGAGGAGAACCAGCCCGGCTGGGAGTGGCATGAGCCCGACCTCGTCGACCCGACGGTGGGGAAGATGGACACGCTGCCGGTCTTCCGCAAGACCGTGCACGACGCCGGCCTGGAGGGCACCGTGATCGCGGTGGTCGGCGACTCGCCGACGGTGGCGGCGGCCTGGGCCACGCCGCTGGCCTTCTTGTTCATCGACGGCGGCCACGGGGCGGAGCCGGCCCGGCTCGACTACGAGCGCTGGACCCCCCACGTCGTCACCGGCGGCACGCTGTGCATCCATGACGTGTTCGCCGATCCGTCCGATGGCGGCCAGGCCCCCCACGACCACATCTACCGCCCGGCCCTCGAGTCGGGCCGCTTCGAGGAGGTCGCCGCCGTCGGCAGCCTCCGGGTGCTGCGCCGGACAGCCTGAGGGCTACAGGTCCTCGGGGAGCTGCATGAGGGGTGGGAGGACGCCGGCGCTCTCGGCGAAGAGGGCGCTGGCGGGCGTGCTGCCGGCCAGCGCGTCGGCGGCCAGGATCACGCTGGCCGCCGTGTAGGTGCTGCGCTCGCCGCCCGGGAACCGGGCTTCGTCGGGGAACACCGTGCCGGTCCAGTAGCGACCGTCGTCGTCGTGGCGGAACTGCTGGGCCCACCCGAACAGGGTCTGGGCCATCTGGCGGTCGCCGACCGCGAGGTGGGCCAGCGCGCACTCGCAGGTCTCGGCCACCGTGATCCAGGGCCGGTCGCTCACACAGCGGACGCCCCGACCGTCCATCACGAAGGTGTCGCGGCGCTCGTCGAGGCGAGCGCGCCCGGCCTCACCCAGCACCACGCCGCCGAGCACGGGGTAGTACCAGTCCATGGCCCAGCGGTGCTTGGGGGCGAAGGCCTCGGGCACGTCTCGGATCACCCGGGCCAGGCGGGCGGCCGAGAGCTCCCAGTCGGGGCGCTCGTGGCCGAGCAGCTCGGCGATGCCGATGGCGCAGCGCAGGCTGTGGCAGATCGACGAGGAGCCGGTGAGCAGGGCGAAGCTCCAGGGCGTGCCGTCGGCGTGGCGGGCCCAGAGGATCTCGCCGCGCGGCGTCTGGAGGTCGAGCACGAAGTCGATGGCCTTCTCGACGACGGGCCAGAGCTCCTCCACGAAGCCGCGGTCGTCGGTGAGGAGCCAGCGGTGCCAGACCCCGGCCGCGATGTAGGCGCACACGTTGGCGTCGAGCTTGTCCTGCTCCACCTCCGTGGAGCCGTCGTCGGCGGCGACGTAGTACTGGTGCCAGGAGCCATCGGGCCGCTGCAGGTCGATGAGCCACTCGTAGGCGCGGTCGGCCTCGGCCCGCCGGCCGCCGAGGTCGAGGGCCATGGCCGCCTCCACGTGGTTCCAGGGGTCGGCGTGCCCGCCGGGGTACCACGGGATCATCCCCGAGGGGAGCTGCCACTCGGCGATGCCGTCGACGGTGGCGTGGAGGTCGGTGGCCGAGACGAGGCCCGGGACGTCGATGGGCATGCCTAGACCTTCCTCTTGGGCTTGCGGGCGTAGACGACCAGGCTCTTGCCCAGCACCGGGTTGAGCACCCGCTCGGTGAGCCGGGTGACGGTACCCATCGGCTGGATCTGGGCGATGTCCCACAGGAGGACCTGGTGGAAGGCCCGCACCAGCGGGTGGTCGTCGTTGGTGGGACCGACGGCGCACTTCAGCCACCAGTAGGGCGAGTGCAGCGCGTGGGCGTGGTGGGCGCCTCGGGGCTGGAGGCCGGCGGCCCGCATCCGGGCCCGCAACCGTGCCTCGGTGTAGATCCGCACGTGGCCACCCTCCACGAACGGGGCGTGGTACTCCTCCGACAGCGCCCAGCAGATCTGCTCCGGCAGCCACGACGGCACCGTGGCGGCCAGCGTGCCGCCGGGCTTCAGCACCCGCCATGCCTCGCGCAGCGCCAGCTGGTCGTCGGTGACGTGCTCGAGCACCTCGGAGGCGATGATGCGGTCGAAGGTGGCATCCGCGAAGGGCAGCGCCAGCGCATCGCCGTTGGCGGTGACGGCCAGGCTTCCCGGCTGGTTGCCTGCCTCGCCCGCCTCGCGCATGGCGGCGAAGAGGCCGCCGACGTCCTTCAGCTCGGCCGCGGAGTAGTCGAAGGCCACCACCCGCACGCCGCGGCGGTAGCTCTCGAAGGCGTGCCGGCCGGCCCCGGCGCCGAGGTCGAGCAGCAGGTCGCCGGGCTGGACGCCGAGCTGGTCGAAGCGGACGGTGAGCACGCGCTAGCCCTCTTCCAGCCGGATGCGGTACTGCTCGACGGTCTTGGCCGCGGTGTGCTTCCAGGACCAGCGGTCCATGATCCGCTTCCGGCCACGCTTGCCGATGGTGCCCCGAAGGTCCTTCTGGGCGAGGGCCCAGCTGATCTTGGCCGCCAGGGCCTCGCTGTCGCCGGGCTCCACCACCATGGCGGTGTCGCCGTCCTTGCCGATCACCTCGGGCACGGCCCCGCCGGTGGTGCCCAGCAGCGGCGTGCCGCAGGCCATGGCCTCGATGGCGGGGAGCGAGAAGCCCTCGTAGAGCGAGGGCACCACGGCCATCTCGGCCTCGGAGTAGAGCTCGATGATGCGCTGCTCGGGGACGCCGGTGACGAACTCCACGTGGTCCTCGAGGCCCAGCTTGGCGATGGTCTGATCGCTGGCGCCGCCCGGCTTGCGCTTGCCGATCACCACGAGGTGGGCGTCGTCGCGCTCCGTGCGCACCTTGGCCAGCGCCTCGAGGAGGTACTTGAGGCCCTTCATGGCGACGTCGGCCGAGGCAGTGGTGACGAGGCGACCGGGGATCACGTCGACGCCGGGGAGCGGCTTGAACAGGTCGACGTCGACGCCGACTGGCACCACGGCCATGCGCTCGGGGTCGACCTTGTGGTCGGTGACGATGTCCTTGAAGGAGTTCTCCGACACCGTGATGATCCGCTTCAGGCGGCGGGCCACCTGTGTCTGCATGTCGACGAAGGAGTACCAGCGGCGCAGGGTGAGCTTCTTGTACCAGCCCTCCGCGGCCTCCAGCTCGAGCCGGCGATCGACGGTGATGGGATGGTGGATGGTGCCGAGCACGGGCAGGCCCAGCTGGCGCTCGATGAGCAGCAGGCCGTAGCCGAGGCACTGGTTGTCCTGGACGATGTCGAACTCGTCCTGGCGGTGGCGCAGGTGGTCCCAGGCCCGCATGGAGAAGGCCAGCGGCTCGGGGAAGGTACCGGCCGTGAAGGCGGTGACCTCCAGCACGTCCTTCCAGTTCTTCAGCTCCCACAACCCAGGCTGACGCATCGGGAAGTGGTCGTTGTAGATGTCGAGGCTGGGCAGCTCGATGAGCGGGACCCGCTCGTCGACCACCGGGTAGGGCTGGCCGCTCAGCACCTCGACGTGGTGGCCGAGGTCGATCAGCGCCTTGGCCAGATGGCGGGTGTACACCCCTTGGCCACCCACGTGGGGCTTGCCCCGATAGGTGAGCAGAGCGATCCGGAGAGGTGCGTCGCTGGGCATGGTCGGACAAGCCTTCCGGGCGATTGACCCATCGGTCAACTCAACACGGCGACCGGACAGCCGCCTCCTGCTAGCGCTGTGCTAGCTGGCGTTCACGCTATCGCCCACGCGGACCGTCCCGCTCTGGGCGATCGACCCGTACACGCCGAGGTTGTTGTCGTGGTGGTCGCGGATGGTGGTGCCGATCGCCGTGTCACGCTCGAGGCCGGGCTGGGCCCGCGACGGCATGCTGCAGCGGGGGGTCGGCATGAAGATCTCCGAGGTGACCTCGCCCAGCTCCACGCTGCTCCACCCGTCCTCCACGAACCCGTCGGCGGTGGTGTCGATGAGGGCGGTGGGCCGGAAGCGACGCACGTCCCACTGGCCCTCCGGGTGGTCGCCGGCGATGGCGGCCAGGCTGGCGGTGGTGAGCCAGTGGGCGTCGGCCAGATCGAGCCAGGTGCCCTCGGGGCCGGGCCAGTCGAACACGGGCGTGTCCTCGTCGAACATGCCGGAGTACATCTCCATCGGGAACACGCCGGTGGCGGGGGGCACCTCGAGGCGCACCTCGTGGTCGAGCCAGGCCGACAGCACGGTGTGGATCCCCGGATCGGACGCGTGGTGCTCGGAGCCGTCGGGCAGGGTGATGACGATGCCGTCGTCGGCCTCGAGGCGAGCAGCGGCGTGGAGCAGGTCGGCGAAGCGCTTGGCCGACAGCACCTTGCTCGCCGCAGGGTCGACCACGGCGAGGGTGCGGTCGCCCGCCGCGCCGCCTGGTGCCAGCTGGAGGGCGTCGACCTGCTCTCCCTGGAACGACTTCACGGGATAGCGCCAGAGCTGGGAGACGGTACCGATCGCGGCCATGGGTCGACCTTAGGACCCGAGCGGGCCGGGCGCCGGGTCGTCAGGCGTCGACCAGGTGAGCGCCATCTCTGCCACCAGCGGGAGGTGGGGGCGCACGATGCGGGCCTGCTCGAGGTGGTTGAGGGCGTTGGGCGGGCCGGTCTGCGGCTCCACGCACACGGCGTGGGGCTGCTGGTCGTACAGCACCACGTGATCGCAGGTGGAGGTCACGGTGAGGGTGAGGGCGTCGGGCCAGGTGAGGGTGACGGGCCAGGTGATGGCCGTGAAGCAGTCGTCCCACGGGCCGCGCCGAGGAGGCGGCTCGAGGTGGCCGAGCGGGAGGCCGTCGTCGCCTCGCGGGTACCAGCGCTCGGCGTCGAGGGCCACCGTGAGCGGGCCGCCGCTAGTCAGGTGCCGTTGGAACCAGGGGTGCCAGCCGCTGGTGGCGGGGAAGGCCGACAAGTGGCTGTGCACCTCGAGGCGGAGCTCGAGCTTCGCGGGCCCGAGGGCCACCTCTTGCACGGCCGAGCCGGCGAAGGGCCAGCCCGGCTGGAGGTCGGCCCGGAGCCGCAGGTAGCGGTCGTCGGCCCGCTCGACCAGCCAGCGCCGGTCGAACACGGTGCCGTGCATGGCGTGGCCGGCGTGGTTGGGCACCAGCTCGTGGATGGTGTCCTTCCACTGGAAGCGCCCGCCACGCGTGCGCCCGGCGAAGGGAGCCATCGGAAAGGCGCCCCACAGCAGCGGATCGGTCGGCTCGAGGGGCCGTCCGGGCACGGCCGGCACCAGCAGCTCGTGGCCGTGCACCACGAGCGACGCCAGGCGCCCGCCGTGGGCCCGGTCGACCTGCACCGAGGCCGGGCCGGCGGTCAGCCGGTGCACGGCACCGGTGTGCGGAGGTAGGCGTGCAGGAGGTGGACGATCTCGCGCCGCAGCACGGCCGCGCCGGTGACGGGCTCAGGGCGGGCGACGAGGCGGTGCACCAGTGACTCGACCGCAGCCACCGTGAGCCGCGCCGCCACGAGCGGGTCGGGATGGACCACGGAGGGGTCGGCCTCCAGCCAGGCGGCCACGATCGCCACGATCTGCTCCTCGGTGGCGTGGAGCTCGGCCAGCACGTCGGGCGGGCGGGGTGCCTCCTCGAAGAGCACCTGGTGGAGCCGCGGGTCGTGGACATGGAGGTCGATCAGGGCGCTCACCAGCTGGTCGAGGCGGGCCGTGAGGTCGCCTCTGGGCGGTTCGGCGAGCAGGGGCGCGAGCGCGGCCAGCCCATCGGCCACGTGGCGGCGCACCAGCTCCGCCAGGATGGCGTCCTTGTTCGGGAAGTACTGGTAGAGCGACCCGACCGACAGGTCGGCGTCCTCGGCGATGCGGTTGGTGGTGCCGGCGGCGTAGCCGTGGGCGGCGAAGATGCGAGCCGCCGAGTCGAGGATGCGCTCCCGGGTCTCGACCGCGCGCTGCTGACGGGGCTGCTTG
>JBPPMN010000174.1:0-3226 GCA_051306055.1 Acidimicrobiales bacterium
GGAGCTGTAGATGAAGGTGTAGGCGCTGTCGTAGGCGGCTTCGGCGGCCACCTCGAGGGTGCGCTCGAAGTCGTCGTCGGTCTCCCCAGGGAAGCCCACGATGATGTCGGTGGTGACGGCGAGGTCGTCGATGGCAGCCCGGGCGGCGGTCAGGCGATCGAGGTAGCGCTCGGCCGTGTAGCCGCGGTGCATGGCGGCCAGCACGCGATCGCTCCCCGACTGCAGCGGCAGGTGGAGGTGCTCGCACACGGCCGGGGTGTCGGCCATGGCCGCGATGGTGTCGAGGCTGAGGTCCTTGGGGTGCGGGCTCGTGTAGCGCACCCGGTGGATGCCCTCCACCGCGCCCACGGCTCGCAGCAGCGAGTCGAACCAGGGGCGGATGCGGCCGTCGCCGCCGGCCTGCCGCTCGGCCAGGGCCAGGTCGCGCCCGTAGCTGTTCACGTTCTGGCCCAGCAGCGTCACCTCGGTGACGCCCTCCGCGGCGGCCCGGGCCACCTCGGTGACGATGTCGTGGAAGGGGCGGCTGATCTCCTTGCCCCGCACGGCGGGCACGATGCAGAAGGCACAGGCGTTGTCGCAGCCGATCTGGATGGTGACCCAGCCCGCCCAGGGCACCTCGCGCCGCACCGGGAGAGCCGAGGGGAAGGTGTCGTGGTCGTCGGCCACGGTCTCCTCCAGGATCTCCACCACGGAGCTGCCGCGCTCGGTGGCCTCGCGCAGGAGGTCGGCCGCCCGGTGCACGTTGTGGGTGCCCAGCACGACGTCGACGTAGGGCGCACGGTCGGTCACCGTGGTGCGGTCCTTCTGGGCCAGGCAGCCGCTCACCATGATCTGCATGCCGGGCTTGGCGTCCTTCACCGACTTCAGGTGACCGAGGGTGCCGTAGAGCTTGTTGTCGGCGTTCTCCCGGATGCAGCAGGTGTTGAGCACCACCACGTCGGCGTCCTCCACCGATGCCGCCTCCTCCAGGCCATCCGCGGCCAGCAGGCCGGCGATGCGCTCGGAGTCGTGCTCGTTCATCTGGCACCCGAAGGTGCGCACGAAGAAGCGGCGGGGGTCGGTCACGGCGACAGGCTACCGACGCCCGCTCGGGCGACCCCACCCGGCTGGGCGGAGGCCTCGCTCAGTTGAGGCGGTGCCCGTTGCCGGTGGAGCGCTCCTCGGTGCGACCAGCCGACTCCCGGGCCACGAACTCCTCGAGGGCGCCGTCGGGGATGGCGGTCTCGTCGATGGGGCGGCGAAGGCGGTCTTCGATGGTCAGGCGGATGGCGGTGCGGCGCTCACCGTCGATCTCGATGTCGGCGAAGGTGGGCACGCACACCAGGTCGATGCCGCCGGAGGCGACGTAGCCCCGGGCGATGGCCACTGCCTTGATGGCCTGGTTGAGGGCGCCGGCCCCCACCACCTGCACCTCGACGACGCCGTCCTGGCGCAGCACCCCCGCCATGGCGCCAGCCACCGAGTTGGGGTTCGACTTGGTCGAGACCTTCAGCTGCTCCATCGACTGCCACCTGGCTCGGGACGGTCCCGTGTGTGTGACGCCCCAGCGTCGACCGTCTAGGTGGTGGTTCGACGGTCGACGGAACGATCCCTTCTACCGGTTCTTCCGATTTGGGATCGACCCGTCGACGGTCGTGAGATCAGTCGTCGAGCATGATCGGCTCGTCGTCGGGATCGAGCTCGAGAACAGCCGACTCGGCCACCTCGACCTCGTCGCCGAGCCCCATCTGGCTGCGGATCCGCTCCGAGATCTCGATCATGATCTCGGGGTTGTCGTGGAGGAAGGTCTTGGCGTTCTCCCGACCCTGGCCGAGCTGCTCGCCCTCGTAGGTGTACCAGGCACCCGACTTCTTCACGATGTCGTTGTCGACGCCGATGTCGAGGATGCCGCCCTCCCGGCTGATGCCGGCGCCGTACATGATGTCGAACTCGGCCTGGCGGAAGGGCGGGGCCACCTTGTTCTTGACGACCTTCACCCGGGTGCGGTTGCCCACCACCTCCACGCCGTCCTTGATCGACTCGATGCGACGGATGTCGAGCCGGACCGAGCTGTAGAACTTCAGCGCCCGCCCGCCCGGCGTGGTCTCGGGTGACCCGAACATCACGCCGATCTTCTCGCGCAGCTGGTTGATGAAGATGCAGATGGTGTTGGTCTTGTTGAGGTTGGCGGTGAGCTTGCGCAGCGCCTGCGACATGAGGCGGGCCTGGAGGCCCACGTGGCTGTCGCCCATGTCGCCCTCGATCTCGGCCCGGGGGGTGAGGGCGGCGACGGAGTCGATCACGATCACGTCGATGGCGCCGGAGCGCACGAGCATGTCGGTGATCTCCAGCGCCTGCTCGCCGGTGTCGGGCTGGGAGATGAGCAGCTCGTCGACATCCACCCCGATGGCCCGGGCGTAGATCGGGTCCATGGCGTGCTCGGCATCCACGTAGGCGCAGATGCCGCCCATGCGCTGGGCCTCGGCCACGACGTGCATGGCGAGGGTGGACTTGCCGGAGGACTCCGGGCCGTAGATCTCGGTGACGCGGCCGCGGGGCAGGCCGCCGACGCCGAGGGCGAGGTCGAGGGCCAGGGCGCCGGTGGGCACCGTGTCGATGGCCATCGAGCCCTTCTCGCCCATCTTCATCACGGCACCCTTGCCGTGGGCCTTCTCGATGCCGGCGAGGCTCAGCTCGAGGGCCTTCATCTTGTCCTTGTCTCGTTCCACCTGGCGTCTCCTCTGGGTGTGCGTTCGGTTGGCGATCTGGGGGATGCCGACGACCCTACGGAGGGGGTGTGACAACCCGGTGGTGCGAACGACACGACTGTAATTGCGAACAGCCGTTCGATCAAGGACCCCGGCGTGCATCGCGGTCGGCGCCCGCCTCAGCGGATCATCGGTGCCGGTACGGCGAGCGACTCGAAGCTGCGCCGCAGCTCGGACGGATCGGGCTCCTGCGTGGCGGCCGTGAGGTCGTCGACCAGCCGGTCGAAGTCCTCCCCGGTGGTGCCCTGGTAGGAGGCCGCCATCGGTCCCCACTCGTCCCAGGGAAGCATCTCGATCTTTCGGTAGACGCTGGCAAGGTCTCGCATGGCGTTGCCTCGCACTTCTCCTGGGCCCCAGTTCTCAGTGCCGAAAACGCCGAAGTCCATTCCTTCATCTTGCCCAGATCGAATCAACTGCCAGGCCTCTCCAGCAGTCAGGAACTCGCCTGGGCGCAGATCTTCAGGCCGGGACTCGCTCGG
>JBPPMN010000210.1:0-10379 GCA_051306055.1 Acidimicrobiales bacterium
AGAGACAGGTCCAGGCCCGCCCACAGCAGGTACTCGACCAGGATCCAGCCCCCCACCCCCACCTGGGTGCACCCGGTGGCGACGACGGCGTCTCGGAGCCCGGTCGCCTCCGCCCCGGTGACGAAGGGGAGATCGCCGGCCGGTCGGGGGGCGATGTAGGCCTCGAGCTCGTTGGTGGACGTGCGCCGATCGAGCAGCGGCCGAGCCCAGCTGTCGAGCAGTGACGGCAGCCCCGCCACCAAGAGGAGCACCGCCACGCCCCGCAGGAGGTTGCGGTGCACGGCGGCGAGCGACACCGCGATCAGCGCTGGCGCGAGGACCAGCAGCGGCAGCTGGTAGCGGGCGCCGTAGAGGGTCCACTTGGTGGTGGCCGAGAAGGCCAGGAACCCGACTCCGCCGGCCAGCAGCAGGAGCGCGGCGGTCGTCGCCTCCGGGGCTCGGCGACGCCACCGCACGACGGCGATCGGTGCGGTCACGACCAGCGTCACGATGATCCACGGGCTGGCGCCGTAGTCCTCGTTGCGCTCGAACTCCGTGTAGTCGCGTCGCTCGAAGGCGTCCTGGCCCGGGGAGAGGCCGAAGCCCGTGTCGTCGGCTGGCGGGTCGATCCAGGCGTACGCCTCTCGGAGCCCTCCGAGGACGATCCGGCTCGTGTCGGTGCGGAGCCCGGAGTCACCGTCGCCGATCCGGAAGTGCAGCGCCGTGTTGCGCAGCGCGTTGGCGACCGCCCACCGCGGGGCCACCTCCTCCGCCATCGTCCCCCGCGTCACGGGCCCGGTGGTCGAGTCGAAGAGCCGCTGGTTGCGGAGCACGAAGGGACCGGTCACGAGGAGGGCGGCCACCGCGGCCACGAGCCCGACCTGCACCACCCGGCGCCCGACGGCCGACCACGACGTCGCCTTGGCCTCCGCCACGGCGACCCGGGCCCCGAGCACGGCGGCGATGGGCGCCAGCAGGGGCACCGTGGTGCCCTTGGTGAGGACCGTCAGCCCGGCGGCCAGGCCGAGCAGCAGAGCCGGCGCCGTGGGGCGGGTGAGGGGCTCCCAGGCCAGCATCATCATGACCAGGCCCAGCCCCAAGGCGGCGGCGAACAGGTTGTTCTGGGTGCTGGTGGCCTCGAGGACCAGCGACGGCGTGGCCGCGGCGATGACCGCCGCCAGGACCTGCGTCTCCTTGGCCGCCCCCAGCAGGCGGGCGATCTCTGCCACACCGACGACCGCCACCGCGAACGCCGCCAGCTGCACGAACCCGTCGAGCCGGTCGGTGCCGGCCAGCACGTGGAGGTGCAGCAGGTTGAGCTCGTGCAGGGGAGCCAGCTCGAGCTGCGCGGTGTAGTGGGTGGCGTAGTGGGCCACCGAGCCGGCCTGCGCCCAGTGCGCCACCCGCGTGAGGTGGTAGACGAGCGAGTCAGCGTTGTTGGGCAGGTACCACCAGGCCGTCACCACGAGCGCGGCGCCGGTGGCGAGGAGGACGGCGAGACCGGCGACCACGATCGGCGAGTCGGTCATTGCTCGGCGCACGCGCCCGGCGCCACCGCCTCGCCACCAGCCCGACACCGCGGTCGCCACTCCCGACCTCGCGGCGACCACGGCGGCGCCGGCCGCGACCAGGGCCCACGCCGCCGCCAGCCAGCCGGTGGTGAGGCGGTGGCCCACGCTGAGCAGCTCGGTGATGGCCAGCAGCAGCGCCTGGAGCACGACGAACGCCACGACGAGCGTGCCGCGCGCCGAGAGCCGACCCATCCCCAGGCGACTCCGATGGGTGGATACGCCCGCCCACAGCAGCAGGGTGGTGACGAGCGGAAGGAGCAGGGCGAGGCGCCCTAGGGTCATCCGTACCCCCTCGGGATGCCTCGGTGACCGGCCCATCCTGCCACCGATCGTCCGCCCGGAGGACGGCCCATACGAGCCGCTAGCGGGTGGCCCACCAGGGGGCGTCGTCGACCACCGGGGCGGCCACGCCCTCGCCGGTGCGGAGGTCGATGACCGACGGGCCCGCGGGGGTGGGCCCCAGCGAACGCACCGCCTCGATCACGTCGGGGATGGTGAACGGCTCGAGCAGGATCCGCTCGGCCCCTGCCTCGCGTGCCTCCGCCGCCAGCTCCTCAGAGGGAGCGATGGCCGCCACCCGGAGTCGGGGCGCCTCCACCCGGAGTCGATGCAAGGCGTCGAGGCCGGCCCCCACCAGATCGATCACCGCGGCATCGGCCCAGTCGAGCGAGGCGGCCGCCAGGTCGTAGGTGTCGACGACGCTGCACGCGCAGCCGAGGTTCTCGGCCTGGGCCCGCACGAGCTCCGACAGGCCCAGATCCTCGGTGACCACGAGCACTCGCAGGTCCATGACTTCTCCCTCGACGCCGGCCGCCGCCGACAGCATCGCGCATCGCGGCCGATCGCGTACGGTCCGTGTGATGGACGCCCCCACCACGGTCGAGGAGGTGGCCGCCGACGCTCGAGCCTGGCTGACCGAGCACCGGCACGAGGCGCCACGCGACTACGGCGCCATCCCACCACCCGACGTCGTCGATCAGGCCGTGGAGTGGCAGCGCACCCTGGCCGCAGCGGGCTGGGCCGGGCTCCACTGGCCCGAGGAGCACGGCGGGCGCGGCCTCACCCCGGCCCACACCGCCGCCTGGACCACGGCCTGCGCGGAGGCGGAGGTCCCGCCCTGGATCAACATGGTCGGGGTGGTGCTGGCCGGTGGCTCGGTCCTCGCCTTCGGCACACCCGAGCAGCAGGCGGCGCACCTCCGCGGGATCCTGGAGGCGGAGCAGGTGTGGTGCCAGCTCTTCTCCGAGCCGGGGGCGGGCAGCGACCTGGCCGCCCTCACGACCCGGGCCGTGGCCGACGGCGACGACTGGGTGGTGACGGGCCAGAAGGTCTGGTGCTCCAACGGCCGGTCGGCCAGCCGCGGGATCCTGCTGGCCCGAACCGACCCCGAGGCCACGCGCCACGCGGGCATCTCGTTCTTCCTCATCGACATGGACCTCCCCGGCGTGACGGTGCGGCCTCTGCGCCAGATGACCGGGGGCAGCGACTTCGACGAGGTCTTCCTCGACGACGTGCGGCTGCCGGCCGACAGCCTCCTGGGGCCGCTCCACGGCGGGTGGGGCGTGGCCATGGCCACCCTCACCAACGAGCGCGGCCACATCGGCTCGGCCGGCATCTCACTGGGCCGCCGCCTCGATGCCATCGCCGCCATGGCCGGCGCCGACGACGCGCTGTCCACCGACCGTCTGGCCCAGCTCCTCACCCGTGGTCGGGCGCTGCAGGCGATGGGGCAGCGCCAGGGACCCGTCGCCTCCGTGGCCGCCAGCCTGGCCAAGCTCGGCGTGACGGAGCTCATGTTCGACGCGGCCGTGCTGGAGGCCGACCGCGCCGGTGCCGACGCCATGCTCGAGGGCCCGGCCAGCAGCCGTCTTCTGGCCGCCCCCGGCGGCCGTATCGCCGGCGGGACCACGCAGGTCCAGAAGAACATCATCGGCGAGCGCCTGCTCGGCCTCCCGAAGTAGGGCCGGCGCTCGCCGGTCGGGCTCAGGCGGGTGGGGCCAGCAGGGCGGCGGCCAAGCGGTGGAGCACGGCCTCCGCGGTGGGGTGGTCGCGCCCCAGCCCGGCTCGGAGGCCCTCCCAGGTCGACCAGCTGAGGGTCAGGTCGAGGGCGTCGAGCAGCTCCTCCCGCTGGCCGGCGGGGGCCGCCGCCAGCTCGGGAGCGAACGTGTGCTCGAGCTCCGCCCGCAGGAAGGCCTGCCCGGCTCGCACGAAGGCGGAGATGTCGTCGGAGAACGGCGCGTGCACCTCGGCCGCCCGGCGGATGGGGCTCACGGCCTCCAGGAGCTGGCAGCGCTGGTGCAGGAACCGCTCGAGCCGTTCGGCGAAGGGCAGCTCGGGCGCCACCGGCAGGAGGAGCACGGCCACCCGCTCGACCAACCGCTCCGCCACCGCAGCGTGGAGGCTCTCCAGATCGTCGAAGTGCTGGAAGACCGATCGCACCGACACCGAGGCGCGCTGGGCCACCCGTGGCGCGGTGGGCCGCAGGTCGCCGTCCTCCAGCAGGGCGATGGTGGCGTCGACGATGGCCTCGCGGGTGCGCAGCGAGCGCAGGGTGCGACCGTCGGTGGGTGGGGCGGGAGCTTCTTGCACGGTGCCTGCAGACTACCCCGGGCCCCTGTTCAGGCCTGGGGAGCCACCGGCGAGCCGTGGTGGCCGACCAGCCGCCAGCGGTCGCCCGAGCGCAGGAAGAGGTTGAGGGCGGCCACCGTGCCCCCGCCGTCCGCGCTGATCAGGTTCTCGTCGACGGTCACCCAGGCCGCGTCGCCGGCCACCGACACCACCTCGTTGGTGAGGATGAACTGCAGCGGGCTGGGCCCACCGAAGAGGGCGAACCACGAGCCCGACACCGCCCCCCACCCGCGCAGCGTGCGCCAACCCGGGTGGGTGCAGGTGACCCGGTCGTGGTGCTCCCAGACGTCGCTCATGGCGTCGAGGTCGCGTGCCTCGAAGGCTGCGTAGAAGGCCTGGTTGGCCGCCCGCACGGCGGCCTCGTCGGCCGAGTCGTCGGCGTGCTCGTCGTCGCCGCGGTCGTCGTCGGTGCCGGAGGCCATCCACCCCGACGCTATTCGCCTCGCCACCCCCGCTCCGACGAGGATGCCCGGATGCGCTCCGTCCCCTCCTCCGGTGGCGTCACCGTCGCCCTCCACGAGCACGGCGGCGAGGGCCGCCCGACCCTGCTGTGCCATGCCACCGGCTTCCACGGCGCCGTGTGGGAGCCGCTGTCGGCGGCACTGGGCGACCGCTTCGCCCGGTGGGCGCTCGACTTCCGGGGGCACGGCACCTCCGCGGGCCCGCAGCAGCAGGACCTGGCATGGACCGCCATCGCCGACGACGTGCTCGCGGTGGTCGACGCCCTGGCCCTGCCCGCGGGCGAGGTGCTGGGCATCGGGCACTCGATGGGCGGCGCCTGCCTGCTGCTGGCCGAGCAGGCCCGACCCGGCACCTTCGCCGGCCTGTGGCTGTTCGAGCCCATCACCCCGCCGCCCGCGGCGATGGCGTCGATCGCCGGCGGCAACCGGCTGGCCGAGGGCGCGCTGCGCCGGCGGGCCACCTTCGACTCGCGAGCCGAGGCGCTGGCCAACTACGCCGCCAAGCCGCCGCTGCGAGCGCTCCGCGCCGATGCCCTCGATGCCTATGTGCGCCACGGGTTCACCGACGGCGACGACGGCACCGTCCACCTGGCCTGTCGCCCAGAGGTGGAGTCGCAGGTGTACCGGGGCGGCGGCGGCCACGGTGCCTTCGAGGGCCTCGGCGAGGTGGGCTGCCCGGTGGTGGTGGCTTGCGGCGGCGAGACCGAGGGGCCGGCCGTGTTCGCTCCGGCCCTGGTCGAGGCCCTGCCCCACGGTCTCCTGGATCGCCACGCCCACCTCGGCCACTTCGGCCCCCTGGAGGCCCCCGCGGAGCTCGCCGTCGCGGTGGCCGCCTTCGCCGCCACCCTTCCGGCGACGTCCCCGTAGCCTCCCGGCACCCAGCCCTCCCCCGGACCGTCACACCCCTTGCCTACCCTGGGGGCATGGCGTTGCCGCTCCCGTCCAGCCTCTCCCCGTCCAAGGTGTCGTCGTTCACCGACTGCGCGCTGGCCTTCCGGTTCTCCGCCATCGACCGCTTGCCGGAACCGCCGTCGATCGCCGCCACCCGCGGCACGCTCGTGCACGCCGCCCTCGAGCGCCTCTTCACGCTGGAGCCTGCGGAGCGCACCCACGAACGGGCCCTGGCCTGCCTCGACGACGCCCTGGCCGAGCTGCGCACCCATCCCGACCTCGAGGGGCTCGGGCTCGATGCCGAGGCCGAGGCCGCCTTCCACGAGGAGGCCCGGGTGCTGGTGGGCAAGTACTTCCGCCTCGAAGACCCCACCGCCATCACGCCCATCGGGATCGAGCTGAAGCTCGAGATCGAGCTCGGCGGGGTCCGCCTGCGGGGCATCATCGATCGGCTCGAGCTCGACGCCGATGGCCAGCTGGTCGTCACCGACTACAAGACCGGTCGGGCTCCCGGTGAGCGCCAGGAGCAGCAGCGGCTGGCCGGCGTCGCCTTCTACTCGCTGCTGTGCGAGCGCCTCTTCGGTCGCCGCCCCGCTCGGGTGCAGCTGCTCTACCTCGCCGATCCCGTCGCCATCATCTCCACCCCCAACGACCGGTCCACCCGCGGGGTCGAGCGCAAGCTGGCTGCGGTGTGGACCGCGGTGGAGCGGGCCTGCGAGCGCGACGACTTCCGGCCCAACCCGAGCCGCCTGTGCGACTGGTGCTCCTTCAAGGCGTACTGCCCGTCGTTCGGGGGCGACATCGCCCTCGCCGACGCCCATCGGGTCGCCGCGCTGGCCGACTCCGAGCCCGCGCTGGCCTGAGAACCGGCGCAGCCGGGTACCGTGCCCGCCGTGCCCAGTCCGCTCGACCGCGCCAAGCAGCTCGTCATCGACTTCGACGAGGCCGTCGATCAGCGCGTCGACCGGGTGCGAGGGCACAAGACCCTCGACCGGGTGATGTACGGCGCCTCGGAGCTCGGCGACTGGTCGCTCATCTGGCACCTGATCGGCGCCGGGCAGGGCCTCATCCCGGGCCGTGACCCGATGCGGGCCGTGCGGGCCTCGGTCATCCTGGGCGCCGAGTCCGCCCTCGTGAACGGCGCGGTGAAGAGCCTCTTCCGGCGCCACCGACCGGTGTGGGAGGAGGACCGCCCCCGCCCCCACCGCGTGCGCACCCCGCACTCGAGCAGCTTCCCGTCGGGCCACTCCAGCTCCGCCTTCACCGCCGCCGGCGTGCTGAGCGAGGGCGATCCGCTCTGGCCCCTGTACTACGGGATCGCCGCCGTCGTGGCCTCGAGCCGGGTCTACGTCAAGATGCACCACGCCTCGGATGTCATCGCCGGGGCGGCGGTGGGAATCGGGCTCGCCGCCCTCGCCCGGCGGATGTGGCCCCAGCCCTGACAGCAGGGGGAACATCCGCACGGTGCGTGTCGTTGGAACCACCATGAGCAGCCGCGCCTTCGCCGTGACCTGGGACTACCGGTGCCCCTTCGCCCGCAACGCCCATGAGCACGTGATCGAAGGGCTGCGGGCAGGCGCCGAGTGGGACGTCACCTTCGTGCCGTTCTCGCTGGGCCAGGTGCACGTCGCCGAGGGCGAACCCGACATCTGGAGCCACTGGCGCGACGACAGCGGGCTCCTGGCGCTGCAGGTGGGCACCGTGGTGCGCGACCAGCACCCCGACCGCTTCCTCGACCTCCACGAGGCCCTCTTCGCGCTGCGCCACGACCACGGGGGCCACCTCCGCGACGACGATGCCGTGCGCGAGGTGCTCGTGGGCCTCCAGCTCGACGCCGACGCCGTGTTCGACGAGATCGAGGGCGGCCAGCCCATCGCCACCGTGCAGCAGGAGCACGAGGCAGCGGCCAAGGAGCACAGCGTGTGGGGCGTCCCCACCTTCATCCAGGGCGACCAGGCCACGTTCGTGCGGCTCATGGACCGGCCGCGAGGCGATGGTCGCCACGCCACCGAGTCGATCGACCGGGTGCTCGAGCTCCAGGCCGACTTCCCCACGCTCAACGAGTTCAAGCACACCTCGATCCCGCGCTGATCAGCGGTCGCGCCTACCGTCTCGGCATGAGCGCCGATCGGGAGCTGCGCAACGACCGCCGCATGACCGACGTCGAAGCGCTGATGTGGAACCTCGAGAAGGACCCGCACCTCAGCGCGTCCATCGCCAACGTCACCGTGTTCGACCAGGCGCCGGATCCGGAGCGTCTGCGGGCCCGCTTGGAGCGAGCGGTGGTGATGGTGCCGCGCCTCCGCCAGAAGGTGGTGCCCGCACTGGGCCGGCTGGCCCCGCCCGAGTGGCGCGACGACCCCGACTTCGACCTCGACTACCACCTCCGGTGGCTGGCCCTCCCTGCCCCCGGCACGATGCGCCAGCTGCTCGACATGGCGGCGGCCATCGTGCACGATCCCTTCGACCGCACCCGCCCGCTGTGGGAGTTCGTGGTGATCGAGGGACTCGACGGCGACGGCGCCGCCATGGTGCAGAAGCTGCATCACGCCATCACCGACGGCGAAGGCGGGATCCGCATGTCCGAGCAGTTCATCGACCTCTCGCCCGATGCCACCGAGCCGATCGCTCCCGACCGTCCGCCGCCGGCCAGCCCGCTGCCGGCCAGCCTCCTCGACACCACCGTCGACACCCTCACCCACCGGCTGCGGCGCACCGCCGGAGCCGCTCGCCGCGCCGTGGGCGGTGGCGTCGATCTGGTGCAGGACCCCGCACGGGTGGCCGCCCTCGGCGGTGATGTGGTGGAGATGGGACGCTCTGCGCTGCGCCAGCTCGTGGTGTCGGATCGAGCCCACTCACCGGTGTGGACGGACCGGTCGCTGCGGCGGCGGGTGGAGGTGCTGCAGGTGCCGCTGGCCGAGGCCAAGGCGGCGGCCAAGGAGCTCGGCGGCAGCCTCAACGACCTGTTCGTGGCAGCCGCGGCCGGCGGGGCGGGCGCCTACCACCGGGCCGCGGGCGCGCCCGTCGACGAGCTCCGGATCACGATGCCGGTCAGCACCCGGCGCGACGGCTCCGCCGGTGGCAACGCCTTCACCCCCACCCGAGCCCTCCTGCCGGTCGGCCTCGACGACCCGGTGGCGCTGTTCACCGCCGTGCGCGAGCGACTCACCGTCTCCCGCACCGAGCGGTCGCTCGGCATCGTCGACGGCCTGGCGGGCGTGGCCAACCTGCTGCCCACGTCGGTGGCCGTTCGGGTGGCCCGCCAGCAGGTGGAGACGGTCGACTTCGCCACCTCCAACGTGCGAGGGGCGCCGTTCCCGCTGTTCATCGCCGGGGCGCGGATCATGGCCAACTACCCCATCGGCCCCACCGGCGGCACCGCCTGGAACCTCACCCTGATGTCCTACGACGGCAGCCTCGACATGGGACTCAACGCCGACCTGGCGGCGGTGCCCGATCCCGACGTGCTGCGCGACCTCATCGCCGAGCAGTTCGCGGCGCTGATCGCGGCCGGCTCCCCGACGCCGCGACGGCGCCGGAAGCCCTCCTCCTGAGGGTCAGGCGCCTACGGAGGCTTCTTCGACGAGCTCGCCGGCCACGGTGGCCAGGTCGGCCGTGGTGAGCAGCATCCGCACGTCGAGCAGGAGGTCGGAGACCTCGTCGGTGGACACCAGCTCTCGGTGGAGCAGATCAGAGAGCCCGCCGTCGATGAGGCGCAGGGCCTCGTCGATCGCCGCCTCGTCCACCCTCGTGTCCGCAGCGCCCGTACCGGTCGTGACGTCCTCGGAAGTAGTCATTGCCCACACGATACCCACGGTGTGCGACGACCCGACGTCATGACGACCGGAGCTCGGTCACACCGACCTGCCGACCGAGGTGCGAGGGGCGCCGGTTAGCCTCGCGCCGTGCCCTATGAGCGGGTCGCCCGCCTCGGACGGGGCGGCATGGGGATCGTCGACCTGGCCACCCGGCCCGATGGCACCCAGGTCGCCCTCAAGCGCCTGACCCTCCACGGGTCGGCCGATGACATCGCGCGCGCTCGGCAGCGGATCCAGCGCGAAGCCGAGGTGCTCACCCGCCTCGACCACCCGAACATCGTCGAGCTGCTGGAGGTGGTGGAGGAGGGCGACGACGTCACGCTGGTGATGGCCTACCTCACCGGTGGCACCCTGGCCGACCGCGTGGCCCGCCATGGCCCGGCGCCGGCCGAGGAGGTCGACCGCCTGGTCGACGCCCTCGGGTCGGCCCTCGCCGAAGCGCACCGCGCCGGCGTGGTGCACCGCGACATCAAGCCGGCCAACGTCCTGTTCGACGCCCACGGCGTCCCGCACCTCGCCGACTTCGGTGTGGCCAGCTCCCGCGACGACACCGCCGGCCTCACCGCGGTGGGCACCGTGGTGGGCACCCCCGGGTTCATGTCACCCGAGCAGGCTCGCGGAGAGGACGCCGGTCAGGCATCCGACGTGTTCTCCCTCGGCGCCACCCTCCTCCACGCCGCCACGGGTGAGGGCCCCTACGGGCGGGGCGCCCCCGACCTGCTGATGGTGCGAGCGGCACAGGGCAAGCTGCGCCCGATCCCCCGCCACCTCCCGCCCGGCCTGCGGCGTCGCCTGGCGGCCATGCTCGACCCCCGACCCGACCGGCGTCCGAGTGCGGCGGCCGTGGTGGGCGGGCCCAGCGGCACCGTCGTGCGCGCACCGCTGGCGGGGCGGGTCCGCCGCTCCCGCTCGCGGCCCGGCTGGATGCCCTGGGCGGCCGGCGTCGGGGTCGCCACCGTGGCCATCGTCGCCGCCGTCGCAGTGGCGGCGCGCGAGACCGGCGACGCCCCCGCCCCCGCAACCACGACCGC
>JBPPMN010000285.1:0-2870 GCA_051306055.1 Acidimicrobiales bacterium
CCATCCTCCTCAGAGGGTGTGACAACCCGGCCGGGCCGCCGCCGAGCCGAACGGGGCCCACGAGCCTCCGGATCGATCGGTCAGCAGGCTGACGGGAGTCCGAGTCGAGCGGCTAGTCAAGCCGCAGCAGCCGCGGGCGTCCCGCCATCAGGCGATACGTCACAGCCACACCCGCGGCATCGAGCAGCGCCACCCGGATGGAGCCGATCGAGGAACCGGTCGAGACGCCACAGGGCGCTGATGCGGGTCACGCAGCCGGTGGGTCCAGCAGATCCTTGTACCTGGCGAGGAGCTCCTCGCGAGTGAGGCCCTCGTCGATCGGGTGAAGTCGGGATCACGGAGCAGCGCCCTGGCGTACCTCTCCGCTCGGCGATCCGGCTCGGCCATCACCGCAAGGCTCGTGAGCGAAATCCACCGCGGGTACCCCGAACCTCGGTGCACAGCGGTCACGGCGAGGCGGTACAACGGGTTGATGATGACCGGTTCGCGCACCGCTGATGCCCCGTGGCAGGACTTCGATCTGGTGCAGCGCGCCGCCGCCTACGCGGCGCAGGAGCATCGGGACGACCTGCGCAAGGGCACCTCGATCCCCTACCTGTCGCACCTGTGGTCGGTGGCGGCGCTGGTGCTCGAGCACGGGGGCGACGACGAGCAGGTGGCGGCCGGGCTGCTGCACGACGTGGTGGAGGACCACGGCGGCGCCGCCATGCTCATCGACATCGGTGAGCGGTTCGGCGCCGGGGTGGCCCGCCTGGTGGAGGCGCTGTCCGACAGCGTCCTCGACACCACCGCCGGCGAGCAGAAGGCGCCCTGGAAGCAGCGCAAGGAGCAGTACCTCGCCCACCTGGCCGAGGCCGCCCCTCACACCCAGCTCGTCTCAGCCTGCGACAAGCTCCACAACGCCCGCTGCCTCCTCGCCGACCTGCGCACCCACGGCCCCGACCTGTGGGAGCGCTTCACCGTGACCGACCCGGCCGAGCAGCTCTGGTACTACCGCAGCCTCGCCGACACCCTCACCGCGGCCGACATCCCCCGCCCCCTGGCCGGCGAGCTCACCCGCACCGTCGCCGCCCTCGAGGCCCTCGTCTCCGAACCCGCTGATGGCGAGGACGCCGCCTGATGCCCCGCCGACCGATCTCCCTCTGCCCCACCTGCGGCGCCCCCGGCGTGCCCATCGCCTACGGCATGCCTGGCCCGGAGATGTCAGCAGCAGCCGAGCGAAGCGAGATCATCCTCGGCGGCTGCATGATCGAGCCCGACCAGCCCACCCACCAGTGCCGAGCCAAGCACCGCTGGCAAGACGAGCGCACCGGGTAGGACCTTCCAGCGGGCGCTACCGAAGAGGCAGCGGGCCGAGAGAGTGCGACAGCGGCCCAGAGCCGCTCCAGAGGCTCAGGACGCGTCGGCGGTGATCAGGTGGATGGCATCGGCCGGGATGCCGAGCGTGCCGTCGGGGAGCCGGACCCGGGGGACGCGGCGCTCGTGCATCGCTTCGATCACGACGAGGGTGCGCACACCGAGTCGTTCGGCGGCCTCAGCGGGGAGCAGCACCTCAGCGTCCGTCATCACAAGCCTCCCTGATCGAAGCCGAGCCTACCGTGGAGCAGGTTGATCATCGTGGCGAGCTCGTCCCACAGCCCAGGGCGCACGCCGACAGATCGGAGGGCGAAGCGGGCGTCCTCGAGGGCCTCGAGGACACGCAGCGCTTCATCGAGATCGAGGATGATCCCGAGGGGCACTGGATCGTCGGCGGGCGGATCGACGGGCACCCCATCAGTCTCGCGAGCGGGTGTGACATCACCCTCCGAGCGTCAACCTGTTCGATGAACGTGCCATGGTCACGGCGCAGCCGTACGAGTCGAACGTGGCAGCAAGGCAGGAGAGGGTGAGCCGATGAGCGATCCGAGCTGGGTGGACCGGGTGGCCGGCGTGGCCCTCGGGGGTGCCGTCGGCGACGCGCTGGGGGCCGGCTACGAGTTCCAGGACCGGCCGGGCCCGGAGATCGACATGATCGGCGGCGGTCCGTTCCGGGTGGCGCCCGGCGAGTGGACCGACGACACGGCCATGGCCAACGCCGTCCTGCGGGTGGCCGCCACCGGCGAGTGGCGCCCGGAGGCCATCGGGGCCGGGTTCCTCGAGTGGTTTGCCGGCGGCCCCAAGGACGTCGGCAACCAGACCCGGGCCGTCCTCGGCGCCGCCCGCACGCCCGACCGGCTCCAGGCCGCCAGCGCCGAGCACTTCGCCCGCAACCCACGCGGCAGCGCGGGCAACGGCAGCCTCATGCGCACCGGCCCGGTGGCCCTCGCCCACCTGGGTGACGACGCCGCCATCGCCGAGGCCGCCCGCACCGTGTCCGACCTCACCCACGCCGACCCCCTCGCCGGCGACGCCTGCGTGCTGTGGTGCATCGCCATCGACCGGGCGGTGCGGGAGGCCCGCCTCGACGGCATCGACGACGGCCTGGCCCTGCTGCCCGCCGAGCGACGGGCGCAGTGGGAGGGCTGGCTGGGCGAGGCCCGCACCCAGCCGCCGCGCACGTTCACCCCCAACGGCTACGTCGTCACCGCGCTGCAGGCGGCGCTCGCAGCGATCCACCACACGCCGGTCCCTGCGGAGGCACCTGGCCGCCATCTGGTCGACAGCCTCATCGCGGCGGTGCGCATCGGCAACGACACCGACACGGTCGCTGCCATCGCCGGTGCCCTGCTCGGCGCCCGCTGGGGCGGCAGTGCAGTGCCCCTGCGCTGGCGGGCGCTGCTCCACGGCTGGCCCGGCTGGGACGCCACCCACCTTGCGGAGCTGGCCATCCTCGCCGCCCAGAACGGTCAGCCCGACCCGCACGGCTGGCCCGGAGTCGACTCCGTGCTCCC
>JBPPMN010000340.1:0-2461 GCA_051306055.1 Acidimicrobiales bacterium
GGGTCTCGGGCTCCCGACCGACTTCGCCTACCAGGTGGTGTCGCAGGTCGGCAGCTACGGCGAGATCTACGACGAGCACATCACGCCGCTGGGCCTCAGCGGTAGGGCATGGCGTAGAGCAGGCCGCCCTCGGTCCAGAGGCTGTTGAGCCCCCGCTCGAGGCCCAGCGGCGTGATGTGCTCGTCGTAGATCTCGCCGTAGCTGCCGACCTGCGACACCACCTGGTAGGCGAAGTCGGTCGGGAGCCCGAGACCCGGGTCGAGGACGGCGTCCTCGCCGGCCTCGCCGAGGAACTGGCGGATGCCGGGATCCTCGGTGCTGGCCAGCTCGTCGTCGACGTTGGTGGACGTGAGGCCGTACTCCTCGGCCTGGATGGTGGCCATCACGGCCCAGTTGACGACCTGCGCCCACTGGGTGTCGCCGTCGGCCACCGCTGGGGCCAGCGGCTCCTTGGAGAAGGCGTCGGGGAAGATCACCAGGGAGTCAGGCCCGTCGGGGTAGGCCGAGCGGAGCCCGGTGAGCTGGCTGAGGTCGGACGACCAGCCGTCGCAACGACCTTCCTGGAAGGCCACCTGGAGCAGGTCGGGCGAGTCGAACGGCAGCACCTCGGGGATCTCGAGGCCACGTCGCCCGAACTCGGTGGCGACGTTGCCCTCGGTGGTGGTGCCACCGGCCACGCAGACCACCTGGCCGGCCAGGTCGTCGAGGCTCTCGTAGCCGGAGTCGGCGGCCACCATCATCCCCTGGCCGTCGTAGAAGTTGGGCTGGAGGAAGGTGGCACCCTCGGCGCCGTCCCGGGTGGCCGTCCAGGTGGTGTTGCGCACCAGCACATCGATCTCACCGGCCTGCAGCGCGGTGAACCGGTCGGCCGTCTCGAGGTCGACGAACTCGACGGCCTCGGCGTCGCCCAGCACCGCAGCCGCGATCACACGGCAGAAGTCGGCGTCGAAGCCGACGTGCTCGCCGGCGGAGTCGAGCACGGCGAAGCCGGGGAGCTCGTCGCGGGTGCCGCAGCGCACCACTCCGGCGTCCTGCACCGCGGCGAGCGTGTCGCCCGCTTCGGTCCCGCCACCACCGTCGTCGCCACCACCGTCGTCGGTGGCGGCCGCATCGGTGGTGGGAGACGCATCCCCCCCGTCGTCATCGCTGGTGCAGGCGCCGAGCACCAGCACCCCCGCCGCGAGCATCGCTGCCATTCGTCGCAGTCGTCGCACGATCAATCCCCCTATGGATGGTGTGGGGCCACCGTAACCCCTCGTTCGCCGGCCGTTCAGGGGGCCACCAGCGCGGCGACCTCCTCGACGGTCATCGACCCCGGCGGCGCACCTCGTCGGGCGAGGTCGTTGGCCACGCGCTGGAGGACCTCGTTCACGGGGGTGGGGACGCCGTGGAGGCGACCCCGCAGCACGATCTCCCCGTTGAGCAGATCGGCCTCGATGGAGCCCGTGCCCCGAGCCAGGCTCTGCCACGACGAACCTCCGCCGCGGCGTTCGCCGGCGATCGGTCGCATCTGCAGCAGGTCGCCGCGACGGGCGGCGTCCTCCTCGGCGGAGGCGGCATCGATGCCCGCGGCATCGATCACCGCCAGCGCCTCGTCGCGAGCCGCGGCGTAGAGCTCGCTGCCCCGGCCGATCGGCCCGCAGGCGGCCTCGAGGGCGTTGCCGAGGTTCATCAGCAGCTTCGACCACTTGAACCGCATCACCGAGGCGTTGGTCTCGGAGCTGAAGGTGGAGGCGGCGAAGGCGGCAGAGATGGCGCTGGCCGTGTCGTCGACGCCGGAGGGGTAGGCACCGACGTCGAGGATCCCCGTGACCGGCGCCGACGACGCGTCGACCACGCCGGGCTGCAGGTGGGTGGCCGGCAGCATCACCGGCACCGCGTAGGTGCGGGGCGTGCGGCGCAGCACCTGGCGCTCGTTCTCGACCCCGTTCTGCAGGCAGGCGACGGCGACGTCGGCCGGCGCCTCCGCCAGGGAGGCCAGCGCGGCGGCGGTGTCCTGGCCCTTCACGGCCAGCAGCACCACGTCGTCGGCGCCGATGGCGAGAGCGCCCGCGTGCTCGACCACCGGGACCGTCACCCGCACCTCGTCGACGGGCGAGCGCACGAGCAGACCTTCGGCCGCGATCGCCGCTCCGTGGGCGCTCCGGGCCACCAGCACCACGTCGTGGCCGTGCTGCGCGAGGCGCCCTCCGACGACCCCGCCGACCGCCCCTGCACCGAGCACGATGAACCGCATCCCGGGAGCCTGCCACCGATGGACCTGCCTCGGAGGGCTGGCACTCGGTAGCATCGAGTGCCAGACCATGTTGGACGATCGCAAAGCCGCCATCCTCCGGGCCGTCGTGGAGGAGTACATCGACACCGCGCAGCCGGTGGGGTCCGCGCACGTCGTGAAGTCGGCGGCGGTGGCGGTGTCGTCGGCCACCGTGCGCAACGACATGGCCACCCTCGAGCAGGAGGG
>JBPPMN010000029.1:0-18430 GCA_051306055.1 Acidimicrobiales bacterium
GCGCCAGGGGGTGGGCGGCGACCAGGTGGAGGGTCGGCAGGCCGTGCGGGAGCTGCTGCTGGCCGGACGCCGCGCGGTGCGGGAGGTGTGGGTGCTGGCCGACCTCGACCAGGCCGACATCCTCGACGACATCCTCGAGCTGGCCGAGGCCCAGCGGGTGCCGGTGCGCGAGGTCGGCCGCAGCAAGTTCTTCGCCGAGGCCCGGTGCGAGGCGCCGCAGGGGGTGCTGGCCAAGGCCGCGCCCCTGCCCGAGGCCCTGCTCGACGACCTGGCCACGGCCCGCCCCGATGGCCGACCTCCGTTCCTGGTGGCCGTCGACGGCGTCACCGACCCCGGCAACCTGGGCGCCCTCCTGCGCTCGGCCGAGTGCGCCGGCGCCACCGGCGTGATCCTGCCCCGCCACCGGGCGGTGCACGTCACCCCCACCGTCACGAAGGCCGCCGCCGGTGCCGTGGAGCACCTCCCCTTCGCGGTCGTGGGAGGCCTCCCGGCCGCCCTGCAGCAGCTGCGCCAGCACGATGTGTGGGTGGTGGGCCTCGACAGCGAGGGGAGCACGAGCCTCTGGGACCTGCCGGCGGCCGATGGCCCGATCGCTCTCGTCCTCGGCGCGGAGGGGAGCGGGCTGTCGCGCCTCGTGCGGCAGCGCTGCGACGAGATCGCCAGCATCCCGCTGCGAGGCGCCCTCGGGTCGCTCAACGTGGCCACGGCCGGCGCGCTGGCCTGCTTCGAGGTGGCCCGGGCCCGATCCGGGCGCTGACGAGGCCGTCCGCAGCGGGCGCGCCCGAGGTGTCGCTCACCCGAACGGACTAGTCCGTTCGGACCTTCGTGCTTCCGGATCTGCTGGTTTCGACCATGAACACCGGATTGCGTCCACGGTTCTGCGCACTGAACGGCAGGTGACCATTGACACAGGGGGGCCAGGCATGGTTCAACCTGACTAGTCATTCGGGCTACCCCGAGTAGCACCAGTCACACCACACCGTCGCAGCACCACAGGGAGCACCAGCCGTGCAGACTCGTCTCGATCACACCACCCTCAACGAACTCTCCGACCTGGAGCTGATCGCCCGCTTCCAGGAGGGGTGCCAGGACAGCCTCCAGCTGGTGATCACCCGCTACCGGCGCTTCGCCCGGGCCAAGGCCCGCAGCTACTTCCTCGTGGGGGCCGACGCCGACGACGTCGAGCAGGAGGCGCTCATCGGCCTCTACAAGGCCGCCCGCGACTTCCGCCCGGAGCACCAGTCGTCGTTCCGGGCCTTCGCCGAGCTGTGCATCACCCGGCAGATCATCACCGCCATCAAGACGGCCACCCGCCAGAAGCACCAGGCCCTCAACCAGTACGTGTCGATCTCGGGCTCCCGCTCGGGCGACGACGCCGGCGAGCGGGCCGTCGAGGAGCTCATCCACGAGCACCACCACGCCGACGACCCGGCCGACCGCCTGGTGGCCTCCGAGCGCTTCGAGCTGATGAAGGACCGCCTGGCCGAGGTGCTCTCCGAGCTCGAGGTCGACGTCCTCACCCTCTACGTGGCCGGCAAGAGCTACCAGGAGATCGGCGAGCACCTCGACCGCCACGTGAAGTCGATCGACAACGCCCTCCAGCGCATCAAGCGCAAGCTCGAGGTGCACCTGCACGACCGTGCGGTGGCCGATCGGGCCGACGATCTCGCCCTCGTCGGCTGACCCGGCCGCACGGATAACCTGCGCCCACCCGCCGGGTTAGCTCAGTTGGTAGAGCACTTCTCTTGTAAAGAAGATGTCGTCGGTTCGATCCCGGCACCCGGCTCTTCCAGAGGTGTCGGCTGCGCCTACTCCACGGTGACCTCGCCCACCATGCCCTCCATGAAGTGCGGCGGGCCGCCCTCGACATCCGGAGGGCCCTCGCTGGGCGGAGCGTTCAGATAGGCGTCGGGATCCGCTCCGAGCGGGATGGCACACAGCACCAGGTAGCGGCCGGGCTCGGCGAGGGTGCCGTCGCCCAGGGCATCGATCTGCTGTGCGCCGTCGCCGGGTGGGGCCAGCAGCACGGCGGCGGGAGGGCCGGTGAACAGGGCATCCAGCTCGCCCTCCGGAAGGGCGACCAGCTCCTCGGGCGACCGCTCCTCTCCGGCCGGCATGATGACGGCGATCAGCTCGTGGAGCTCGACCGTCGACTCGTTGGTGAGCGTGAGCCGCCCGCCCGCCGGCAGCGTCTCGGGTAGGCCCTCGAACCCGTAGTCGATGGCCGTCACCTCGACCACCGGAGGCCCGGCCGAGGTCGTGGAGGTCGTCGAGTCACCAGGGCCCGGGGCCCCGGTCTCGTCGTCGTCGCCACAGGCGGACAGTGCGCCGGCGAGTGTGAGAGCAAGGAGCGCTGCTCCGGCACGTGAACGAGGATGCACGACGGGACCTCCAGGGGCTGCGACGGCCTTCGGGCGGGGTGCCCGACGTCGACCGAACCCAGTGGACACCTGCGGGTACCGAGCAGTCGATGGGGCTGGCACGTCAGGCGGTCGGGGTGCTGGCACCCCTGGGCCGCGGCCGAGGCGCACGTCGCCGGGCCGCGCCTGCCCGGCGGGGCCATCGGTGGTAGGGGCACCCCCTCGGCGGGGTGGTGGCTCCACCATTGCCCTGCTCCGGGGAAGCGGGTTCAGTTGGCGGGATGGGGCCGACGTGGTACCGAGTGCGCAGCGGGCTCCGGTCCACCTGGCCGTCGACCGTCGGCGTAGCCCTGCTCGTGGCGGTCGTCGGAACTGCGGTGCTGACCCTCGCCGCTGGGGTGGCGCGCACGCTCAGCGCGCCCGATCGGTACAGCGCGTCGTTCGGCGACGACTTCGACCTGTCCCTGGAGCAGTTCAGCGGGCGACCACGCGCCGAGGAGGTGGCAGCCTTGCCCTCCGTCGCCGGGGTCGAGGCGGCGTCGTTCGTGTTCGGTGGACTCCAGATGCCGGGTGCTTCTGCCCCGATCGAGAGCTTCGTGTTCGCCGGTTCCCCGCTTGCGTTCGGAGCACAGGTGGTGGACGGCCGGGCCCCCGACGCCGCCGAACCTGGCGAGTTCGTGGCCACGCGATCCTGGCTCGAGCTGGCGAACCTGGAGCTGGGAGCAGAGCTCAGTCTCGTCACGATCACACAGAGCGAGGCAGACGAGCGGGGGTTCGACGTGGCCGAGCCAGCGGGTCCGCTGGTGCTGGCCCGGCTCGTCGGGGTGGTGGCTGGCCCCAACGAGATCCAAGACCCGACGCCGCTAGCGCTGTTCCCATCGACGCTGCTCGACGTCGGTGACGTCGGCGTGGCGAGCACCGTCGGGGTGGTGGCGCTCGCACCGGGCGCGACGTCCGCCGACCTGCGGGCTGACCTGGACGCGCTCCCAGACGGCGAGCAGTTCGGCCTCGGGCCGGCCGAGTGGGTCCCCGAGGAGGTCCGGACAGCCGTGCGCACCCAAGCTCAGGGACTCGGCGTCGTCGCTGTCATCGTGGCACTCGCCAGCGTGGCCGTCGTCGGGCAGCTGCTCAGCCGGCGGGTCAGGTTGGCGTCGAGCGCACGCCGGATCATGAGCGCGATCGGGCTCACCCGAGCCCAGGTGGTGGCTGACCCGGTCTGCTCGACGGCCATCCCCGTGGTGGCGGGGGTCGCGACCGCAGCCGTGGTCTCTGTGTCTTTGTCGGGGGTGTTCCCGATCGGGTTCGCTCGCGACATCGAGCCGGCTCCGGGGTGGCGCTTCGAGCCCGTCGTCCACATCGCGGGCCCGGTCCTCCTCGTGGCTGCACTGCTCACTTGGGTGGGGTTGGCGTCGGTGGTGGGCGCCCTCGACGGACGCGCCATCGTGCGACCTGGCCTGGCCGAGCAGGTGGCGGGGCACCTCCCGTTCGGGCCGGCGGCCGCTGGGCTCCGTCTCGCGCTGACCCGCCATCCGAGCGATCCGGGCGTGGCTCGAGTGCCGCTTCTCGGTTTGGTGCTGGTGCTCGTCCTACTCGTGGGAGCCCTCGTGCTGGGGGCCAGCGTTGCGAGGTTCATCGATGAGCCAGCGCGGTATGGGACGAACTTCGACGTGGCCACCGGGGTCGGGGGCGACACCGTCCCTCGCGAGGTGCTGGCGGTGCTCGACGACACCGCCGAGATCGCCGACGTGACCCTCTACGGCACGGTGCTGGCGACCGTGGGCACCACCACCTTCGACCTCATCGGATTGGACGCGCGCCGCGGCAGGCTCGAGCCAGAGGTGCTCGACGGCCGGCTGGCGAGGGCAGCCGACGAGCTCGTGCTCGGTCGCGTCACGGCTCGGGCCCTCGACGTGGGCATCGACGACGAGGTGACCGTGGTGGGCAGCGCGGGGCCTGTGACGTTCCGCGTGAGCGGGATGGCCATCCTGCCGAGCATCGAGGGCGCCGACGGTATCGGCGATGGGGGGCTCGTCACCCTCGACGGCCTCCGATCGGTGGACCCCGAGGCGGCCCTCGGCGTGGCGGCGGTGCGCTTCCGCTCTGCGTCGGGCGGAGCCGCCCAGAGGCTCGGTGAGCAGATCGGGTTCAGCTTGGGACCCCCGGATCGTCCGCCCGCCGTCGTGAACCTCGCTCGGGCGCAGTCGACCCCCTTCCTCGTAGCGGCAGCCCTCGCCGCACTGGCCGGCCTCAGCCTCGCCCATCAGCTCCTGACGTCGACGCGTCGGCGTCGACGAGACCTTGCTGTGATCCAAGCCCTCGGCGCCGACCGCCAGTGGGTGGCGGGGGCCCTCCACTGGCAGGCAACCATCCTGGCCGTGGTGGTGGTCGTCGTCGCCCTCCCCCTCGGGGTGGGCGCCGGCCGGGTGGTCTACCAGGCCTACATGGACCGGCTCGGCGCTCGCGCCGATCTCAGCGTGCCCCTCGACCTCCTCGCGGCTGTCACCATGAGCACGGTGCTGCTCGGCAACCTGGCAGCGCTCGTGCCGGTCCGCCGCGTCCGGCTGGATGCCCCGGGCGCCGTCCTCGCCGAGGCGTGAGTCCTGGCCGGTGACCGGGAGCGCGAACGGCAGAGGAGCGCCCGATCCCGAGGGTCCTTGATCCGGGTCGGGCTGTCGGCCAGCCTTGACCCGATGCCTCTCACCGACCGCGACCGTGCGATCCTCGACTTCGAACGCAGCTGGTGGACGGAGGCCGGTCCGAAGGACACCGCCATCCGTGAGCGGTTCGAGCTCTCGGGCACCCGCTACTACCAGCTCCTCACCGAGCTGCTCGACGATCCGGATGCGCTCGAGTACGACCCGCTCCTCGTCCGGCGCCTGCGCCGGGTGCGCGAGCGCCGCCGTCGGGCCCGGGTCGAGGGCCGCCCGATGAGCCAGCTCGACCGGCGATAGGAGAGAATCTCCCCATGGCCCGCCGCCGATCTGCCGAACCCGTCGCCAACCCCGCCCGCGGGGCCGCCCTCGTGGTGGTCGCCGTGGTGATCGGGCTGTTCCTGCTCCGCAACGGGCTCGACACCTCCGAGGCCATCCGCACCCAGGGCGGGGGCTCCGACGGCACCGAGGCCACCGACGACACGGCCGACGCCGGCACCGACGAGGGCACCGACGACACCACCACCACCACGGCCGCTCCGGCCGGGCGGCCCCCCGCCGAGGTGCCCACCATCGTGCTCAACGGCTCGGGCGTCACCGGCGCCGCAGGCCGCTACAGCGAGTTCCTCACCGGCCTCGGCTACACCCTCACCAACCCCACCGGCGCCAACGCCGACAGCAACACCGACACCACGCTGGTGTACTTCGCGCCAGGCTTCGATGCCGAGGCCGCGGCGATGGTGGCGGCGCTGGGCTCACCGGCCGGCGTCGTGCCCGCCCCACTGCCCACCACGCCTCCCGGTCCCATCGCGGCGGCCAGCGTGGTGGTGGTGCTGGGCAGCGACATCGGCAACACCACGCCCACCACGGCGGCCGCCACCGATGCAGGGGCCACCGGCACCGATACCGCCACCGACGGCTGATCCCGCCCGGCGCGGCGCTCAGAGCCGGGTGGTGACCACCACCAACCGGTAGCGGATGGAGGCCGTCACCGGCGGTGCGACGATGTCGGGCGGTGCCTCGATGCGGGCTCGGACCGTGCCGGTCGTGGTGGTACGTCCCCGGCGCACGGCGCCGTCGTCGAGGTCGAAGGTGGTGCTGGTGCGGGTGCGCAGGGAGCCGTCGAGCCGCACCGCACTGCCGCCGGCGGTGACCGCATCGTCGACGGTCTCGTCGAGCTCGGCGTCGACCCGGGCCACATCGTGGCCGTCGACCACCCCGAGGGAGTCGAGGCGGGCCTCGCCGGTGAGCGCTCCCTGGTCGATCGACCACCGCTGCCCGATGGTGAGCGGCCCCCGGGGCGGCGCGGCGGCGTCGGACGCCTCCACCGAGCCCGCGGCGGGGAGCACGAAGGCGTCGACGGGCAGGTCTTCGATGGTCTCGATGCTCCGCAACGACCCGGCCCGGTCGAGCGCCACCACGGCGGAGCGCTCGGCGCCCCCCTCCTGACGGAGCCGCAGCTCCACCAGTGCGCCCTCGGCGATGACCTCCAGGACCTCCTGGTCGGTCTCGAGGGTGGTGGCGAGCTCGGTGACCTCGGTGGGCGAGCCGTCGTCGGTCGTGGTGGTGACCGTGCCCGAGATCTCGTAGCGGAAGCGGTACTGCGCGCCGGGCTCCGGCCGGAAGGCGATGGCGACCTCCTCCGACGCGCAGGCGGCCACCGCCAGAGCCAGGCCCAGCACGAGTGCGACCGGTCGCGTGCGCATCGTGGCCGACGGTAGTCGTAGGGTCCGGGCGGTGGGATCAGCCGACGACACCCTCCTCGGCCCGCTGCGGGAGCACCCGGGCACCAGCGCGGTGCTGGTCGACTTCGACGGCACGCTCGCCCCGATCGTGGAGGTGGCCGATCAGGCCGTCCCCCTCCCGGGGGTGGGCGAGGTGCTGGCTGCTCTGCAGGACACCTACCGCACGGTGGCGGTCGTGTCGGGCCGCCCCGTGGCCTACCTCGCCCAGCACCTGCCGTCCGAGCTCACCCTGTGCGGGCTCTACGGGCTCGAGCGGTCGGAGGCGGGTGTGGTGCGCCAGCACCCAGCCGCTGCCGGCTGGCCCGAGGTGGTCGACGCGGCCGCCCGTCGCACTGCCGCTGAGGGCCCCGAGGGGGTCGACATCGAGCACAAGGGCCTGTCGCTCACCCTCCACGTGCGCCGCCGTCCCGACCTCGCCGACGCCGTGGCCGCCTGGGCCGACCTGCTCGCCGGCGAGACGGGCCTCGTCCCCCGTCCGGCCAAGATGTCGGTGGAGCTCCACCCACCTGTCGAGGTCGACAAGGGCACGGTGGTGGAGGAGCTGGCGGCCGACGCCACCGCCGCCTGCTTCCTGGGCGACGACGTGGGCGACCTCCCGGCCTTCGGAGCCCTCGAGCGCCTCGGGGCCCAGGGGCTGCACGCGGTGAAGGTGGCGGTGCGCACCTCCGACGCCGCTCCTGCCCTGCTCGAGCGAGCCGACCTCGAGGTCGACGGTCCTGCCGGTGCCCTCGACCTGCTGCGCTCGCTCCTCGGCTGAGGCCAGAGCGCGGTGGTCAGCGGGCGGCGGCGCGCTGGTCGGCCAGCCAGTGGGCGGGGGTGCGCTCCTCGGCCAGGGCCTGGAGCCGCTGGAAGCGCTCGGCCCGCTCGTGGGCCGGGAGGGTGAGGGCGTGGTGGAGCACCTCGGCGGTGTCGGCCACGTCGAACGGCGCCACCCGCAAGGCGGCAGGGTGGAGGCGCTCCCAGGCCCCGGCCTCCGGGGAGAGCGCCAGGACCGCGTTGCGCTCGTTGACGAGAGCGCCCTCCGACGCCACCAGGTTGAGGCCGTCGCGGATGGCGTTGACGAGCAGCACGTCTGCTCGTCGCAGCAGCGCCACGGACCGAGGGAAGTCGTCGGTCACCTGCAGCATGATCGGCTGCCAGCCCGGCGTGCCCCACCGGTCGTTGACCTGGGCCACGCAGGCCTCGAGCTCGGCCCGGTAGGTGGCGTAGGCGGCGACGCCCTCGCGCGACGGGTAGGCGCCCGCCACGAAGACCACGCGCTCGCGGTGCTCCGGGTGCCGTTCGAGCAGGAGGTCGAAGGCCTGGAACCCTCGGATCAGGTTCTTCGAGAGCTCGACGCGGTCGACCCGCCCGATCACCTGGCGGTCGCCCACGCGCTCGTCGAGGTCGCGCAGGGCCTCGGCGCAGGCCGGGGAGGCGGCGGCCGAGCGGATGTCGTCGGGATCGGAGGCCAGGGGGGACACGAAGGTGGTCGGCTGGAGCCCCACCAGCTCGGAGGCCGAGGCGGTGAAGTCGTCGGCCCACCGCTGGGTGTGGAAGCCACAGGCCCGGTGGGCGGCCAGGCCGGTGAGCAGCTCACGACCGGCCTCCTCGGGGAGGACCCGCATCCACACCGGAGGAGCGAAGGGGGTGTGGGCGAAGTGGACGCAGTCGAGGTCGGGGCGAAGGGAGCGCAGGTGCTCGGCCACGAGGCACAGGTGGTAGTCCTGCACCAGCACCAGGGCTCCCTCCGGGGCCACCTCGGCCACGGCCTCGGCGAAGGAGCGGTTGACCGACCGGTAGGCGGCCCAGGCTGCGGGCCACGCCGCGCCGAAGGTGGGTGTGCGGGTGAGGTCCCAGAGGCCGTGGTGGGCGAACCACAGCACCTCGTTGCTCACGACGTCGTAGGCGAGGCGGTAGGCCTCGGGATCGAGCGCCAGGAGCCGCACCCGGAAGCCGTCGGCCTCGACGACGCCGGCTCGGGCGGCCTCCCGGTCGCCGTCGCTGATGGCCGCGGCCAGCCACGTGGCCCCGGTGGCCGTGACCAGCGGCCCGATGCCCGACACCAGCCCCCCCGCCCCTCGGCGGCTCACCAGCCGGCCGTCAGCGTCGTGGTGGAACGAGACCGGACCTCGGTTGGAGACGAGGACGATGGGGCGGTCGGGAGCGTCGTCGGCCATGGCGGTGACACGGTACCGGCGCGGCTGGGCCACCATGGACGGCGATGCGAGTCGTCGCCGCCCCCGACAAGCTCCGCGACACCGCCAACGCCGCGGAGGCCGCCGCCGCGATCTGCCGCGCCGCCAACGCCGCCGGCTGGGAGTGCGACCCGCGGCCGATGGCCGACGGTGGCGAGGGCACGCTGGATGCGCTCGGCGGGCCCAACCGCACCACCACCGTGACCGGGCCGCTGGGCCAGCCGGTGGAGGCGGCCTGGCGCCTCGACGGGCGCACGGCGGTGATCGAGATGGCGCGAGCCTCCGGCCTGGCCCTCGTGGGGGGCGCGGAGGGCAACGATCCGGTGGCGGCCTCGACCGCCGGCACCGGCGAGCTGATCGTGGCCGCCCTCGACGTGGGGGCCACGCGGGTGATCGTGGGGCTGGGCGGCAGCGCCACCACCGACGGCGGTCTGGCCGCGCTGCGGGCCCTGCACCCGCTGGCGCGCCTGAAGGGCATCGAGCTGGTTGCGGCGTGCGACGCGCTCGTGCCCTTCCTCGACGCCGCCGCGCTGTTCGGCGCCCAGAAGGGGGCCACCGCGGCGCAGGTGGAGCTGCTCCGACGCCGGCTCGAGCGCCTGGCCCAGGTGTACCGCGACGAGCACGGCGTCGACGTGCTCGAGCTCGAGGGCGCCGGGGCGGCCGGCGGCCTGGGCGGCGGGCTGGCCGCGGCGGGGGCGGTGCTGGTGAGCGGCTTCGACCTGGTGGCCGACGAGGTCGACCTCTACGACGGCATCGAGGGGGCCGACCTGGTGATCACCGCCGAGGGGTTCCTCGACGCCCAGAGCTTCGAGGGCAAGGTGGTGGGCGGGGTGCTGGGGCTGGCCGACGCCGCAGGGGTGCCTACCGTGGCCATCGTGGGGCAGGTGTTCGACGATCTGCTGCCCGACGCCGGCGGCCGGCTCGAGGTGGTCTCGCTGGTCGAGCGGTTCGGGGCGGAACGAGCCCTGGGCGACACCTTGGCCTGCATCGAGGAGGCGGCGGTCGACGTGCTCCGGCACCACGGCGCGAACCACCCTCCCGGAGCCGCACCCGGGCGGTAGGTTTCCGCGGATGGTCGACCTCATCCGTCGCGCCGGTGCCGTGAGCTGGGCTGTCTGCGGCATCACGGCCGTGGTGCTGATCCTCGGGCTGGTGGCCTGGGTGCTCCGCGTGATCTGGCCGCCCCTGATCCTCGCCGGCGCCATCGTGTTCCTCCTGAACCCGGTGGTCACCCGCCTGCAGGACCGGCACATCCCGCGGGCCCTCGGGACCGCCTTCGCCTACCTCGGGGTGCTGGCCGTCGTGGTGATCACCGGCCTCCTGGTGGCCCCGCTGGCCATCGACCAGTACGACGACCTCGCGGCGGAGTGGCCGGAGCTCCGGCAAGACCTGGCCGACCAGGTCGACGAGCTCGCCGAGCGATCACAGGAGGGCGACTGGCCCATCGTGATCCCCACCTGGGACGAGCTCGAGGACCAGCTCTCCGGAGGATCGACAGGCGACGTCGATGGCGACGGCGAGCTGTCCGAGGAGGAGCGCCAGGAGGCCTTCGCCGATCAGCTGTCCACCGCCAGGGAGCTGGCCCTGCAGGTGTTCCACGTCGGGATCATCTTCGTCCTCGCCCCGATCATCGCCTTCTACCTCCTGGTCGACCTCCCCCACATCCGGGTGGTCTTCCGCTCGCTCGTGCCCGTCCGCGCCCGAGCCGACGTGATGGTGGTGGCCCGTCGGCTGAGCACGGCCATCGGCGGCTACTTCCGGGGCCAGCTGGCGGTGGCCTTCGTGGTGGGCGTGATGGCGTCGATCGCCATGGCCATCATCGATCTGCCCTTCTGGCTCATCGTGGGCATGGTGGCCGGCCTGTTCAACATGATCCCGCTCATCGGTCCGTGGATCGGCGCCGTGCCCGGCATCATCATCGCCTTCACCACCGGCGGTGGGCTGGGTCAGGCGGTGGCGGTGGCGGTGGCCATGGCCATCGTGCAGCAGATCGACAACCACTTCATCAGCCCGATCGTGATGCAGCGAGCGGTGAAGCTCCACCCGGCCGTGGTGATGCTGGCGCTGCTGGCCGGCGGCACCCTCGGCGGGTTCTTCGGGCTGCTGCTCGCCGTCCCGGCCACCGCGGTGCTGAAGATCGTCATCGGGCACGTGTGGCGCCACTTCGTGCTCGGCGAGCCGCTCGACAGCATCGAGGCCCGCGGGGACGTCGAGGACGATGCGGAGGTGCCGGGAGGCGTCATCACCCGTGTGGGAGCGGACGACGACGAGGACGAGCTGGAGGTGGCGATCGCCGCCGAGGCGGCCGCCCATGCGGATCCGGGGGTCGGCCCGGCGAGCGTCGGGGCGGCCGAGGGGGCTCCTGCCGGGGTCGGCGCCGATCCCAGCCCCGACCGCTGAGGTCAGGCCGAGCGGCGGGTCTCGTCGGCTCGACTCGAGCGACGCAGGCGCACGATGGCCTCGGCCATGGTGGCCAGGGCGTCGTCGCTGTCGGCCGGGCCAGATGGGGTGGGGTCGCTGACCGCCAGCTCCGCCCGCTCGGCGCTGCAGCCGGTCAAGGCCTGGACGAGCTCGGCCAGCCGGTGGCCGGTGGGCGGATCGCCGAGGTCGACGATCGTGGTCTCCGGAAGGGCAATCGAGGTGACCGCCATGGGGTTCCTGCTCCAGTCTCGCCCTGGTGCCGTCGTGGGTTCTCTGCAGCATCGACCACTCTGCGTGGTGACCTTTAGACATTTTCCTGGGTCAAACGACCTAGGCGCAAAGCGGCTGATTCTGGTCGTTGGCGGCGGCCGGGGAAGGTCAGGCGGAGCGGCGGTGGTAGCCCGCGACCTCGCTCAGCGGTGGGCGGGCGGCACCGCTGACGACCACCGGGTCGAGGTCGGGCCGGACCAGGGTGGCGAGGGCGTCGACGGACAGGTTGCCCTCCGCGCGGGACAGGGCCGCCTGCAGCACGGCCAGGGCCTGGGGGCCCAGCTCGTCGAGCGGTCGGTTGCGGTGCCGCCGGATCCCGAGGTCGACCTGGGCGATGGCCTCGGTGCCGCCGATCTCTGCGATGTCGATCAGCAGCGCGATGTCGACGCCGTAGCCCTGCACGAACGGCAGGCGCTCGAGCAGCGAGCGGCGCCCGGCGTACTCACCCGAGAGCGGCTGCACGATGGACGCCAGGTGGGGGAAGAGCGCCGAGATCAGGGGGCGGGCCATCAGCTCCGTGACCCGGCCGCCGCCGTGGGCCCGGCCCTCGACCGGTCGGTCGTAGAAGCCCTTCACGAAGTCGACCTCGGGCCGCAGCAGGAGGGGGCCCACCAGGCCGCACACGAAGTGGGCGCCGAACTCCACGATGTCGGCGTCGCACCACACGATGAGATCGCCCTCGGCCGCCGCCACCGACTTCCACAGCGCCTCGCCCTTGCCCTCTCCGGGGTCGAGCTCGGGGAGCACGTCGTCGACCGCCACCACCCGCGCTCCCGCGTCGGCGGCCACCCGGGCGGTGTCGTCCTCGGAGTGGTCGTCGACCACCAGCACCTCGTCGACGAGCCCACCCGGGCCGCCGAGGACGCGCAGCACCTCTCCGACGATGGGACCCACCGTGGTGGCTTCGTCGCGGGCGGGCAGGCACACCGACACCGTGTGGCCGCTCCGGGCCTTGGCCTCGGCCAGGGTCGGTGCGCGGAACTCCTCGTGGTGGAAGGTCCGGAACAGGGGCCGACGCACCCGGCCATTCAACCGGCGGCATGGGCCCACGGCAACTCGCCCCGCCCCACGCCGGTCGACGGGAATGGGAGCGACCAGGTGGCGGTTCACTACGATCGGCCTGCCCCGTCCACCTCCCGAGGATCACTCCGATGAGCGTCACCGTTCGCGTGCCCACCACCCTCCGCACCCTCACCGGGGGCGATTCCGAGGTCGTCGTCGACGGCGCCACGGTGGGCGAGGTGCTCGCCGCCCTCGAGGCCCGGCACCCTGGCTTCTCCGAGCGCATCCTCGACGACGACGGCGGTCTCCGGCGCTTCGTCAACGTCTTCGTGGCCGACGACGACGTCCGCTTCCTCGAGGGCATGGGCACTCCGGTGCCCGAGGGCGAGACGGTCTCGATCATCCCGGCGGTGGCGGGCGGCTGAGCCGGCCCTCCCCGGCCCTGGGCCAGATGGCCCAACCTGCTCAACCCCCGGCGGAGGGGGGCCGATCGAGGGCCATGGGCGCACCCGAGGTACTCATCGTCGACGATGATCCCGACATCCTGGCCATGCTCGGGTTCACGCTGGGGACGGAGTTCACCGTGCGCTACGCCAGCGGCGGCGCCGAGGCCATCGAGGCGCTGGCCACCCGGCCGCCTGACGCGATGCTCCTCGACGTGATGATGCCCGAGGTCGACGGCTACGACGTGCTCGAGGCTCGCCGGGAGCGAGGCCTCGCCCCCGACACCCGGGTGGTGATGCTCACCTGCCTGGCCGGTGAGGGCGACCTCGCTCGGAGCTGGGCCTTGGGGGCGGACGCCCACCTCAGCAAGCCCACCGATCCCGAGCACATCGCGGCCAAGCTGCGGGGCCAGCTGGCGACCCCCCGCTAGGAACGCGTTAGCACTCGGCGGTTGCGAGTGCTGATCTCAGGTGCTTGACTCTTAGCAGTCACGCACCGCGAGTGCTAACGCAACCATCCGCTACGGAGGAACCCCCGCCGATGTCCAAGACCATCTCCTTCGACGACGAGGCCCGCCGCGGCCTCGAGGCCGGCATGAACAAGCTGGCCGACGCCGTGCGCGTCACCCTCGGGCCCAAGGGCCGCAACGTCGTGCTCGACAAGAAGTGGGGCGCTCCCACCATCACCAAGGACGGCGTCTCCGTCGCCAAGGAGATCGAGCTCGAGGACCCGATCGAGAAGATGGGCGCCGAGCTGGTGAAGGAGGTGGCCAAGAAGACCGACGACGTCGCCGGTGATGGCACCACCACCGCCACCGTCCTGGCCTGGGCCATGGTGCGCGAAGGCCTGAAGAACGTGGCCGCCGGCGCCAACCCGATGGCCCTCAAGCGGGGCATCGAGGCCGCCGTGGAGGCCGCCGTGGCCAACCTCGGCACCATGTCGCGCGATGTCGAGTCGAAGGAGCAGATCGCTCAGGTGGCGGCCATCTCCGCCAACAACGACACCGAGATCGGCACCACGATCGCCGAGGCCATCGACAAGGTGGGCAAGGACGGGGTCGTCACCGTCGAGGAGTCGAACACCTTCGGCATCGAGATGGACCTCGTCGAGGGCATGCGCTTCGACAAGGGCTACATCTCCCCCTACTTCGTCACCGACACCGACCGCATGGAGGCCGTGCTGGAGGATCCCTACATCCTCCTCGTGAGCTCCAAGATCACCGCCGTGCGCGACATGCTGGCCGTGCTCGAGAAGGTCATGCAGTCGGGCAAGCCGCTCCTGATCATCGCCGAGGACATCGAGGGCGAGGCCCTCGCCACCCTCGTGGTGAACAAGATCCGTGGCACCTTCCGCTCGGCCGCCGTGAAGGCCCCGGGCTTCGGCGAGCGCCGCAAGGCCATGCTCCAGGACATCGCCATCCTCACCGGTGGCCAGGTCGTGGCCGAGGAGGTCGGCCTCAAGCTGGAGAACACCACCCTCGACCTCCTGGGCTCCGCCGCCAAGGTGATCATCACCAAGGACGAGACCACCATCGTGCAGGGCTCGGGCGACGACGCCGACATCAAGGGTCGCATCCAGCAGATCAAGAACGAGATCGACAACACCGACTCCGACTACGACCGAGAGAAGCTCCAGGAGCGCCTCGCCAAGCTGTCGGGTGGCGTGGCCGTCCTCAAGGTCGGCGCCGCCACCGAGGTGGAGCTCAAGGAGAAGAAGCACCGCATCGAAGATGCCGTCTCCACCGCCAAGGCCGCCGTCGAGGAGGGCATCGTGCCTGGTGGTGGCGTGGCGCTGGTGCGCTCGCAGGCCGCCGTGCTCACCGCCGCCGACAAGCTCGAGGGCGACGAGGCCACCGGTGCCCGCATGGTCGCCAAGGCCATGGAGGAGCCGCTGCGCCAGATCGCCATCAACGCCGGCATCGAGCCGGGGGTGGCCACTTCGCGGGTGAAGGAGATGGAGGGTGCTGAGGGCCTCAACGCCGCCACCGGCGAGTACGAGGACCTGATCAAGGCCGGCGTGGCCGACCCCACCAAGGTCACCCGCTCCGCCCTGCAGAACGCAGCGTCGATCGCAGCGCTGTTCCTCACCACCGAGGCCGTCATCGCCGACAAGCCCGAGGAGTCGTCGATGTCGATGCCCGGCGGAGGCATGGAGGACTTCTAGCCCCTCCGGTCCGTCGAACGGAACGTCGTGCTGCGGCCGCCCCCTCGGGGGCGGCCGCTGCCGTTGCGGTCCTCCCGTTGCTCCTAGGCTCAGGCCATGGACGGGACGCGGATCGTGCTGGTGCGCCACGGGGAGTCGATGGCCCAGGAGCTCGGAATCCTGGGCGGCCACGACGGGTGCCGAGGGCTCTCCGAGCGGGGCCGGCAGCAGGTCGGTGCCCTCCGTGATCGGCTCGAGTCCACCAAGGAGCTGGCCGACGCGTCGGCGCTCTATGCATCGGTCATGCCGCGGGCCATCGAGACGGCCCAGCTCCTGGCGCCGGTCCTCGGCGGGCTCGACGTGCGCTCGGAGTGCCACTTCTGCGAAGGCCACCCGGGCGAGGCCGACGGCCTGTCGTGGACGGAGCTCGACGAGCGCTATCCGTCGGAGGGGTGGGACGCCGACTCCCGTCGCGTGCCCGGCTGGGAGACCTGGACCGAGATGGGGGAGCGGGTGCGCTCGGCACTGGAGTCGATCGTGGAGCGCCACCCGGGGGAGACCGTGGTGGTGGCCTGCCATGGTGGGGTGGTGGTGCACGCCATGCTCCACTTCCTCTCGCTCGACACGGTGGCCACCGACCGCCGGGCGTGGATCAGCCCCGACAACACCTCCCTCACGGAGTGGCGCTTCGCCGCCAACCCGTACCTCAAGGGCACCCTTCCGGTGGAGCTGGTGCGCTTCAACGACTTCGCCCACCTCGCCCCGCGCGCACTCCGGTAGCGATCAGCCTCGGCGCACGGGAGGCGGGAGCCAGACCGGGTCGACGTCGTCGCTCGGCTCCGGTGGCCGCATGGCCAGGTCGACCGCGCTCCACAGCGTCTGCGACGGCCCGAAGAACACGATCGGCACGATGGTGGCGACGGCGAAGCAGGAGATGAAGATCGGCGCCGCCCGCCGGTCCTCCCAGGTGAGCACGATGCCGCCCACCAGCGTGACGAGCAGGGCTCCGAAGCTCACCACCGTGTTCATGCCGACCGCGCCGATCCAGTGCCCCTCCTCGCGGCGGAGCGGGAAGTTGCAGGTGGGGCACCGGTCGCGCACCTCGAAGAAGGAGCGGAAGCAGTCGCCGTTGCCGCACAGCGGGCAGCGGCGACGGATGCCGCGGCCGAGCAACCGGGGCACGGTCAGCGGCTGGGGTCGGGGCGCCTCCATCGGGGCCAGGCTCGCGCACCATCGGGGCGGCCGGCGAGAGCGGGGGATCCGGTGACCAGCCCCAGCACCCCCGACACGAGGAGGAGGCCGGCGATGGCCAGGAGGTCGGACGGCCGACCGGCGCCGTCGCGCTCGTCGGCGGTCGGTGCCGGGGAGGGGAAGGCCACCGGCCCGAGCGCGCCGTCGTCGATCGCTCGGATCTCGCGAGCGATGGTGCCCGCCTCCTCCGGGAGGGCCTGCACCTCGCTCTCCTCCGGCTCGGGGAGCGCAGGCACCTGGTCGGCCTCCGTCGCTCGCATCGTGAACCGGGTGGATCGCAGCCCCAGGCTCCGGGCGAAGGACCGTCCGTCGACGGGCCGATCGCCCGCCGATCCCTCGAGCACCACCGTGAGGGCGCGGCCCGACGGACCGGTGTCGGCCACCCGGGCGCCGGTGACGGTGCCGGGGTACCCGAACCGGCGCTCGAGGTCGACCAGAGCCACCTGCTGCGACCACGGCAGCGGGTTGTCGGTCTCGTAGGGCGTCGCCCGCAGGTACGGGTAGACCCCGTCGGGGGTGCCGAAGCCCTCGAAGGTGGTGGCCGAGACACCGCCGGCGTCGGCCGAGTAGACGGCAGCGGCCAGGGCGCCCTGGTACACCAGCACGCGCCGGGCGGAGGCGGCCACCGCGGCGTCCTGTCCGGGCGACTCGCCAGCCACGCCGACGTACACCTGGCAGCGGGCGTCGTCGCAGATCTCACCGCTGGCCTGCACGGCGCGCAGCGCGTAGGTGCGCGCTGCGATGGTCTGGGCCTGCACGGCCGCCGCGGGCCAGGTGCCGGGCACCTCCGCCATGCCGCGGAGGTAGTCCTCGACATCGACGAGGTTCACCAGCCGCAGGCCGCCTCCGGCCACCGCCTCCACCGCCCCCCGGTAGGAACGACCGCGATCGTCGACCGTCGTGACGCCTCCTGCCGTCGGGACCGCCACCACCGGCTGGGCAGAGCTGGCGGTGCCGGCGGGGGTCGGCCCACCTCCGCTCGACGGCGGAGCACCCGGGCCCGACGGACCTCCGCCGCCCGCCGTGGTGGCGGGAGCGGACGGGCCGCCCGACCCCGGGACTGTGGTGGTGGACGTGGTGGAGGGGGCGGTGGACGGCGGGCAGAGCACGAGGAGGGCGCACGGCTCCTGGTAGGGGGTGGCCGCCGAGGCCTGGGCGCCCACCAGTGGGGTGACCCTGAACTGGCCGTCGTGAGCGATGCGCACCCGGTCGCCCGGCCCGACCCGCACGGGGAACCCGTCCGCCTGGGGACCGTCGGCGGGGCTGCGCACCTCGCCTCCCTGGGGGAAGGACACCGTGGTGGCGCCAGATCCGGCGCGCAGCACGGCCACCCGCACAGGACCGGTGGCCTCCGCCAGCTGCACCCCGGGGTAGAAGGTGCCGAGGATCTCTTCGGCGGTGCGGCCCGTGCGGGCCAGGTACTCGGCCCCCCACTGCGAGAGGCCCACGCCATGGCCGAACCCCGTGCCGTCGAGGTGCACCACCGGCACCGACGGCGCAGGGGTCGCCAAGGCGGCCGGGACGATCCCCACGCCCAGGGTCAGCGCGGCGCACAGCACGGCGAGCGCGCTCCCTCTGCTCCGGACGCTGTTCATCCTGGGAGTGGTTCGTGTGCGGCCGGGGCCGATCCTGCTCGCGTCGGTACGATGGCGGGCATGGACGAGCAGCCGCAGGGCGGTGAGGGTCTGCCCCCGGATCCCACCGACGAAGCGGGGCTGTCGTCGGCCGCCGGACCCTGGAGGGCCGGGGGCCGACGCACTGGCTGCGGAACGGGCGGCGCTGCGTGAGCGGATCGACGACGGCGCCGGCACGCCCGAGGAGCTGCGGGCCCTGGCGGCGCAGATGCGCGAGGTGCGCCAGCGCGAGGAGCAGCTGTGGCGACAAGAGGTGCGCCCGGCGCTGGTGAAGGCGCGCAAGGGCCGCCTCCGGGCCAGCGACCTGCGCGACAGACCCGCCGCCTCCCCCAC
>JBPPMN010000046.1:0-2419 GCA_051306055.1 Acidimicrobiales bacterium
CGCCGTCATCGCCCGCATCACCGTCCGTCCCGACGCCGTGGCGGAGGCCGAACCGGTGCTCCGGGGCCTCGTCGACGCCACCGCCCCCACCCGGGTCGATGCCATCGACGATCTCGACGACGACACGCCCATTGGCGGGCGCGTGGTGCTGCCCCGGTGGATCTCGCTGCTGCCGGTGGCGGCCTTCGCCGCGTCCGTGGGCATCTTCGTGGGCTCGGTCCTCATGGCCTCACCGGCCGGTCTGGGCCTGTCGGTGGCGCTGTTCATCCTCTCCTGCACCCTGTTCCTCGCCGCACCGTTCATCGCTCTCCTGGCGTCGCGCCGCGGCCCCCGCTGAAGCCAGGTCGGCGCTCGCAGGCAGAGCACTAGGGTCCCGGCCATGTCTGACAAGGTCGCCGTCATCGCCCGCATCACCGTCCGTCCCGACGCCGTGGCGGAGGCCGAACCGGTGCTCCGGGGCCTCGTCGACGCCACCGCCGCCGAGGACGGCACGCTCCTCTACGCGCTGCACCGAGAGGGCGACAGCGGCTCGTTCTGGTTCTACGAGCTCTACGCCGACGCCGCCGCCCTCGACGCGCACGGCAAGGGGCCGGCCCTGGCCGAGGCCTTCGGTACGCTCGGCCCTCTGCTGGCCGAGCCGCCCGAGCTGCGCCTCGTGTCGCTGCAGCAAGCGAAGAACATCGACCTCTAGCTCCGACTCCGGTGGCCACCTACCTCGACGCCATCCTCGAAGCGCACCGCGCCAGGGCCGCCGCCGACCCTCGTGCGCTGTCCGACCTCATGGAGGCAGCGCGCGCTGAGCCCGCCGCCAGGGGCTTCACCGACGTGGTTCGCCGGTCGTCGGTCACGGAGCTGGCCGTCATCGCCGAGGTGAAGCGCCGGTCGCCTTCCAAGGGCGACCTGGCGGCCGATCTCGACCCGGCCGAGACGGCCCGGGAGTACGCCGCCGGGGGAGCGGCCTGCCTGTCGGTCCTCACCGACGAACCCCACTTCGGCGGCTCCGAGGCCGACCTGCGCGCTGCCCGCTCGGCCGTGTCGGTCCCGGTGCTGCGCAAGGACTTCACGGTCGACGGGCGCGACGTCTGCGACGCCCGTCTGATGGGAGCCGACGCCGTGCTGCTGATCGTGGCCGCCCTCGACCAGGCCGAGCTCTCCGACTTCCACGCGCTCGCCCGTGAGGTGGGCCTCGACGTGCTGGTGGAGGTCCACGACGAAGCGGAGCTCGAACGAGCCCTCGCCGTGGGTGCCGACCTCGTGGGCGTCAACCAGCGAGACCTCGTCACCTTCGAGGTCGACCACGATCGTGCCGTGCGGGTGGGCCAGGCCATGCCCGAGGGGATCGTGCGGGTCGCGGAGTCTGGCGTGCGGGGGCCGGCCGACGCCGGGGTGCTGGCCGGGGCGGGCTTTCACGCCGTGCTGGTGGGCGAGTCCGTCGTGACCGCCGGCGACCGGGCGGCATCGGTCGCCGAGATCCGCCGAGCCGGTCGGTAGCCTGCGTCCCGTGTTCGTCAAGATCTGCGGGGTCACCACCGAAGAGGACGCGCTGCTGGCCGTGGCCATGGGCGCCGACGCCATCGGGTTCAACTTCGTGCCGTCGTCGCCCCGCTTCCTGGCCGTCGGCCGGGCCGCCGACATCGTGAAGCGCCTCCCGCCCGAGATCCTCACCGTTGGCATCTTCCGCAACGAGGCCCCGGAGCGCGTCGTCGAGCTCGTCCACCAGACCGGCATCAAGGCCGCCCAGCTGCACGGCCACGAGTCGGCCGACGAGAGCCGCTGGGTGCGGGCCCGGGTGCCGGTCACCATCAAGGTCTTCCCGGGCGGTGACCCGGAGCTGGCCCGAGCCACCGCCTACGGCGCCGACATCGTGATGCTCGACTCCGCCAGCCCCGGCTCGGGGCAGGTGTTCGACTGGTCGCTGGCCGAAGGTGCCCCTTCCGGCCTCCGCATCCTGCTGGCGGGCGGCCTCAACCCCGACAACGTCGCCGACGCCATCGACCGGGTCCGCCCGTGGGGCGTCGACGTCGCCTCCGGCGTGGAGTCCGCTCCCGGCGTGAAGGACCCCACCCTGGTGCGCCGCTTCGTCAGCGCGGCCAAGGCCGCCGAGCCGCCCGACTACCACGGCAGCGACGACCAGAAGCCCTACGATTGGATGCTCGAGTAGTCGAGCTCGGCCCAAGCGCCTCGCTCGAGCTTGTTCTGTGCGGCCTTCGGCCGCGCTGAGGGCTTGTCGCGTCGGCACAGCAAGCTGCACCTCAGCAGGTGGGGGGGTCCGGCGGAGCCTCTGCCCCCCACACCCCCCGCCGGCGTGGTCTTGGTTGCGCCCTTCTGGAGGGTCCCGTACCGCAAGGGTCGCCGCCCGCCTCTTGCTGGCTTGGTTGCCGCCTTTTGGTGGGGTGCGGGGTACTGACTGGCGCGGGGG
>JBPPMN010000071.1:0-12432 GCA_051306055.1 Acidimicrobiales bacterium
GGTAGGTGTCGCTGATGGAGTCCTCGTCGAGGATCAGGGCGTCGCACTGGACGTGGCTCTTGCAGCCGTAGGCGTCGTCTTCCACCCGCACGAGGCCGCGGTAGCTGGTGCGTCCGCCGTCCTTCGAGATCGACTTCGACACGATCTTGGAGGTGGTCTCCGGCGCGGCGTGGACCATCTTGGCCCCGGCGTCCTGGTGCTGGCCCTCGCCGGCGTAGGCCACCGAGAGCACCTCGCCCGAGGCCTTGGGGCCCACCATGTAGACGGCCGGGTACTTCATGGTGAGGCGGCTGCCGATGTTGCCGTCGATCCACTCCATGTGGCCCTCGGCCTCCACCCGGGCCCGCTTGGTGACCAGGTTGAAGACGTTGTTCGACCAGTTCTGGATGGTGGTGTAGGTGACGCGGGCCGACGGCTTCACCACGATCTCGACCACCGCCGAGTGCAGCGAGTCGGACGTGTACACGGGGGCTGAGCAGCCCTCGATGTAGTGCACCTTCGAGCCCTCGTCCGCGATGATCAGCGTGCGCTCGAACTGGCCCATGTTCTCCGCATTGATGCGGAAGTAGGCCTGCAGGGGCATGTCGACCTCGACGCCCGGCGGCACGTAGATGAACGAGCCGCCCGACCACACGGCCGAGTTGAGGGCGGAGAACTTGTTGTCGTTGGCCGGGATGACCTTGGCCCAGTGCTCTTTCACCAGCTCCGGGTACTCGCGGAGCGCGGTGTCCATGTCGCAGAAGATCACGCCGAGGCGCTCGAGGTCTTCGCGGTTGCGGTGGAACACCACCTCCGACTCGTACTGGGCCGTGACGCCGGCCAGGTACTTCCGCTCCGCCTCCGGGATGCCCAGCTTCTCGTAGGTCTCCTTGATGGCGTCGGGGAGCTCGTCCCACTCGTCGACCTGCGACTTGGTGGGCTTGATGTAGTAGTAGATGTCGTCGAAGAAGATCCCGGACGTGTCGCCGCCCCAGCTCGGCATGGGCCGGCGCTGGAACGCCCGGTAGGACTTGAGGCGGAAGTCGAGCATCCAGTCGGGCTCGCCCTTCATCCAGCTCATCTCACGGATGATGTCCTCGCTCAGGCCCCGCTTCGGCTTGAAGACGTAGTCCTCGGCGTCGCTCCAGCCCAGCTTGTACTTGGAGAGGTCGAGGTCGGTGACAGCCATGCTGCGGGCCCTTTCGGAGGATCGTCGGGATTTCTCCTACGTCGATGGTAACAATTCCCGCCCTGCGATCCCACCTCGCTCGGGTGGCGGCCGGCTGGGCTCGGTAGCATCGCCTCGTGGGGGAAGACCCGGGCATGGAGCCCCGCCACGTTGCGGGCCCAGATGAGCTCGCCAGCCTGCTGTTCCGGCACTCACCGGTTCCGCAGTTCGTGAGCCGCGCCGACGGCTCGATCGTGGTGGCCAACCCGGCCTACGCCGCCCTCATGGGGAGCACCCCCGAGCAGGTGGTGGGCAGCCAACCAGCCGATGTCACCCACCCCGACGACCTCGATCGCCTGGTGAGGGAGGGGGCCCGCCTCCTGACCGGGCGCAGCGACCTGCTCGAGGTGGAGGTGCGGGTGCGGCGTGGCGACGGTGAGGAGCGCTGGTGCGTGGCCACCAGCACCCTCGCCCACGACCGCCATGGCGAGCCGCTGTTCGTCACCCAGCTGCTCGACATCACCGAGCGCAAGCAGGCCGAGGCCGACCTCGCCATCAGCCAGTCGCAGTTCCGGGTGCTGGCCGACTCCCTCCCGGTGGGCGTCCACCAGCGAGACGCCGAGGGACGGCTCCGCTACGTCAACCAGCAGTGGAGCGCCATCACCGGCATCTCCGCCGACGAGGCCGTGGGCCACGACCACGCCGACCTCATCCACCCCGACGACCGGGCGCAAGTGCTGGAGGCCAGCCGCCGCCTGGCCGAGCACGGCGGCGACTACCACGAGCAGTACCGCATCGTGCGGCCCGACGGCACCACGCGCTGGGTCAGCAGCCGAGCCGTGTGGCTCCCCGGAACCGGGGGACGGCCGGTGGCCTTCGTGGGCTCGCTGGAGGACATCACGGGCCTCCTCGCCGCCCAGGAGGAGATGAGCCGCCTGGCCTCGATCGTCGAGACCACCAGCGACCTGGTCGGTGTGGTCGACAAGAACGGCTGGGTGGTGTGGGCCAACGCGGCCGCCCGCACGGCCTACGGCCTCCAGGAGGCCACCCTTCCGATCCACTCCACGAAGCTGTACAGCCAGGCCAGCCTCGACCGCTTCTTCCGCGAGATCCTCCCTCAGCTCATGGCCGGCCGCACCTGGAGCGGGGAGCTGGAGATGTACCGGTCCGACGGCGGCGTGATGCAGGCCTGGCAGTCGCTGGCCCCGCAGCTCGACAGCCGGGGCGAGCTGCTGTCGATCGCCGCAGTGGGCCGCGACGTCACCGCACGCAAGGCCCTGGAGGCGGAGCTCACCCACCGGGCCAACCACGACGACCTCACCGGCCTGCCCAACCGGGCGCTCCTGCTCGACCAGCTCGAGCGCCTGATCAACGACCGCACGACCTCGTCGGGTCAGATGGCCGTGCTCTTCATCGACCTCGACCGGTTCAAGGCGGTCAACGACGAGCTGGGCCACGATGCCGGCGACGAGCTCCTGCGGGCGGTGGCCGAACGCCTGTCAGCCGGTCTGCGCGCCACCGACGTGGTGGCCCGCCTCGGGGGCGACGAGTTCGTCGTGCTGTGCCCGGGCCTCGACGACGAGCAGCAGGCGTCGGAGGCCGCCGCCCGCCTGCTCACGGCGCTGTCGAGCGAGCCGATCATGGTGCGGGGCCGGCCGGTGCCCATCACGGCCAGCGTCGGCATCACGATCCTGTCCACGGATCCCGACACCCACCCCGAGGGCCTGCTCCGCGAGGCCGACGCCGCCATGTACCGGGCCAAGGCCCTCGGGCGCGATCGCTTCGAGGTGTTCGACGAGGCGCTCCGGGCCGCCTTCGAGACCGACTGAGGAGCGGCGCCGCCGCCGTCAGTCCACCGGCGCGGCGAGGCCTCCCGACCACGTGGCGAAGAGGGCGGCGTAGTGCCCCCCCTGATCGAGCAGGTCCTGGTGGGTGCCCAGCTCGAGGAGGCGGCCATCGGCCACCACCCCCACCACGTCGGCCCGCTCTGCCGTGGAGAGCCGGTGGGCGATCACGATCACCGTGCGCCCCTCCATGAGGCGCGTCATGGCCTCCTCCACGATCACCTCGGTGCCGGGATCGAGGCTGGAGGTGGCTTCGTCGAGCACCAGCACGGCGGGGTCGGCCAGGGCGGCGCGGGCCAGTGACACGAGCTGCTTCTCGCCGGCGGACAGGCGCGACCCGCGCTCGCGCACCTCCGTGTGGATGCCCTCGGGCAGCAGGTCGAAGCGCTCCCGCACACCGATGGCGTCGAGGGCGCCCAGCACCTCGTCGTCGGAGGCGCCGGCGCGAGCCAACCGGACGTTGTCGAGGATCGTGCCGTTGAACAGGAAGCCCTCCTGCGGGACCACCACCACCCGCTGGCGCAACGACCGCTGGGTGGCGTCGCGCAGGTCGATCCCCGCGTAGCGCACCGTCCCCTCGGTGGGGTCGTAGAGGCGGGCGATGAGCTTCGCCAAGGTGGACTTGCCGGCACCCGTGGGGCCCACGAGGGCGAGACGGGCACCGATCGGGATGCGCAGGTCGACGCCGGCCAGCACCGGCGCTCCCGGCACGTAGGCGAAGCCCACCTGCTCCACCTCGATCTCGCCGCGAGCCGGCAGATCGACCGCGCCCGCCCGCTCCGGCACGTCGACGGGGGTGTCGAGCACGCCGAAGAGCTTGTTGAGGGCGGCGCCGGCTGACTGGAGGATGTTGAAGAGCTGCGACAGCTGCTGGATCGGCTCGAAGAGGTTGGAGAGGGTGAGCACGAAGAAGGTGACCGTGCCCACGCTCAGATCGTCGTTCACCACCCACCAGCCTCCGACGCCGATGGCGATGGCCGTGGTGAGCAGGCCGGCCAGCTCGATCACGGGGAGGTACCAGGCCGAGATCTTCACCGAGCGCATGTGGGCGTCGAAGAGCCGACGGCTGCCCTGCTCGAAGCGGGCTGCCTCCACGTCTTCGCGGCCGAAGGCCTGCACCACCCGCACCCCGGCGATGCCCTCCTGGAGCTGCGAGAGCGTGCTGCCGATGCCGTCGCGCACCTCGAGGTAGGCCACGTTGGAGGCCCGCTGGAAGCGGATGCTGGCCATCACCACGAAGGGCACGCACACCAGGCACAGCACCAGGAGCTGCCACGACACGACGGCCAGCACGATCACCGACACGAACAGGAGCAGGCCGTTGCTGACGAACATCAGCAGGCCCATCTGCACGAGCTCCTGCAGCGAGTCGACGTCGCTGGTCATGCGGGAGACGATCACGCCCGCCTTCTCGCGGTCGTAGAAGGGCATGGAGAGCCGCTGGAGGTGCTCGAACACGCGGGTGCGCAGGTCGCGCAGGAACGACTCGCCGATCCGGCTGATGAGCAGCACCTGGAAGCGGTAGGCCACGTAGGAGATGGCGGCCACCACCACGTAGCCGATCACCGCAGCGTTGAGGGCTCCGGTGTCGTCGACCTTGATGCCGCGGTCGATGCCGTGGCGCACGAGGAACGGGCCGGCCAGCGTGGTGGCGGTCCAGATGACGACCATCCCGAGGGCCACCGCCACCTGGCGGTGGTAGGGCCGCAGCATCTGGCTGGCCCGCCGCAGGACGTGCTTGGCCGTCTCGGCGTCGAGCCGGTCGCCGTCGTCGACCCCTCCCTGCATGCGCATCAGTCGACCACCCCGGCGGCGTCGTCGGCGGTGGCCGAGGCCAGCACCTCGCGGTACGCCCGGCTGGTGGCCAGCAGCGAGGCGTGGGTGCCGTCGGCCACCACCTGACCGTCGTGCAAGAGCACCACGCGGTCGGCCAAGGCGATGGTGGCCGGGCGGTGGGCGATCACGATGGTGGTGCGGCCGGCCATGACCTCCTCGAGGGCGTCGCGGATCTCGTGCTCCTTGGTGGGATCGACCGACGAGGTGGCGTCGTCGAGGATGAGCACGCGCGGGTCGGCCAGGATCGCCCGGGCGATGGCGAGGCGCTGGCGCTGGCCGCCCGACAGCGAGAAGCCCCGCTCCCCGATGGGGGTGTCGTAGCCGAGGGGCAGGGCCTCGATGAACTCGTGGGCACCAGCCAGCCGCGCCGCCCGGGCGATGGTCTCGGGCGAGGCGTCGGGATCGGCGAAGGCGATGTTGGCGGCGATGCTGTCGGAGAAGAGGAAGGTGTCCTCGAACACGATCCCCACCGCCTTGCGCAGGTCCTTGAGGCGCACCTCCCGCACGTCGAGGCCGTCGACCCGCACGGCGCCGGACTGCACGTCGTAGAACCGTGGGATGAGGCGGGCCACGGTGGTCTTGCCGGCTCCGGTGGCGCCCACCAGCGCCACCGACTGGCCCGAGGGGACCACCAGATCGAACCCGTCGAGCACGATCGGCAGCTCGGGCGCGTAGGAGAAGGCGACGCCCTCGAAGCGCACCTCACCCCGACCGCCGTCGGGGCCGACGGCGGGCAGCGGGCGGCCCTCGCCCGTGTCGATGATGACCGGGGCCGTCTCGAGGATCTCGTGCACCCGCTCGGCGGAGGCGGCCGCCCGCTGGGCTTGGGCGATGATCATCCCGAGCATCCGCAGTGGCCAGATCAGCATCAACACGAACACGTTGAAGGCCACCAGCTCCCCGAGGGAGAGGTTGTCGTTGATCACCTGGTGGCCGCCGTAACCGAGGGTGGCGATGAGCCCGATGTTGGGGAGGAGCTCGAGGGCGGGCAGGAACGAGGCCCGCACCCTGGCCGCCTCCATGGAGCACCCGTAGACGTCGTCGGCCTCTTTGCCCAGCCGATCCGCCTGCACCTGCTCGGCGCCGAAGCCCTTCACCACCCGCACCCCGGCGACGGTCTCCTCCACCACTGCGGCCAGCTCGGCCGACTCCTGCTGGATGCCCATCACGGCAGGGTGCAGGCGCCGGGAGAACCGGGTGGCCAGCACGTTGAGGAACGGAAGGCTGCCGAGGGCCAGGAGCGTGAGGAGTGGATCGGTGAGGAGGAGGATCACCGTGACGGCCAGCACGGTGACGCCGTTGGAGATGGTGAGGGGGATCATCACCACGAAGGCCTGGATCTGCTGGAGGTCGGTGTTGGCCCGACTCATCAGCTGGCCGGTCTGGGCCCGGTCGTGGAAGGCGAAGTGCAGCCGCTGGAAGTGCGCGAAGAGGCGCTCGCGCAGGTCGGTCTCGATCCAGCGCGCCTCGCGGAAGGCCAGGTAGCGCCGGAACCCGGTGAAGGTGCCCACCACCACGGCGGCCACGGCAATGGCCAGCGCCCAGAAGCGGAGCGCGGGGAGGTCGCGGGCCTCGATGCCGTCGTCGACGGCGCGCTGCACCAGCAGGCCCACGCTCACCTTGCCCGCCGTCCACCCGAGGCCCACCAGCACGCCGAGCGCGATGCCGCGCTTGCGGGCTCGGCAGCTGGCTGCGATCAGCCGCCAACCGCTCCCGTCGTCTGCCTGCGTCGTGCCGTCGATCTCCAGCCCCCGTACTTGACCCGTGGGTCAAGCCTACCGTCAGGTGATCGACAGCAGTGCGGGCGCCAGCGTGCGCCACTGCGGCAGCGGCAGCGCGGCCGCCGAGCTGTCGAGCACCTGCACGCACACGTGGTCGGCCCCGGCATCGAGGTGGGCCTGCACCCGGGCCACGATGGCGTCCTCGTCGCCCCAGCCCACGATGGCGTCGACCAGCCGGTCGCTCCCGCCGTCGGCCAGGTCGTCGTCGCCCCACCCGAGGCGGCGCAGGTTGTTCGTGTAGTTGGGGAGGCCGAGGTAGGTGGCCATGTGGAGCCGGGCGGCGGCGCGGGCCTCGTCGGGGTCGGTGGAGAGCACCACCGCCTGCTCTGGGCACAGCATCGGACCGTCGCCGAGCGCTTCGCGGGCCGCTGCGGTGTGCTCGACCGGCACGAAGTAGGAGTGGGCGCCGAGGGCCCGCTCCGCCGCCAGGGCCAGCATCTTGGGACCGAGGGCGGCCAGCACCCGGCGAGGCTCCTCGGAAGGTCGCGGCGCCACGTAGAACACGTTGTCCATGGCGTCGAGGTAGCTGCGCATCTTGGCCAGCGGCTTCTCGTAGTGGTGGCCTCGCACGTGGTCGACCATCGGCTGGTGGCTCACGCCCATGCCCAGCAGGAACCGACCCTCGTAGGCCTCCGACAGCGCCAGCTGGGCCGCCGCCATCGTCATGGCGTCGCGTCCCCAGATGCTGGCGATCCCGGTGGCCACCACCATCTTCTCGGTGGCCGACAGCAGCAGACCGCTGTTCACGAAGGCCTCCCGGCCCACCGCCTCGGGCAGCCACACCGCCGGGTAGCCGAGCGACTCGAGCTCCTGCACGGTCTCCCGGGCCACCGAGGCCGGCTGGAGGTCGAGCTGGAAGGTCCACAGGCCTACGCGTCCGAGCTGCATGGCGCGGGACCCTACCGGCCCGTTCCCTCTACCGTGGGGGCGTGCCTCCCGCCGTGCTGACCCGCCGTCTGGGCGCCGACCGGGCGGCCCCCGCCGGCCTGGCCCTCGGCGCTGTGGTCGGGGCCGGGGTGATCGCCTTCATCAACCCCCATGCCGGTCGCTACCCGCTGTGCCCCAGCGCGGCGCTCCTCGGCTTCGACTGCCCGGCCTGTGGCAGCCTCCGCGGGCTCCACGACCTCAGCCGCGGCCGGGTGCTGGACGCTCTCGACCACAACCTCCTGCTGCTGGTGGCCGTGCCCATGGGCGCCTGGATGTGGTGGCGCTGGGTCCGCGCCGCCGCCGGCCGACCCCCGCGCCCGGCCAGGTTCCACCCCTGGCTGGCACCGCTGGCCATCGCCGTGGCGGCCGTGTTCACCGTGGCCCGCAACCTCCCCGGCGACCCGCTGATCTGGCTGGCTGCGACCTGATCGCGTGACATGGGCCGTTCGGCCCATGTCATGGCTACAGGTCACCCCGTCGGCTGCCGATGGTCCCTCGAGAGGAGGAGAACCCCCGTGCGCTTCGACGAGCTGATCCTGACCGTTGCCGACGAGGAGCTGCATGTGCGGTTCCACCCTGAGCTGACCCTGCTCAGCGGCCTGGCCGCGCAGGAGCGCCAGGCGCTGGCCGACAGCGTGCTCGGCGCGCTGGCCGGCGGCGGCGACCGGGCCACCGTGCGCTACGTCGACGCGACGGGCCGGACGGTGGAGGTCACCAACGCCGCCGGGGCCCCCGCCGCCCGTCTCGACGATGGGTCCCCCGTCGATCCTCCGATGGGCCGCCGGTCGCGCGAGATCGTGCGCTCCGCGCTCGTGCTGGGAGCCGATGCCCTCGGCGTCACGGCCCGCCCGCGCCGTGACGACGAGCCCCCGGAGCTGCAGGAGGCCCGAGCCGACCTGGAGGCGCTGGCCACCGAGCTCGAGGCCGCCCTGGAGGAGGAGCAGCAGACCACCGGGCTGCGGAGCGAGCTGGCTGATGTCGACGAGCAGCTCCACCGGGCACGCGACGGGGCCGCTCGGCGCGCCTACGCCGAGGTGCTGGCTGCGCTCGAGCGGGTGCGAGCAGAGCTGGCCACGCTGGAGGGCGGCACCTCCGGAGTCGACGGCGACCGTCGCCTCCTCGCCGGTGCCGACCAGGCCCGGTCCGCTGCTCAGCGATGGGAGGCGGCGGAGGCCGACGCCAGGTCGGTGGCTGGCCCGCCCACCGATGCCGACGACGCGCCCGACCCCGACCAGCTCGAGCGGCTGGCCCAGGTGCCAGGGGCGGCGCCCACCGACCTCCACGAGCTCGTCGACGACGTCGTCGCCACGACCGACCGTCGGGAACGGCTCGACCGGCGGCTGCAGGACCTCGCCGTCGCCACGCTGCCGGCGCCGAGCGACCCTCTCGTCGGCGACCTCGGGCTCCTCGACCAGGATCAGGTGTGGGCCACGGCCGAAGCCCTGGCCGTCGCCGGCGACGCCCTCGACGAGGTGCGGATCGCCCTCGGCGGACTGGGCACCGAGGAAGGCGGCCCCGATCCGATCGTGATCGATCAGCTCGAAGCCGCCCACACAGCGCTCGACGACGCCGAGCGGGAGGCAGAGGCAGTGCGGGTCACCGGCGTCGCCGGCGCCGGCCTGGGCGTGGCCATCGCCGCCGCCGGCGCCATCGGAGGCCTCCTCTTGCTGGTGGTGGTGGGCCTGCTGATCGCCGCCGGGGTGGGGACGGCCACGCTGCTCCTGCCGAAGTCGCGGGTGGCCAAGGCCGCCGAGCGCGAGCAGGCCGCGCTGGCCCAGGCCGGCGCCACCAGCTACCTCGGCTTCCACCTGCGCCGGGTGGAGGCCACCGTGGATCCCGCCCTCCGCCAGGAGGTGGAGGGGATCCTGGCCGACCACGGGCGAGCGCGGGCCGCCTGGGTGGAGCTGGTGGGCCCCGAGATCGACGTGGCGCGAGCCCGTGCCCTCGAAGACGAGATCCGCAGCTACCACGAGGCCCTGCGCAGCCTGGGTGGCGCCGCCGACGAGATCGAAGAGCTCCGGCGGGAGCTGGCCGACCACGCCGAGCCGGCCCGACAGCAGGCCTGGGATGCCCTGGCCGCGACCTGCGAGCCGTTCGGGCTCCGCCGAGGCGACCTCGGCGACGTCGCCACCGCCGTCCCGGCCATGGTCGACGCACAGGTGGAGGCGGGGCGCCAGGCGCGACGGCAGGCGGAGGCCCTGGCGGCCCGAGCGGTGGCCGACGCCGCCGCCGCTGAGCTCGACGCCCTGCTCCTGCCGCTCGGCTTCGACAGCGGCGATCTGGCGGCCCGCGTGGGAGCCATGGAGTGGGCGGTGACGGGCGCGGCCGAGCGCGAGGCGGCCCGCGCCGACGCCCGGCCCATCCCGGAGGTGGCGGCCGACGTCGCCCGCCTGAGCGCGGAGGCCGAGCGGCTGCGCCAGCCCGAGTGGGCCTCCGTGACCGCGGCCGAGGCCGACGGACCCAGCATCGAGGAGCTCGAGGAGCGGCAGGCCAAGCTGCGGGCCGAGCTCGAGCGGGTGCGACCCCGGGTCGACGTGGCCCGGTTGGCTGACCGCCACGACGCGCTGGAGCGACGCGTGATCTCGCTCGAGGCCCGCCTGGGGGCCGACGGCGGCCTGGGCGATCCGGGCGCGCTGGCCGACATCCAGCAGCACCTCCTGGCCCACCTGGCGGAGGCCTCGCACGCCGGCCCCCACGACGACCCGCTGCCGGTGATCCTCGACGACGTGTTCGCCCGCGTGCCGGCCGACCGCAAGTGGGACCTCCTCGACCTGCTCCTGCGCCTGGCCGAGCGACACCAGCTCGTCTACCTGAGCGACGACCCGTTCGTGGCCGCGTGGGGCCGCCAGCGCTCCACCGACGGCAGCATCACCCTGCTCGAGGCGGCGCCCGAAGCGGTATGACCCTGGGAGGAGCCGCCCGAGCTCAGTCGATGCGGCGGAGCTTCTCCCGGTAGGTGCGGCCCCGCTCGATGTACATGTGCATGCCCATCTGGATCTGGCGGGCCGGGTCGACGCGGTCGGGCTTGATCGTGGCCGGGACGCCGAGGGCCATCGCCCGGCTGGGCACCACCATCGACCCGGACACCAGGGCGCCGGCCGCCACCATCGCCTCGTCTTCTACCACCGCGCCGTTGAGCACGATGGCACCGGAGCCGACGAGGGCGCCGTTGCCGATCGTGCACCCCTCGAGGTGCACGAGGTGACCGATCACGCACTCCTCCCCCACCCGGGTGGGGTGGATCGGCGTGGTGTGGATCACCGTGCCGTCCTGCACCGACGTGCGGGCACCGATCACGATGCCGCCGGGATCGCCGCGCAGCACAGCGGACGGCCACACCGACGCCTCGGCCCCGAGGGTGACCTCGCCGATCACCACGGCGTCGGGGTGCACGTAGGCGGTGGGGTCGATGGTCGGCTCGATGTCGCCCAGCGCGTAGATGGCCACTAGACGGCGAAGCGGCCGTAGCCGCCGCGGTAGAAGAGGAGCGGGCCGCTGTCGTCGTCGCCCACCTCGAGGTCGCGCACCCGCCCCAGCACGCAGTGGTGGTCGCCGGCGTCGACGACCGAGTCGATGTCGCAGTCGATCCAGGCCAGCACGCCGTCGAGGCGCGGGGCGCCCGAGGGCGCCGGGTGCCACCCGAGGCCGGCGAACTTGTCGACCTCCTTGGAGGCGAAGCGACGGCAGGCCTGCTCCTGGTCGGCCCCGAGGATGTTCACGCAGAACGATCCCGCCGCCTCGATCCGGGGCCACGACGACGAGCTCTTCGCCGGGAAGAACGCCACGAGGGGCGGGTCGAGCGAGGCCGAGGAGAACGAGCCGACGGCCAGACCGACCGGCCCGTCGTCGCCGGCCGCCGTGACCACCGTGACGCCCGTGGGGAAGTGGCCGAGGACCTGGCGGAACTTGGCTGAGTCGAAGGCAGGCTGCTGGCTCATCGTCGGGACGCTACCCGCCGCCTCCTCGGGTCCCGGCCAGGCGGGCCGTCACCCGTGGGAGACGACGAGGCCCTCGTGGGCCGCGATCACCTCGGTGATGCCGGTGCCCTTGGCCAGCTGGCGGGCGTGCACGAGGAGGGCGTCGACGGCGTCGTCGTGGTGGGTGGGATCGTGGTGGAACAGCGCCAGGCGACGCACCCCCGCCTCCTGCGCGACGTGCACGGCGAAGTCGACCGTGCAGTGCCCCCAGGTGGACTTCTCCGCGAACTCGTCGACCGTGTACTGCGCGTCGTGGATGAGCAGGTCGACGCCGTCGCACAGCTCGAGCACGGAGTCGCTCACCTCGTGGTGGCCGTCCTGGGGCATCTGGTGGTCGGACACGTACGCCACGGTGGCGCCGCCCATCTCCACCCGGTAGCCGCTGGTGCGCCCGACGTGCGGCACCGACCGGGCCTTCACCTTGGCCCCGTCGAGCTCGAGGTCTTCGTCCCAGACATCGTGGAAGTGGACGTCGCCGAGGAGGTCGGCGGTGCGCACCGGGAAGAACGGCGGCCGCACCAGCTCGCCGAAGGCGGCGGCCAGACCGCCGGCCTCTGGTTGTGGCGGGCCGTACACGTCGAGCCGGGCGCCGGCCTCGAGGATGGGGGTGAAGAAGGGCAGGCCCTGCACATGGTCCCAGTGCACGTGGGTGACCAGCGCATGGCCGCGGAAGGTGCCGTCCAGGGGCATGGTCTCGCCCCACAGGCGCAACCCGGTGCCCAGGTCGAGGACGATGGGGTCGTGGCCGGGCGACTCCAGGGCGACGCACGACGTGTTGCCGCCGTAACGCTGGTTGCTCTCATGTGGGCACGGGGTCGACCCCCGGACCCCGTAGAACGTGACGTGCACGGTTCGGTCCCCTGTCGTCCTGGAGGTGGCAGGGTACTCATCCCTTGCCGACCCCGTCACAGCGGTGTTAC
>JBPPMN010000206.1:0-3795 GCA_051306055.1 Acidimicrobiales bacterium
GCCTTCTGCAGGGCGTGGGTGTGGCCGAGCCGTTCCCAGTCGAGGTCCGGCCAGCGCTCCGGCTCCATGAAGTCGGCCGTGGTGGGCACGGCCTGAGCGCCGAACTCCGTGACGAAGCGGGCCATGCGGGGCAGCGCTCGCAGGAAGCCGGGGAAGTCGCGCTCGTGGCCGTGGTACCAGCCGAAGTAGATGTGCGTGTCGGTGCCGTCGAGCTGCGGCGGGTGGGGGAGCACCCCGGAGTGGGCGATGACGGGCCGCGTGCCGTCGCTGCGCTCGAGGGCCCGCTTGATGGAGCGGTCGAGCACGGTCTTGTTCCAGGTGGGCAGCTCCTGGGCGGCCAGCGCCTTGATGGCCATCCTCCTGGTGGCCTTGGCGTCGCCCCACATCGAGGGGTCGTTCTCGATGGCCATGGGCTCGTTGTGGCCGCACCAGATGGCGATCGAGGGGTGATGGCCGAGCAGGTCGACGGCCGCCTCCGCCTGGCGCACCGCCTGCTTGCGCACACCCCGGGCATAGCCCCACTGCAGCGGGAGGTCCTGCCACAGGAGCAGGCCGGCCTCGTCGGCGGCGGCGTAGAGCTCGGGGCGGGTGATGTGGGCGTGGATGCGGAGCAGGTCGAGCCCGGCGTCGACGGCCAGGTCGACGTCGCGGCGCAGATCGGCCCCGGTGGCCTCCGCGATGGCCATGCGGGTGGGGCCCTGGTTCGAGCCCTTCAGGAAGAGGCGCTCGCCGTTGACCGATGCGATCCAGCGGCGCATGCGCACCTGACGGAGGCCCGTGCGGAGGTGGCGCTGGTCGGACACCGCCCCACCCTCCGCGTCGGGCAGGGTCACGGCCACGGTGAGGTCGTGGAGGGTGGCGTCGCCGAGGGCGCGGGGCCACCACAGGGCCGGCTGCTCCACCGTGAGGGTCCACTCCACCTCGTTGGCGCCCGTGGCCAGCGGCTGGTCCACGTGGTGCTCGAGCCCGCCGAGGGTGCTGTGGAGGGTGACGGTGCGGGCGTCGTCGCTGTCGAGCGAGGCCCGCAGCACCACCACGGCCCGCTCGGGGGTGGCCTCGCGGCACAGCACCCGGAGGCGGGAGATGCGCACCGGTCCGGTCTCGGTGACGTGGACCGGGCGCCACAGGCCCCCAGGGTTCCAGTCGGGATCGAGGCAGTCCCAGTGCTGGAACACGCCCGTGAGGTTGCGCTTCGCGGTGGGGTCGAGCTGGCGGGCACAGGTGGCTTCGACCGCGAGGTGGTGCTCGCCACGCTGCCGCAGGGCCTCGGTGACCTCGAAGCTGTGCGGAGCGAAGTAGCCCTCGGTGTCGCCCAGGTAGGCGCCGTCGAGCCACACGTCGCCCTGGTAGAAGACGCCGTGGAGCGTGAGCCAGGACCGGCGGCCCTCGGCCGGTCCCATGGCGTCGAACGAGTGCCGGTAGAGCAGGGGGCCGTCGGCGTCGGCGAAGGCCGGGGTGGATCGCCAGTGGCCGGGGACCTCGATGGCCTCCCAGCCGTCGGCGTCGAAGTCGTCGTCGTGCCAGGCGCGGCGCAGGTCGTCGTCGGCGATGGCGGCCCGCCAGGTGCCGGTCAGCTCCATGGGAGGTCGACGGTAGCGGTCACGAGCCGGTGGCCTCGCCCTCGAGCACCGCCTCCACCGTCCAACCCCCGCCGGGCGCCGGGGTGAGGGTGAGCTCGAACGCTCCCGCGGCAGCATCGATGGTGCGGGCCGGGCGGGACCCGTCAGCGTCGGTCACCTCGAGGGTGCCCTCGAGGCGGACAGAGCCGGGGCCCAGGAAGCGTCGGGCCCCGCTCTCGGGGTCGAGCACGATGGCGGCGTCGCCGTTGGCGTCGAGCAGGCTGCCGTCGTCGGCGGTGAAGACGACGGCGTCGCGGGCGCTGCCGAAGCCCGCCGCGCCGACGGCCACCGGCGTGTCGAGCTGGTAGGTGCCCGGGGCCAGCTGGTGCACTGCGCCGCCGAGGGTGAGCTGTACCCCCTCCGCCACGAGGTCGACCGTGACCGGATCGAGCACCAGCGAGCCACCGGAGGTGAGCACGAAGGGGCGACCGCCGTCCCACACCACCGAGGCCGCCGCGCCGTCGACCAGCACCCCGCTGAGCTCGGCGCCGTTGCCGAAGCCCCGATCCGACACGATGGTGAGCGGGGTGGGGACGTCGCGGGGGTCGAGCACCGCGTCCTCGAGGTGCACCGCGGTGACGGTGCCGGTCACCCGGGTCTGGCCCGGGGCCGGCACCTCGGTGGGGGCCGTGACGGTGGTCGTGGTGGTGTCGCCCGAACCTGCGGCCACGGTGCCGTCGGGTCCCGACACCACCTGGTTGCCACCGTCGCCGAGGTCGAGCCGCTCGCTCACGAGATAGGTCAGGCCACCCACCACGGCGAGGGTCAGCGACATCAGCAGGAAGCGGCGGAGCGCACTCATCGTCCGACAGCGTGGCCGCGATCGGTCAGGTGATCCAGGCATGCCCATCGCGGGGACGGCGGCGCAGGGGTGGCGATAGGTTGGCCGCATGACCTCGCCTGCTGCGCACCCCGCCCCGGCCACCATCGGTCAGCTTCGCGATTCAGGGTGGACCTCCGTGCCGGTGAAGGAGGAGCTGCGCCGCAACGCAATCGCCCGGATCCAGGCCGGCGAGCCGCTCTTCCCCGTGGTGCTGGGCTACGAGGACACGGTGCTGCCGCAGCTCGAGAACGCCCTGCTGGCCGGCCACGACGTGATCTTCCTGGGTGAGCGGGGCCAGGCCAAGACCCGCATGATCCGCGCCCTCACCGACCTGCTCGACGAGTGGATGCCCATCGTGGCCGGCTCAGAGATCAACGACGACCCCTTCGCCCCGGTGTCGAGCCATGCCCGGGCGCTGATCGCCGAGCACGGCGACGACGCCCCCATCGAGTGGGTGCACCGCTCCCGCCGCTACGGCGAGAAGCTGGCCACCCCCGACACCTCCATCGCCGACCTCATCGGTGAGGTCGATCCCATCAAGGTGGCCGAGGGCCGCTACCTCTCCGACGAGCTCACGCTGCACTACGGCATGGTGCCGCGCACCAACCGCGGCATCTTCGCCATCAACGAGCTCCCCGACCTGGCCGAGCGCATCCAGGTGGGACTGCTCAACGTGCTCGAAGAGCGCGACATCCAGGTGCGGGGCTACAAGATCAACCTCCCGCTCGACCTCGTGCTGTTCGCCTCGGCCAACCCCGAGGACTACACGAACCGCGGGCGGATCATCACGCCGCTGAAGGACCGCTTCGGGTCGCAGATCCGCACCCACTACCCCCTCGAGGTGGCCACCGAGGTGGAGATCGCCCTCCAGGAGGCCAGCCCCCTCGAGGCCGACGGCGTGCGGGTGGCCGTGCCCGAGTACATGACCGAGATCGTGGCCACCCTGTCGCACCTGGCTCGCTCCAGCCCCCACATCAACCAGCGCTCCGGCGTGTCGGTGCGCTTCACCATCACCAACCACGAGGTGATGGTGGCCAACGCCGTGCGCCGCGCCCTGCGCCACGGCGAGAAGGACGTGGCCCCGCGGGTCACCGACCTCGAGGCGCTGCCGGCGTCGATGATGGGCAAGATCGAGATCGAGTCGCTCGAGGAGGGCCGCGACGGCCAGATCGCCGAGAACCTGGTGAAGGCGGCCGTGCTCACCGTGTTCAAGGACCGCTTCACCCCCGAGCGCTTCCGGCCCATCGTCACCGCCTTCGAGGAGGGCGCGGTGATCCACGCCGGGGAAGACGTCACCTCCGCCGAGTACGTGAGCCTGCTCGAGCAGCAGCCCGCGCTGCGCGAGGCCGTGGG
>JBPPMN010000242.1:0-2560 GCA_051306055.1 Acidimicrobiales bacterium
CCGATCCAGAACTCGAGGCCGAGCGGCTCGGCGAGCTCCTCCCGGAAGAAGGTGCCGAGGCTCTTGCCCGAGATCCGGCGCACCACCTCGCCCACCAGCCAGCCGTAGGTGGTGGCGTGGTAGCCGTGGGCGGTCCCCGGCTCCCACACGGGGGCCTGGGCCTCGAGCGCCCGGATCATCGGGTCCCAGGCCAGCGCTTCATCGAGGGTGAGCGTGGCGTCGACGTAGGGCAGCCCGGCCTTGTGGCACAGCAGCCACCGCACAGGGATGTCGGCCTTGCCGGCGGCCGCGAACTCCGGCCAGTACTCCGCCACCGGGGCGTCGATGTCGAGGTCGCCGCGCTGCGCCAGCAGGTTGGCACACGCTGCGGTGGCCCCCTTGGTGGTGGAGAAGACCAGCTGCAGCGAGCCTTCGGTGTAGGGCGCCCCGGTGGCCTGGTCGGCCACGCCGCCCCAGAGGTCGACCACCTTGCGGCCGCCCACGTAGGCCGCGGTGGCGGCGCCCACCTCCCCGTGCTCGGCGAAGCTGCGCTCGAACGCGGCCGCCACCCCTTCGAACCCGGGCTCGACCCGCCCACCGATCTCCGTCATCGTCTCCCCTTCGTGCGTCCGTTCGGCCCAGGCTGGCACGCGGGTCTCCCCGGGCGCACCCTGGGACCGCCCCCCGAGCTCGAGGGCTCAGATGGCGACCGGACGACGGCGCTGGAGGGCCTGCTGCCCTTCCTGGCCCATCAGCACCACGAAGAAGAGGGCCACCGACGATCCCGCCATGGTGGCGCCCGCCGCCGTCCCGTGGTGGTAGCTGAGCAGCAGGCCAGCGATCACGGCGACCCAGCCCAGCAGCACGGCCACCACCATGCACAGCCACACCCGCCGCACGAGGAGGGCGGCGGTGGCCGGCGGACCCACCAGCAGCCCGAACACCAGGAGGGTGCCCACGGCCTGGAAGGAGGCCACGATGGCCACCGCGATCAGCCCGAGCAGGGCCAGGTGGGTGAGGCCCGGGCGGAGTCCGAGGGTGCCGGCCTTCGCCTCGTTGAAGCTCAGGGCGAGGAAGGCCCGGTATCCGAGGGCGCTGGCCGCCACGACCACCACGGCGGCCGCCGCCTGGAAGCGCACGTCGGTCCAGGTGACGCCGAGCACGTCGCCGAAGAGGAGGCTCTGCACGTCGGTGGTGAACGACCGGCTCTTCGAGATGATGATCACGCCCAGGGCCAGCATCCCCACGAAGAGCAGGCCGATCCCGGTGTCCTCGCCCAGCCGTGACCGGCGGTTCACCAGGCTGATGCCCGCCACCATGAGGCCGGCGGTGAGCAGGGCCCCCACGGTGATGTTGAACCCCCACAGGATGGCCAGCGCCATGCCGGGGATCACGCCGTGGGCGAGCGCGTCGCCGAGGAAGCTCAGGCCGCGCAGGACCACCCAGGTGCCGACCACGCTGGTGGCCACCACGGCCAGCAACCCGGCGACGAGGGCTCGCCGCATGAACTCCGGGTCGAAGGGTTCGAAGAGGAGCTCGGCCACGGCACCCATCCTCGCCGATGCCGGGCGGCGCGGGCGATGCTCCGCTCAGCTGCCCAGCGCGTCGGCGATGCGCTGGGCGTTGGTGCGGACCATCTCGAGGTAGGTCTCGCCGCCCGAGCCCTCCTCGCCCAGCGACTCGGTGAACAGCTCGATCACCTGCACCGCCTGACCCTCGGCGGCCAGCGAGTCGGCCAGCCGTGACGGCGAGGAGACCTCGGCGAAGATGGCGGGCACGCCCTCCTCCTCGATCTCGGCGGCCAGCTCGGCCAGGTCGCGAGCACTGGGCTCGGCGAGGGTCGACCCGCCGGGGACGATCACGCCGAGCACCTCGAAGTCGTAGCGGTCGGCGAAGTAGCCGAACACGTCGTGGTTGGTCACCAGCACCCGCCGCTCCGCAGGAACGACCTCCAAGAGCGCCTCCACCTCGGCGTCGAGGGCCGCCAGCTGTCCGAGGTACTCGTCGACCCGCTCCCGGAAGGCCGGGGTGTCGAGCCCGTCCACCTCGGCGGCCAAGGTGTCGGCGACGTGGTCGACGGCCTCGGCCATGCGCACCGGGTCGGTGAAGAGGTGCGGGTCGTCGCCCTCGTGCTCGTGGTCGCCCTCCTCGCCGGCGTTCTCGTGGCCGCGCCCCGTGCCACCCAGCTCGAGCGGCTCGATGGCGTCGGTGGCGGCCACGACCACGACGTCATCGGCCTCGGCTGCCGCGATGGTGTCGACCAGTCCCTCCTCGAAGCCCAGTCCGTTGACCACCACGACGGCGGCCGCCCGCAGCGCGGCCGCCTGCTGAGCCGACGGCGCGAAGTCGTGGGGGTCGGCGTTGGGTGGCATGAGCACCTCCACCGTCGCGTCGTCGGCCACGATCGTGCGCACGACGTCGCCGAGGATGCTGGTCGTCACCACGATCGTCGCCCCGTCGGTCGTCGCCTCCTCGTCGGACCCGCCGCAGGCCGCCAGCACCACGCCGATGGCGAGGGCCGCCAACGACGTTCCAAGAATGGTTCTCATAGTCGACCACCGTAGGGAGCGTGGTTATCATT
>JBPPMN010000268.1:0-7640 GCA_051306055.1 Acidimicrobiales bacterium
CCCCACCACCGCCGCGCTGGCCACCGGCCCCCAGCGCCCCCGGTGCGGTGCCACCGCGCTGGCCGCCAGGGCCAGGCAGGCCACGGCCGCCCAGGTCCACGAGCCGGTCGCCGCCGACACCGCGGCGCCGACGACTGCGGGGACGGTCCTGGCCACCGGACCTGCGGCCAGGCCCGCCGTGGTGACCACCGCCGCGAGGGCCATCCGACAGACGAGGTCGGGCCCGTCGAGCCCGGTCGGGGCGGTGCTCGCGAGCGCGGCGGGGAGCGTCGAAGCCGCCACCACCGCCACCCGGGCCGACAGATCGAGCGCGCCGATCCGTGCGCGGCGATCGACGGTGGTCAGGTGCATGGCGCCCGGAGGCTACCGACCGGGCGACCACGGCGATCGGCGCCCGGTCACCGGTGGCGACCCCTCTACCATCGCTCCATGGTGGACGTGCCGGACGGCCAGCTGTACCTCGGAGAGACCATCGACGCTGAGCACCAGCGCACCGGGGAGCCGGTGCTGCTGCAGGCGGCCGACCTCACCACCCACGGGGTGATCGTGGGCATGACGGGGTCGGGCAAGACCGGCCTCGGGGTGGGCCTGGTGGAGGAAGCGCTGCTGCAGGGGGTCCCCACCCTGGTGCTCGACCCGAAGGGCGACCTCGGCAACCTGCTGCTCACCTTCCCCGACCTCGCTCCCGAGTCGTTCGCTCCCTGGGTGGAGGGGGCCGACCCCGCCACGGTGGCCGACGCCTGGCGCGAGGGCCTGGCCAGCTGGGGCATCGACGGCACCCGCCTGCAGGCGCTGCGCGACGCCGCCACCTTCACCATCTACACGCCGGGCTCCACCAGCGGGGTGGGCCTCGACGTGGTGGGCAGCCTGCGCCGGCCACCCGAGGGCACCGACGCCGAGACCATCGCGGATGAGGTGGGTGGCTTCGCCTCGGGCCTGCTCGGGCTGGTGGGCATCGACGCCGACCCGCTGTCGAGCCGGGAGCACATCCTGCTGGCCAACCTGGTGGCCCACGCCTGGGCCTCGGGCCTCGACCTCGACCTCCCGGGACTGGTCGCCCAGGTGCAGGCGCCGCCGCTGCGCAAGCTGGGGGTGTTCGAGCTCGACGAGTTCTTCCCGCCCGACGACCGCACCGCCCTGGCCCTGCGCCTCAACGGCCTCCTCGCCTCCCCCGCCTTTGCCGCGTGGGGCCAGGGGGAGGCCCTCGACCTCGACGCGCTGCTCACCCCCGGCGGGCGACCGGGCTGCGCCATCGTGACCCTGGCCCACCTCAGCGACGAGGAGCGCCAGTTCGTGGTGACCCTCGTGCTGTCGAAGCTGGTCACCTGGATGCGCCGACAGCCGGGCACCGACCAGCTGCGAGCGCTGGTGTACTTCGACGAGGTGGTGGGGTTCGTGCCGCCCACCGCCGCCCCGCCGGCCAAGGCCTCCATCCTCACCCTGCTCAAGCAGGCCCGGGCCTTCGGCATCGGCCTCGTGCTGGCCACCCAGAACCCGGTCGACGTCGACTACAAGGCGCTCTCGAACGCCGGCACGTGGATGGTCGGCCGACTGCAGACCGAGCAGGACAAGGCCCGCCTCCTCGACGGCCTCTCCTCCGCGACGGGCGGCGTCGAGACGGCCGAGGTGAGCAGCACCATCGCCGGGCTCGACAAGCGCGAGTTCGTCCTCCGCCAGGCGGGGCGCGACACGCCCCGCACCTTCACCTCGCGCTGGGCCATGTCCTACCTGCGAGGGCCCCTCACCCGCGAGCAGATCACCACGCTGATGGCCGACCGGCGGGCGACGTCGGCAACCGTCGCACCGGAGCCGACGGCGGCCGGCCCGTCGGACACGGCGCCGGCCCCCGCTCAGGCCGACGCCACCCCGGTGATGCCCACCGTGGCCGAGGGGATCGCAGTGCGGTGGCTCGACCCGGCGGCGCCGTGGGCCACCGGGATCGGCGCGAAGGCCAGCGGCACCACCTACGCCGCTGCGGTGGTGGCCACCGTCGACCTGCTCTTCGACGACACCAAGGCCGACCTGCGCCACACCGAGCAGTTCGAGGGAGTGCTGTTCCCGCTCCACGACCCGCCCGACCCGACCGCCGTCGTCGCCGTCGACCACGACCCCCGCGACCTCCTCAGCGAGGCCCCGACCGGGGCCGCCTATCGGATCCCCGATGCCGCGGTGAAGACGAAGACGCTCTTCTCCTCGGTCGAGAAGGGCTTGGTGGCCCACCTGCTGGCCACCCGCTCCGTTGCGCTGCTGCACAACCCGGAGCTGAAGCTCTACAGCCGACCGGGCGAGACCGAGGCCGACTTCGCCGCTCGCTGCGAGGCAGCCGCCGACACGGGAGCCGACGCCGCAGCCGCCAAGGTGGCCAAGCGGATGGAGGCCCGCATCAAGCGGGCCCGCGCCGCGGTGGCGACGGCCGAAGACCGCGTGGCCCAGGCCGAGGCCACCGAGGAGAGCCGCAGCCGCGACGAGCTGCTCAGCGGCGCCGGCGACCTGCTCGGCGCCGTGTTCGGCGGTCGGCGCAGCGCTCGCAGCATCGCCAGCAAGGTGGGCACGGTCACCCGCCGCCGGGGACGGGCCAACGAGGCGGCCCAGCGGGTGGAGACCGCCCGGAACCGAGCGCACGAGAAGGTCGAGGCCCTGGCCGACCTCGAGGCCGAGCTGGCCGACGAGCTGGCCGTGATCGGCGATGAGTGGGACGCCCGTGCCGTCGCCATCGAACCGCTCGAGGTGCCGCTCGAGAAGAGCGACATCTCGGTGAGCCAGCTGGCCCTGGTGTGGGTGCCGGTGTCGTAGCGATGGGATCTGACGCTGTGTCAGACTCCGCTGCGATGGCCGACCACCCGAGCGCCGACCACCCCACCCGCCCCGACATCGACCTCTGCAGCGGGGCGTTCTGGGCTGGCGATCACCACGACGCCCTCACCTGGATGCGAGCGGAGGCCCCGGTCTACTGGGACGGCACCGTGTGGGGCGTCACCCGCTACACCGACGTGAAGGACGTGTCGCGGCAGCCGGAGGTGTTCTCCAACGCCGGCGGGATCCGACCGCAGCAGCCAGCTCTGCCGATGATGATCGACATGGACGACCCGGCCCACCTGCAGCGGCGCAAGCTGGTGAACAAGGGCTTCACCCCCCGCCGGGTGCGCGACAGCGAGCCGGCCGTCCGCCAGGCCTGCACGGAGATCCTCGACGCCGTGATCGAGCGGGGCCGCTGCGACTTCGTCAACGAGGTGGCCGCCCACCTGCCCATGATCATGATCGGCGACGCCCTCGGCGTGCGGCCGGAGCACCGCGCCGACCTCCTGCGCTGGTCCGACGACATGCTGAAGGGCCTGGCCACCGAGGCCACTGCGGAGCAGCTCGAGGCCGCCGGCAACGCGTTCGTGGAGTACACGCTCTACGCCACCGAGGTGATCGCCGACCGCCGGGCCGATCCGCGCGACGACCTCATGAGCATCCTCGTGCAGGCCGAGGTCGACGGCGACCAGCTGAGCGACGAGGAGATCATCCAGGAGTCGCTGCTCATCCTCATCGGCGGCGACGAGACCACCCGCCACGTGATCTCGGGCGGCGTCCACCAGCTGCTGGTGCGCCGCGACCAGTGGGACCGCCTCGCCGCCGACCCGTCGCTGCGGCCCACCGCCATCGAGGAGATGCTGCGCTGGGTCACCCCCATCAAGAACATGGTGCGCACGGCCACGCGCGACGTCGAGCTGCACGGCCAGCAGATCCGGGAGGGCGACGAGCTGATGCTGCTCTACCCGAGCGCCAACCGCGACGAGGACGTGTTCGACCAGCCGTTCACCTTCGACAGCGCCCGCACCCCCAACGAGCACGTGGCCTTCGGGTTCGGCACCCACTTCTGCTTGGGCGCCAGCCTGGCCCGCCTCGAGATCACGGTGATGCTCGACGAGCTCCTGGCCCGCGTGCCCACGCTGGCGCTGGCCGACCCCGACGCCGAGCTCGAGCTGCGCCCGGCCAACTTCGTGAGCGGCCTGGAACACCTCGCCGTCACCTGGTGACCTCGACCCCCCGTTCTGCGTGCGCACGCAACCGGCCCGCAGTGCTGAGCGCACACAGCACGGGAGCGTTCAGAACCAGGGGTGGTCGGCGGCGAAGGTGCGGCGGGCGGCGGCCTCCGTGCGAGGGCCGAGGAGGGCATCGGGGGTGGGAGGATCGGCCCGCAGCGCTCGTCGATCGAACGATGAGCTGGCACACGGGGCGGCGGCCAGGTCGAGCCCGTAAAGACGGGCCGCGTTGCCGCCGAGGATGCCGGCCTTCACCTCGGAGGAGAGCGGCGCATAGCCGAAGCGCTCCTGGGCCTCAGCGGTGATCTCGAAGGTGCGGAAGGCGTCGATCTGGTCCTGCGGCGAGCCGTACCAGATCGAATCGGTGCCCCAGAGCACGTTCCCTGGGCCGAGCCCCGCGATCAGCTTCCCGAGCAGGTGGGCCGCTTGGTCGGGGTCGCCCATGAGGTTCCGCCACGTCGTGCCCAGCTCGGCGTAGAGGTTGGCTCCAGGTCCGATCCCGGCGGCGCGTGCCGACTCGAGCACCCGGTCGACGCCGGCGTTGGGGGCGCCCGGCTCGTAGGGACCCTCCCGCACGTCGACCTCGTGACCGGAGTGGTAGGCGACGAAGGCGAGCCCGGGGTGGTTGGTCGCGGCGGGGCCGAGATCGGTGGGGTCGCCGCCGAGGCCCTTGTGGACGCACACGATCGGCGGGCCGATCTCCTCGACCAGTGCCAGGAACGCCTCTCCGGTGGCGTCATCGAGGGCCCAGCGGCGGCCCACGTGGGTGTAGGCCTTCCAGGCGGCCAGCGGGTAGCGGTCGGCCTCGGCCCGCATCGCCTCCAACGCTCCCTCGAGCGGGCCCACGTTGGGTTGGGCGTGGCCCTGGACGAGCACCCGCCCGTCGCCGCAGAGCTCGTCCGCGGCCCGGCGAGCCGCGTCCATCACCTCGGCCGAGAGCGGGTCGGGGTCGCTGAGCACCGGGATGGCCGACAGCACCGCCATGGCCGTGTCGGAGCGACCGAACACGAGGTCGAGCCAGTGGTCGGTGTCGAAGCAGGCCGGGCCGTCGCCGCAGCGGGCCTGCGGGAAGCCCGTGCCGAAGGTGCCCTCGAACCCCTCGAGCTCGAGGAGGTGCTGCTGCACGTCGAGCACCGGCGCGCCATCGCCCTCGAGGAGCGTGGTGGCGACGTCGGGCTCAGTGGTCGCCTCCGGCGGCACGTCGAAGGTGCCGGCGGACGGTCCGCCGTCGCCGTCATCGGAGCAGGCGCCGATGGCCAGGAGCGTGGCTGCCGACGCCATCGACGAGCGCAGGAAGTCGCGGCGCGAGAGGCCCACCCGACGGGCGGCCTCGTCGCAGGACTGGCGAGCCAGCCGGACGGCCCGGCGCAGCGACGGCGACGGTGGCTGGGGAGCGAACTCGCCGTTGGAGCACGGCGCCAGCTTGATGGGCAGCCCCGGCGTCGCGCCGCGTTCGGATCGACGGACCAGGGCGTGCCAGTCGCGCATCACACCGATGTGGCTCGGCCGGTCCAGTACTTCTCGCGCAGGAGCCGGGTGTAGAGCTTGCCGGTGGGGTGGCGCGGGAGCTGGTCCTCGAAGTCGACGCTGCGGGGCACCTTGAACGCGGCCAGCCGCTCGCGGGCGAAGAGGATGAGCTCGGCCTCGAGCTCGGGAGACGGCTGGTGGCCGTCGACCAGCTCGACAGCGGCCTTCACCTGCTCACCCCACTCGTCGTCGGGGATGCCGAAGACGGCCACGTCGGCCACGGCGGGGTGGTCGATGAGCACCTGCTCCACCTCGGCGGGATAGATGTTCACTCCGCCCGAGATGATCATGTTGGCGGCGCGGTCGGAGAGGAACACGTAGCCGTCGGCGTCGACGTGGCCCACGTCGCCCATGGTGAAGGTGCCCGGCGCCAGGTGGGCGGCGTCGGTCTTCTCCTGGGCCTGGTGGTACTCGAACACGGCGTCGGTCACGAGGTTCTTGGTGTAGAGCGTGCCCACCTCGCCGGCGGGGAGGCGCTGGCCCTCGGCGTCGACGGCGAACACCTCGTAGGAGGCCAGGGCCTTGCCCACCGTGCCGGGCTTGGTGAGCCAGGCCTCGGAGTCGACCAGCGTGAACACGCCGCCCTCGGTGCTGCCCCAGTACTCGGTGAGCACCGGGCCCCACCACTCGATCATGGCCGCCTTGGTGGACCGGGCGATCGGCGCCGCGCCATGCAGCACGGTGCCCAGCGAAGAGGGATCGAAGGCCGCTCGCACGTCGTCGGGGAGCCGCAGGAGGCGCACGCACATCGTGGGCACGAGGTGGCTGTTGCGGACCTGGCGCTCCTGGATGAGGTCGAGGCACTGGCGCTCGTCCCAGCGGGGCATCAGCACCAGCTCGCTGCCGTTGGCCAGGTCGATGGCCGCGAAGCCGAGCGGCGCGGCGTGGTAGAGCGGGCCGGTGACGAGGTGCGGGCCCTGGCCGTCGAGGCCGAGCACCATCCCGGCGGCCCCGCCCATGGCGAGCGTGGTGCCGAGGCTGGGCTGCCGGGTGCGCTTCACGCCCTTGGGCCGGCCGGTGGTGCCCGACGTGTAGAGCATGGTGCCGCCGCCCGGACCGTCGAGATCGAAGGGAGCATCGCTCCCGGCCGCGATGCAGGCGTCGAGCTCGTCGCCGGCCCGGACCACCGACACAGGGTGGGCGACCTGCTCGGCCGCCGCCCTGGCCACCGCCTCGTGGTCGGGGTCGGTGAACACGATGGTGGAGCCCGAGTCCTCGAGGATGTAGGCCACTTCGGTGGCAGTGAGGTGCCAGTTGATGGCCGTCACCCAGGTGCCGGAGTGCTGGGAGGCCACCAGCACGTCGATCAGCTCCACGCGGTTGCCCATCAGCATGGCCACGTGGCCGCCCACGGGGACGGCGCCGTCGTCGAGCAGCCAGTGCCCGAGCCGGCGGGCCCGGTCGAGGAGCTCACCACGGGTGCGGCGGCGGGTGAGGTCGTCGACGGCCGGGGCGTCGGGGTCGTCGGCGACCTGGTCGAGGAAGCTCATGGCCGGATCCTGGCAGGGATGCGGCGGCGCCGCCCGACACGGTCGTATCCTTCGGCCATGGCTGGACGCCCGATCCCCGAGGAGGCCGAGGCCACCGCGCGTCGTCAGCTCGAGGCGCTCGGCGCGCTCATCCGGGCCCAGCGCCAGCAGGCCGAGCTCACCCTGCGCGACCTCGCCGCCAAGGCCAACGTGTCGAACCCCTACCTGTCGCAGATCGAGCGCGGCCTCCACCAGCCCTCGGTGCGGGTGCTGAAGGCGATCGCCGGGGCCCTCAACCTCTCGGCCGAGTCGCTGCTGGTGCAGGCCGGCGTGCTCGAGGGTGACGACAGCGCCCCACGCCTCCCCACGGTGGAGGAGGCCGTCAACGCCGATCCCCGCCTCAGCGCTGACCAGCGCCAGGCGCTGCTCAGCGTCTACCGGAGCTTCGTCGACGACGTGCCTCCGGCGTCCGGTGCCTCGTCCCGGTCCCGCCGCTCGGCCTGAGCGCTCGTGACCTGAGCCGGGACGAGGCACCGGACGCCGGAGGCACGTCGTCGACGAAGCTCCGGTAGACGCTGAGCACCGCCTGGCGCTGGTCGGCGCTGAGGCGGGGGTC
>JBPPMN010000279.1:0-22078 GCA_051306055.1 Acidimicrobiales bacterium
CACCATCAACGAGACCCTGTTCCCGGCCGGCGCCCCGGTGTCCGCCTTCCGCAACGTGATCGGTCACGGCATGGGGGCGCCCACCATCGTCACCCACGGCACCGACGAGCAGAAGGCCCGCTACCTGCGGCCGCTGTTCACCGGCGAGGAGGTGTGGTGCCAGCTCTTCTCGGAGCCGGGCGCCGGCTCCGACGTGGCCGGCCTGGCCACCAAGGCCGTGCTCGACGGCGACGAGTGGATCATCAACGGTCAGAAGGTGTGGACCACCCTCGCCCACCTGGCCAAGTGGGGGATGCTGGTGGCCCGCACCGACCCCGATGCGCCCAAGCACAAGGGCATGACCTACTTCGTGGTCGACATGGAGGCGCCGGGCGTGGAGGTGCGCCCGCTCTACCAGATCACCGGTGAGGCCGAGTTCAACGAGGTCTACTTCACCGACGTGCGCATCCCCGACGCCGAGCGGCTCGGTGCCGTCGGTGAGGGTTGGCGGGCCACGCTCACCACCCTCATGAACGAGCGCGTCGCCATCGGCGGCGGCATCCCCCAGAAGGGCGCTGGGTTCATCGGTGAGGCGGTGAAGGTGTGGAAGGCCAGCGGAAGCGACGATGCGGCCAAGCGTGACCAGCTGATGGCGCTCTGGACCCGGGCTGAGGTGCTGCGCCTCACCAACATCCGGGCCAGCCAGATGCGCGCTGTGGGCGATCCCGGCCCCGAGGGGTCCATCGGCAAGGCCATGTCGGCCGACCTCAACAAGGACATCAGCGCCTTCACCGTGGGGCTGCTGGGCGCCGAGGGGATGCTCAAGCCCGACGGCTACCCGATGGAGCGCCCGAAGCACGCGATGCAGTGGGCCAACCCGCAGCAGGCCTTCCTCCGGGCCCGGGCCAACTCCATCGAGGGCGGGACCACCGAGATCGCCAAGAACATCCTGGGCGAGCGCGTCCTGGGCCTCCCGGGCGACGTCCGCACCGACAAGGACGTGCCGTGGATCCAGGTGCCTCGCAGCTGAGCTACCGTCTACCCAGAGCCTCTGCTGTGGGGGGCAGTTGACGAGGGGCCGGTTCGGGGGGACCGGCCCCTCGCCGCGCCCCACGGCTCGAGCGGGAGCTACAGCCCGCGCAGGTGGGCGGCCTCGTTGAGCGAGGCGACGCTGCGTGGGCCGCTCGACGACGCCAGCACCCGGCTGATCGAGGTGTAGGTCGGGAGGAAGAACAGTGGGTCGTCGATGCCGAGCACGTGCCCGGCGTAGGCGTTCACGACGCCGCCGTGGCACACGACCGCCACCCGCTGCCCGGGGTGGGCGACCACGATCCGCTCCATGGCGGCGACGACGACGGCCTGGAAGTGCTCGGGCTGCTCGGGCACCTCCATCCAGCGCGGGTCGTTGGCGGCCTTGAGCTCCTCGATCGGGATGTAGCTGGCCGCGTCGCGGTCGAACTCGGCCAGGTCGTCGTCGACGATCACCTCGAGCTGCAGCCGCCGGGCCAGCGGGGCGGCCGTCTCGAGGGCGCGTCGCATCGGGCTCGACCAGATGGCGTCGAGCTGCTCGTGGGCCATCCACTCGGCCAGGGCCTCGGCCTGACGTCGACCGTCGGGGGCCAGGGCAGGGTCGGCAGGCCCGTCGGACGCACCCTCGTCGACCCGGATCGGCAGGGCGTGGCGGATGAGGAACAGCTCCATGGACCAGGGGTTCTAGCGTGCCCGTTCGTGAGCGACCTCTTCGTGGCCGAGCGGCCCGGCCCCACTGGTGCTCCGGTGGTGGTGCTGGTGCACGGCTCGCTCGACCGCAGCGGTGCCTTCGCCCGAACCCAGCGTCACCTCGAGGGGTGCACCGTGGTGCGCTACGACCGCAGGGGCTACGCCCGCTCGATCGGGGTGGCGCCCAGCGAGCGGTTCGCCGACCAGGTCGACGACCTCGTTGCCATCCTCGACGGACGACCGGCCGTGGTGGCGGGGCACAGCCTCGGAGGCGTCATCGCGCTGGCGGCCGCCCACCACCACCCGGAGCTGGTGCGGTCAGTGGTGGCCTTCGAGGCGCCCACCCCGTGGGTGTCGTGGTGGCCGTCCTCCACGGCAGGTTCCGCAGCCACCGCCGACGACCGCGACCCGGGCGAGGCGGCCGAACGCTTCATGCGGCGGATGGTGGGCGACGCGCGGTGGGAGGCGCTGCCCCAGCGCACCCGCGACCAGCGTCGTGCCGAGGGGCCGGCGCTGCTGGCCGAGCTGCGCTCCATCCGGCCGCCGGCCGAGGCGCCCTACGATCCGGACTGCATCTCCGCGCCGGTGGTGGTCGGTCACGGCTCCCGCTCCGCACCGCACCACCAGCAGGCCTCGCAGGCGCTGGCCGCGGCCCTGCCCGCGGGTGAGCTGCGAGTGGTGGAGGGAGCCGGGCACGGCGCGCACCTGAGCCACCCTGAGGCGTTCGCGCAGCTCTGTCGACGAGCGATCGAGCGCGCTCCCGGCTGACGAGCGGTCAGGCGCGCAGCTCGTCGTCGCAGAGGGGCACGGTCACCGTGCGGCCTGCGAGGTCGCAGCTGCACGTGCGGGCACAGGCCTCCAGCGGCGCTCGGTTCACGTAGACCACCAGGGCGACCACGGCGATCAGCGCCAGGAGGGCGAGGCGCAGCGCCGCCTTGTGCACCATCCGGAGCACCGCGAAGGTGAGCGCCGCCAGGGTGACCATCGCGATCAGGGGGAGGTTGTCGGCGAACCAGGCAGGCGCAGCGGCAAGCACCGGACGAGGGTACCGCCCGCCCCCGACGGCAGAGCGGTACCCTCCCTCCGCCATGGGGAAGCTGCGCGACCTGCTGCGCCGCCGGGGCGGACCGGTGGCCGTCGTCCTCTCGGGCGGGGGCAACCACGGCGCGGTCCAGGTCGGGATGCTCCGTTCGCTCGTCGAGCACGAGATCCGCCCCGACGTGGTCCTCGGCTGCTCGATCGGAGCGCTCAACGGTGCCGCCTACGCCCAAGACCCCAGCCTCAGCGGCGTGGCCCGCCTCGAGGAGCTGTGGCGGGGGCTCGACAGCAAGGGCGTGATGCCGAGCGGCTGGCTTCCCAACGCGGTGGCCATCGCCCGCAAGGGCGAGGCCATCCAGGGCAACGAGGCGCTGCGCTCCATCGTGGAGGGCGTCGTCGATGCCCGCACCTTCGAGGAGCTCACCCTGCCCTTCCAGTGCGTCGCCACCGCCGTGATCGAGGTGCGGGAGGACTGGTTCTCCAGCGGCCCGCTGATCGACCCGATCCTGGCTTCGGCGGCGCTCCCGGCCATCCTGCCCTCGGTCGAGATCGATGGCGTCCGGTACCTCGATGGCGCCATCGTCAACGACGTGCCGGTGAGCCGAGCCGTCGAGCTCGGGGCCCGCACCATCTACGTGCTGCACTGCGGCACCATCGACCGGCCCCGGCCCGACCCGAAGCGACCCCTCGACGTCGCCGTGCAGGCCTACTGGGTGGCCCGCCACCATCGCTTCAAGCGCGATCTCGCCTCCCTGCCCGACGGCGTGGAGGCCATCGTGCTGCCGACCGGCCACTCCGAGAGCCTGCGCTTCAACGACTTCAGCCGCAGCGCTGACCTCATCCGGGCGGCCCACGGCGCCACGGAGCGGTTCCTCGACGGCACCGTCGACGAGCAGGGCCCGCTCCCTGCCGACGATCGACCCCTCGGGGCCGCGTCCGGCGACCACGAGCGGTCGTAGTCGACCGCCAGGGCTACCGTCGCAGCCATGCCCGAGGTAACGCTCAACCCATCCGGTCCACCCGAGACGGTCCTCGACCTCGAGCCGGCCGCCGCCCTGGAGGCGTTGGCCGCCGCGCTGAGGCAGCCGGAGGACGGGCGCCGCGCCGCGGTGGCCGAGGTGGTGGCCCGGTGGCCCCGCTTCCTCGATGCCTGGGCCCGCCTCGGCGACCTCGGGCGTGACGTCGTCGAGAGCTATGCCGCCTACCGCATCGGGTACCACCGGGGGCTCGACCGCTTGCGGGCCAACGGCTGGCGGGGGAGCGGGTACGTGCGGTGGGAGCACGAGTCCAACCAGGGGTTCCTGCGGGCCCTGGCTGGCCTCCAGCGCCGGGCGGCCGAGATCGGCGAGGACGACGAGGCGGAGCGCTGCGCCCACTTCCTGCGCCAGCTCGATCCCGCCTGGCCGCCCGCCGACCTCGGGTGACCGGACCCCCCTGCTCGGGGGCGGTGCTGTGCGGAGGCTCGAGTCGCCGCATGGGCGCCGACAAGGCCCTCCTCCTGGTCGATGGCCAGGCGATGGCCGTCCGGGTGGCCGGCGCGCTGCGGTTGGCCGGCCTGTCTCCGGTGCGGGCGGTGGGGGGCGACGAGGCCGGGCTCCGGGCGGTGGGGCTCGAGGTGGTCGCCGACGACCACCCTGGAGCCGGGCCGCTGGCGGCCTCCATCACGGCGCTGCGGCACGCCGCGTCTCCGATGGTGGCGATCCTGTCGTGCGACCTGCTGGCGCCGTCGCCGGCGGCCATCCGGGCCACGGTCGACGCCCTCGCGGCCGTGCCTGGCGCGGCTGCGGCCGTCCCGGTCGTGGAGGCGCGGCACCAGTGGGTGCACGCGGTGTGGCGAGCCGACGCACTGCCGCAGCTCGAGCAGGCGTGGCAGGAGGGCGTCCGCTCGGTGTGGGCAGCCGTCCGGCGAGTCGAGGTGGTCGAGGTGCCCGACATCGCCCGCGCGGCGGTGGCCGACGCCGACGAACCGGGAGACCTCACCGGGCGCACGGCACCACCGGGGTAGCCTCCGGCGATGGACATCCCCGAGATCGACGTGGCGGAGCTGGCGGCCGCCCGCAGTGGTGGCGCCCCGCTCATCGACGTCCGTGAGGCTGATGAGTTCGGCCAGGCCCGGGTGCCTGGTGCGCAGCCCATCCCCCTCGGCGAGGTCCCCGACCGGGTCGACGAGGTGCCCCGCGACGGCACGGTCTACGTCATCTGCGCTCGCGGCGGGCGCAGCGCCAAGGCGGTTGAGTTCTACCGCACGCGGGGGATCGACGCGGTCAACGTGGCCGGGGGCACGCTGGCCTGGATCGACGCCGGACTGCCCACCGACGGAGCGGCGGGGAGCGGGGCCGGCGCCGCGTGACCCGGGCCGAGGAGGGTCACCCCACCCACATCTGGGTGGCCGACGCCGACGCCTTCACGGCTCTGGTCGACACGCTGTGCGCGGTCGACGTCTACGGCCTCGACACCGAGTTCCACCGCGAGCGCACCTACCACGCCCGCCTGGCCCTCCTGCAGCTGTCGTGGCCGGGCGGGGTCGCCGTGGTCGACCCGCTGGCCGTCGACGTCGCTCCGCTGGGTCGCGTGCTGCAGGGTGACGGTCTGTGCGTGATGCACGCCGCCAGCCAGGACCTCGAGATCCTGCAGCGCGTGTGCGGTGGCGTCCCCCGCCGGCTCTTCGACACCCAGGTGGCGGCCGGGTTCGTGGGCTACAGCAGCGTGGGGCTGGGTGGCCTGGTGCAGGGGGAGCTGGGCATCAAGCTCCCCAAGGCCGATCGCCTCACCGACTGGCTGGCCCGACCGCTGTCGGAGGACGCTGTGGCCTACGCCGCCTCCGACGTGGTCCACCTCCACGAGCTGCACGCCCGGCTCGTCGCCTCCCTCGAGGATCGCGGCCGGGAGCAGTGGGCCTACGACGAGTGCGAGGTGCACCGCACGCGAGCCGCCAGCGGCACCGTCCCGGAGCGAGCCTGGTGGAAGATCAAGGAAGCCCGGTCGCTGCGCGGCCGAGCCGCGGCCGTGGCGCAGTCGTTGGCCGCCTGGCGGGAGCGCAAGGCGGCAGAGGTCGATCGCCCGGTGCGCTTCCTCCTGGCCGACCTGGCCCTGGTGTCGATGGCCCAGCGCCCACCGGCCAGCGAGGACGATCTCCGGCGGGTCCGGGGCCTCGACGACGGCAAGCGCAAGGGGGCGGCCGGGCGCGAGCTCCTCGCCGCGGCGGCCGAGGGTGTGGCCCTGCCGCTCGAAGCGGTGCAGGTGCCGCCGACCGACGGCGTCGACCGATCTCGCCGGGCGGCGGCCTCCCTGGTGAGCGCGTGGGCCGCCCAGCGCGCCCGCGACCTCCAGATCGATGCCGCCATCCTCGCCACCCGCGCCGACATCGAGGCGCTGCTCATGGGCGACGGTGGCCGCCTGTCGACCGGGTGGCGCCACGACGTCGTCGGCGAGCCCATCCGGGCGCTGGCCGCAGGCGAGGCCTCGCTGGCCCTCGAGGAGGGCGGCCGGCTCGTGCTCGAGACCCGCTCCGGCACCCCCCTCACCGAGTAGCGGACGTCAGGGCCGCAGCACCACCGCTGTGTGGGGGGCGAGGAGCGCCCCGAAGGCGTGCTGCTCACCGGAGCCGTCGCTGGCCACCTCCACGGTGCCGGAGAGGCCCAAGGGCACCGACTGGTCGCTGGTGTTGACCACCACCACCCGTTCGTCGTCGGGGGCCAGGTCGGGACCTGTCCAGCGTCGCCAGGCCAGGATCCCGTCGGGGCTCTCCAGGAGGGCCTGCTGGCCGAGGTGCAGGGCCGGAGAGGCTCGGCGGGCCGCCAGGAGCCGCCGGTAGAGGTGCAGGATCGACTGCGGATCGTCTCGCTGGGCCTCGGCCGAGCGCGACGCTGCGTCGGGCGGGAAGGGGAGCCAGGGGTCCGGCCCCCAGCCGTGGCCGTCGGCCTGGTCCCAGGGCACCGGTGCCCGGCAGCCGTCGCGGCCCCCGGGGTCGACGACGCGCTCCGGCGGGACCTCGGCGTCTTCGAGGCCCAGCTCCTCGCCGGCGTACAGGAACGGCGTGCCCCGCTGCGTCAGGAGCGCCACCGCCGCCGCCCTGGCCACGTCGAGATCGCCGCCGTAGCGGGTGCGGTGCCGCGAGACGTCGTGGTTCGACAGCACCCAGGTGGGCCATGCCCCGCGGGGGTCGAGCAGCTCTTCGAGGCGCTCGATGCGGGTGGACCAGGCGCCGGCGTCGAAGGGCGCGTGGGTGGCGGCGAAGTTGAAGGCCAGGTGCAGCTCGTCACCCTCGCCGTAGTACGGGGCCACCCAGCGGGTGCCGGGCAGCGCCGTCTCGCCGATGATCACCCGGTCGCCGTCGTAGCTGTCGACCAGGCGCCGCATCCCCCGGATGTGCTCGTGGGTGCTGTGGTGCTCGTTGCTGGCGCAGTGGGGGATGGCGTCCCAGGGCGGCACGTCGTCGGGGTAGGCCGGATCGCGTCCGATGCAGTGCACCACGTCGATCCGGAAGCCGTCGCCGCCGCGATCGAGCCAGAAGCGCATCACCCCGTGCATGGCCTCGACCACCTCTGGGTTGTGCCAGTTGAGGTCGGGCTGCTGGGGGAGGAACTGGTGGAGGTACCACTGCTCGGTGGCGGCGTCCCAGGTCCACGCCCGCCCGTCGTCGATGAACGCGCCGAGCCAGTTGTTGGGCGGCTCGTCGGGGCCGCCACCGTCGTGCCACACGTACCAGTCCCGCTTGGGGTCGTCGCGGCTGCTCCTCGAGGCCTGGAACCACGGGTGCTGGTCGGAGCTGTGGTTGGGCACCAGGTCCACCACCACCCGGATCCCGAGCTGGTGGGCCTCGTCGACGAGGCGATCGAAGGCGGCCAGGTCGCCGAAGAGCGGGTCGACGTCGCAGAAGTCGGCTACGTCGTAGCCGAAGTCCGCCATCGGCGACCGGTAGAACGGCGACAGCCAGATGGCGTCGACGCCCAGCCAGGCGAGGTGGTCGAGCCGCTGGCGCACCCCCTCGAGGTCGCCGATCCCGTCGCCGTCGCTGTCGGCGAACGAGCGAGGGTAGATCTGGTAGATGACGCCGGAGCGCCACCACGGGACTGGATCGTCGCTGGGCACGAGGCCGGAGCCTAGGGGGCGGCCCGAGGTGCGCGATCGCGCGGACCCCGCGCTATGGTGACGATCCACCTTCACCCCTGCGAGCCTCGGGAGCCGTTCCGTGAAGAAGGGACGCCATCGCCGCTTCGAAGAAGCGCGCAAGCTCAAGCAGTCGGGACCGGACTTCCTCTTCACCGAGCCTGTCCGCCCCGACGACACCGACAGCGATGTCGATGAGGACGACGAGTACGCGGCCTTGGCCCGCAAGTACGGCGCCCTCGACGACGAACCCGTCGACGACGACGAGTAGCCCGTCGGACCGGCCCGTGGCCGGCCGCTCCTAGTCGCAGTCAGCCCGCCGCCGCGATGGCGGCGGCCTCCTCTGGGCTGTCCACGCGACGACCGTGCACGAGCACGCCGTCGAGGTGGTCGTAGCGCACCGGGCCGGCCACCAGCGCGCCGTGCTGGTGGCGCAGCGACCTCCGCTCGCCGCCCGTCACCCCCTCGACCGCGTCGAGCACGGTGGCCAGCAGGCGGATCTGGGTGAGGGTGGTGGGCTCGGCCAGCGACCGGACGATCTCGCCGTCGAGCGGGTCGGCCGCCAGGCGCAGGACGTCGAGGGGCGGGCGGTAGGTGTTGCGCCGGCTCCCCGCCCGGGTGCGCCGGAGCTGGCGACCCGACGGGCGCACCACGGGCACCGCGGCCAGCGTCTGGTGCTCGAGGAGCCGGTTGGCCCGATTGCCGTTGTGGCGGGCCGACCGAGCCAGCTCCTCGGTGACGGGGCCCGCCGCCTCGGCGATGCGACCGGAGGCGGCGACGATGTCGATGGCGGCCTTCAGCACCCGGTTCTCGTCGTTGTCATAGGCCTTGGTGGTCGTGGCGCACACGAAGAGCCCGGGATCGCCGGCTGAAGCCGACCGGCTCGACATCGTCTCCGACCACAGCACGGGGCCCCGCAGCTCGCCGTAGCAGCGCTCGGGCCGGTCGGTGGTGGCGATGGCCAGCGACCGCAGGATCTGGGGCATGGCCGTGAGCAGGTCCTCGGCCTCCGTGCTGGTGGCCATGGCCGCACCGAGCGTCTGACGGGCCAGTCGCACCGGCACACCGACCAGGGCGGCCAGCACGTCGGCGGGGTCGTAGGGGCGGACGAGCCGGTCCAGCACCGCCTCGGCACCGGTGCTGGGGAGGACGGCCATCGGCTCAGGCGGGGAGCTCGGTGCCCAGCACCTCGCCGATCGTGCGCCGGGCCTCGGAGCGCTCTGGCTCGTCGAGGAGCTCCGCCACGGTGTCGAAGAGCTCGACGGCCTGGTCGTCGTGGATCCCCTCGAACTGCGGGAGGAAGTAGCCGTAGAAGATCTCGTAGAGGAGGCGGCTGCGAGTGGGCTGATCGTCTTGACGACGAACGGCGAACTTCGCGGCGTCGAGGTACACGGCCGGGCCGAGGTCGCGGAAGCGACGCAGGGGCAGCAGCTCGCGCACGATGTCGCCGGGTCCCTCGAGGAGGGCGTGGTAGGCCTCCTCGGGCGGGCAGGTGACCTCCACGAACGCGAACCGGCGCATCAGCGCGTACGACATCTCGAACAGCAGGTTCTTGTCGAACACGTTCATGGTGGCCAGGATCCGCCACGAGGCGGGCAGCCGGATCACGTCGGTGTCGCCGGGCGGCTCCACGCCGGGCGGCACGAGGGAGATGGGCTGGGCCCGCCCGCCCCGCTTGAACGGCAGCACCACGGGCTGGCCCGAGAGCACCGTGAACAGCTGGCCGAAGGCCCGGTCGAAGTTGGAGCGGTTGAGCTCGTCGATCACCAGCCAGCGCCCGGACTCGATGGCGTCCACGAACATCCCGGGGCGGAAGAGCAGGCCCTCCGAGGTGGGCTGGAAGCCCCCGATCGTCTCGAAGGTGGTCCACTCTGTGGTGGCCGTGGTGGGTAGGTAGCCGGTGCACAGCATCGACTTCTGGGCCACCTCGGCGGTGAGGTAGGCCAGGGTCGTCTTGCCGGTGCCCGGCGGGCCGGTGAGCACCACGTGCTTGCCCGCGTCGATGGCGGCCACCAGCTGGTCGAGCACGTGCTCGGGGAAGTGCAGGCCCGCTCGCTTGGCCGCGTAGCCCAGCTCTTCGGCTGTGAAGATCATGTTGGTCCCGTCTGTCGCCCGCTCATCGGCGTCGAAGCACCGGATGGGGAAGGTACTGCGCCGTCCCGCGTGCCGCCACGTGCTGCACGAACAGGTCGTAGGCGGTCTGGCCCACCATCTCGACGATCTCGTCGCGCATCGTCTCGTACACCGGCTGCCGGTCGACGAAGGCCAGGTCGTCGTCGGTGCACCACCAGTGGAACTCGTAGCCCCCCTCGCCCCAGTCGCGACGCTTCCACTCGCGCAGGGTCGAGGTGACGTGGCCGTGGTCGTCGGTCTGGTCGTCGAGGCGCAGCGGCAGCTGCCAGCAGACGGTGGGCTTCCAGTCGAGCGGGCGCTCCCCGGCATCGAGGGCCGCCTTGTGGAGGGCGCACCCGGTGCCGCCCTCGAACCCGGGGCGGTTGAGGAAGATGCAGGCACCGTCGACCAGGCGGGTCGTGGTCTCACCAGCGCTGTTCGTCTTGGTCGGCCCGCCCTTGCGCTGGCCCTTGGCGTGGTGCTGCCACTGGGCAGGGGTGAGGCGTTCGGCGTAGGCGAGCGTGCTGGCCTCGTCGTCGGCGTCGACGAAGTGGGCGCCGTAGCTGCAGCAGCCCTGCTCCAGCTCCGGTGCCGGGCCGGTGAGGACGCCCTGGCAGCCCTCGCCGTAGATGCAGCGGTAGGAGCTGAGGAGGAAGGCGACGTCGAACACCCAGGTGCGGTCGTCGTCGGGGTCCTCGAAGGACACCCATTCGCGGAGGTCGTCGGGCACGCTGGCTCCTGGTCGGGGAAGCCGCAGCGTAGTGGCCTCCCCTAGGGTCCCTGTCCATGGCCGGCGAGTTCGACGACATCCGGGGACGGCTCGAGGGGATCTCGGAGGAGCTGGCCGATCTGGCCATCGCCCGCCTCCAGGAGAGCATCGATGCGGGCGGCACGGAGCTGCCCGTCGACGAGCGGCGCCTGCAGCGAGCCCGCCGAGCCGTGGAGAAGGCCATCGGCATCCTCCGGGAGCCCGACGACCTCGACTGACCCGCCTCAGCCGTCGCTGCGGGGGACCTCGTAGAGCCACACGTGGTCGACCCCGCCGAACCCGGCCGTGAACACCAGCCTGCCCTCGGTCTCGGCCCACTCGATGAACCGGGCCTTCAGCCCGCGCTGGCGCTGGTTCAGGTAGACGACCACGTAGTCGACGCTGCCGATGGGGTCGAGGTAGGGGAAGACCAGCTCGCCGCACGGGAACACAGGCGGGAGCACATAGCCCACCGCGATGCGCACCTCGTCGCAGCGGCCGGCCTCCCTGGCGGCGACCTCCCGGCCGGCCAGCTCCATCCCCTCGCCTCGTCCGCGCAGGAGGACCTCCGTGGCCCGTTCCTGTCCCACCAGCGGGTTCACCCACGCGTGGGCGTGGGGGCTGGCGACGAGCACCGGGGCGGCCAGGGCAACCGAGAGCGCGACGGCCCCCACCTGGGTGGCGAGCGGGCGACGCTCGGCCGGGCGCTCCGCCCAGCGGTGGTAGGCCGCCCCCAGACCCAATCCGGCGATCAGCACGAGGAAGGGCACCGCGGGGAGCGCGTAGCGATCGAACTTCTTGTCGATGAGCGTGATCGACAGCAGGTAGGGCAGGGGAGCGAGCACGGCGCAGGCCGTGAGCGCCCGGGTGCGGCGCTCCACCAGACCCAGCGCGAGGCCCACGGCGCCGGCCGCCAGCAGCCAGGGCGACAGGCGGATGGCCAGCGCGACCGGATAGAAGGCCGGGCCAGGGTCGAAGGTGACCGCCCCGCGGAAGAAGTTGATGTGCCCCTCGACCCCCAGGTCGACGCTGTCGGTGATGCCCCGCAGCTGGGTGCGTGGGGCCAGCCAGGCAGCCGGCCAGGCCACCGCCACGGTGGCGGCCAGCGTGAGCGTCCAGGCCCCGGCCAGGGGGAGCCCTCGGCGGGCCAGCCGCGCGGCGCCGTGGTGGCGAAGGGTCCAGGCGGCCCACGCCACCAACGGCACCAGGCCCGGCAGCAGCGCCGCGGCGCTCACCTTGGTGAGCAGGGCGAGGGCCATCAGCAGGCCCGAGAGCGCGGCCCACCGGGTCCGGTGAGCCGGGTGCTCCTCGGGGCGGCAGGCCAGTGCCAGCGCCAGGAAGGCCGCGAGGGCGGGGAGGGCCACCAGCGAGTCGGTGTGGAGCACGGTGCCGTTGCTCACGAGGAAGGGCTCCACCGCCAGGAGCACACCGACGATGGCGGCGCTCGGCGTCCCGAGGAGACGGCGGACGAGCACGACCGTGAGGCCGATCAGCAACGCGGTGAACCCGGCCATGAGGAGGTGGGCGATGCGGAGTCCGGCGGCCGAGCCCACGAGGGTCGGGAGCGGGTCCTCGAGCAGCCCGAGCGCGTGGGCCGCCGACCCGGCGGCGCGGGCGAGGGTGCCCACCCACATGGTGGTGACGCCGGGCATCGTGGCACCGTCGGCCGACCCGGCCGAGGTCATGTCGGTGAGGCGGCCGTCGGCCAGCGCCTCGGAGAAGGCCTGGGAGCGAGCCAGCCAGAGCTGCTCGTCGGCCACCGCCACCAGAGGGCCGGGCTGCCAGGCGCCGACCAGCAGGGCGAAGCCGCCCACGGTGGCCGGGAGGGCGAGCGGCGCCCAGCGCGACGCCGAAGGGCTCAAGGGCCGTCCGTGGCGGTGCTGGGGAGGGCGTTGACGGCGTCGATGAGGGCGCGCAGGCGGCCGGCCCGGCGGGGGTCGTAGCGCATCACCAACCGGGGGAGATCGAGGTGGTCTCGGTCGGACACCTCTGGTGGCAGCGGGTCGCTGGCCTCGATGTGGCCGTCGACGAGGAGGTCGCGGAACCGCTCGTCGAGCTGGGCCACCTCGGCCGGCGTGGGGGCCTGCTTGAGCCGCACCACGAGGCGGTCGCCCACCCACCGGATCGAGTGGTAGCTGTGCCAGAACCGCTGCACCTCGGCGACGGCGGCGTCGACGTCGTCGGTCACCAGGTAGAGCTCGTGGTCCTCCGGTGACACGAGGCCGCCGGCCACCAGCTCATCCTCGACGTACTCCACCCAACGCTTCCAGTAGGTGCCGCCCGGCACGTCGAGGAGCACCACCGGCGTGGGCGTGGCCTTGCCGGTCTGCAGGAGGGTGAAGAGCTCGAAGGTCTCGTCTTGGGTGCCGAACCCTCCGGGAAGGCAAACGAATGCCGACGACTCCTTGATCAACATGAGCTTGCGGGTGAAGAAGTACTTCATGGCCACCACGCGGTCGCCGTCGGCCAGGATCTCGCTCGGCGCCTCCTCGAAGGGGAGGCGGATGCTGATGCCGATGGCCATGTCGCGGCCGGCACCCTCGGCGCCGGCCGCCATGATGCCGGGCCCTGCGCCGGTGACCACGAACCAGCCGGCTTCGGCCAGGTGGCGGGCCAGCGAGCGCGCCTGGTCGTAGAGGGGGTCGTCGGGGTGGGTGCGGGCCGAGCCGAAGATGGTCACCTTCGGCGTGGCCTTCAGCGGCGCGAACATGGCGAAGGCGGCCCGCATCTCCTTGAGGGCGGCGGCGGTGATCTTGAGGTCGAGGCGGTCGGCGTCGTCGCCGGCCAGCCCAGCCGCGGTGCGCAGGATGTCGCGGAGCACGTCGCGGTTGGCGGTGGCGCCGCTCTCGGCCAGCAGCTGTTGCACCAGGTCGTCGGTCATCGGGCCCAGCCTGGCACGTCGGCTCAGCGGCCCAGGGCTACCGTCTCCCGCCGTGGTCACCTCCTGCGCCCGGTGCGGCGCCACCCCCGGCGACGAGCCCCACGACGGGGTGCCCCTGGGCTGGTCCCTGCACACCGAGGGCGACCGGGTGCTCCGGCTGTGCGCGGACTGCACCCGGCAGCACGTGCGCTCGATCGAGGCCAAGCTCGACCCGGAGTGGTGGTGACGGGCGGGGCTACGCTGCGGCGGGATGGCTGACGAGACGTGCTGACGGTGCTGGTGGTCGACGACGAGCCCGACGTGCGGCTCATCGCCCGGCTGGTGCTGGGCGCGGCCGACTTCGAGGTGCGCGAGGTCAGCTCCGGTGAAGAGGCCCTCGCCGAGATCAACAGCGGACGCTCACCCGACGTCGTCCTGCTCGACGTGCGCATGCCAGGTCTCGATGGGTGGCAGGTGCTGCGCCAGCTGCGGGCGGATCCGGCCATGGCGCACCTGCCGGTGGTGGTCTTCACCGCCGACCTCGCCTCCCGGGCCGACGCCCAGGCGGAGATGGGGGAGGGCGACGTGCTGATCACGAAGCCCTTCCACGCCGATGACCTGCTCGACGCCGTGCGCCGAGCGGTGGGCCACCAGTCCTAGCAGCGCGTCACACGGTCACCGGGCGGCCGTACACCGTGGTGCGCTGCTCGAGGCGGCGGCCCAGGGGCTCCACCCAGGACCGGAAGCCGTCCTCGTCCATCATCGTGCCGTGGCTGGCGCCCGCGGCCCGGGAGATGTTCTCGTCCATGAGGGTGCCGCCGAGGTCGTTGGCGCCCGCCTGCAGGATCTGGGTGGATCCGAGCCGGCCCATCTTCACCCACGACACCTGCACGCTGTCGATCCATCCCCGGTACGCGATGCGTCCCACGGCGTGCATGAGCAGGGCCTCCCGGAACGTCGGACCTCGGCGGGCCTTGCGCTGCAGGTAGATGGGGGCGGCCATGTGCACGAAGGGCAGCGGCACGAACTCGGTGAAGCCGCCCGTCTCCTTCTGCAAGGACCGGGTGCGCACGAGGTGACGAGCCCAGGAGCGGGGCTGCTCCACGGCGCCGAACATGATCGTGACGTTGGAGCGCAACCCCACGCTGTGGGCGGTGCGATGCGCGTCGAGCCACTCGTCGGTGTCGATCTTGTCGGGGCAGAGCAGGGCCCGGACGTCGTCGTCGAGGATCTCGGCTGCCGTGCCCGGGAGGGTCTTGAGGCCGGCGTCCATCAGCCGCCGGAGGTAGTCGGCCAGGGGTTCGCCCAGGCGCTTGGCCCCCTCGGTGACCTCCAAGGCCGTGAAGCCGTGGATGTGGATGTCCGGAGCGGCCTCGTGCACGGCCCGGGCCACGTCGATGTAGTAGTCGCCGTCGAAGTCGGGGTGGATGCCGCCCTGGAGGCACACCTCGGTGGCACCGTCGGCGGCGGCCTCCAGCACCCGCTGCTGGATGTCCTCGAGGGTGAGCAGGTAGGGCGTGCCCCGCAGGTTGAGCGACAGGGGGCCCTTGGAGAAGCCGCAGAACCGGCACTTGAAGGTGCACACGTTGGTGTAGTTGATGTTGCGGTTCCGCACGTAGGTGACGACGTCGCCCACCACCGCTCGCCGCAGCTCGTCGGCCACCTGGGCGATGGCGGCCACCTCGGGCCCGCGAGCGGAGAACAGGGTGGTGATCTCGTCTTCGCCCACCTCCTGGCCGAGGAGCACGCCCTCGAGGACCTCGCCCACCGGACCGTGCCAGCCCTGTCGGCCGGAGGCGGGGATCAGCACGCTGGGCTCCACCGGCGCACCCGAGTACCAGGCGGTGTTGCGGCGGCCGATCTGCACCACCTCGGCGCCCGTACCAGCCTCCACGGCCGCGGTGATCTGCTCCGGGAAGAGGCCGCCAGGGTCGTCGCGGCCGAGACCCTCGGCGTCGGAGCGGTCGAGCACCGGGAAGCGGGTGTCGGGGTGGAGCCAGCGCTCGGGCGCCAGCGCCATCTCCGGGTACACGGTGAGCCGGGGAGCGAGGGAGAAGCCACGCGCCTCGGTGACCTCTCGGAGGCGGTCGAGGGCCGGCCAGGGCCGCTCCGGGTTCACGTGGTCGGCGGTGACGGGCGAGACGCCGCCCCAGTCGTCGATGCCGGCGTCGAGGAGGTGGCCGAAGTCGTCGGAGAGGTTGGGCGGCGCCTGGAGGTGGACCTCCGGCGGCAGGATCAGACGAGCCAGCGCGATGGTCTGGAGGTAGTCGTCGTGGGGGCAGGGAGGGGCGCTGTGCATGGCCGTGCCTCCCTTCGGCAGGAAGTTCTGCACGATCACCTCCTGCACGTGACCGTGGCGGGCGTGGCTGGCGGCGATGGCCTCGAGGGCGTCGATGCGGTCGCCGACGTCTTCGCCGATGCCCACCAGGATCCCGGTGGTGAAGGGGATCTGGAGCTCGCCCGCCGCCTCGAGCGTGGCCAGCCGACGGGCCGGCACCTTGTCGGGGGCGCCGCGGTGGCAGTCGAGGTCGTCGCGGAGCGACTCGATCATCATCCCCTGGCTGGGGCTCACCGCCCGGAGCGTGTCCAGCTCGGCGGCACTGAGAGCGCCGGCGTTGGCATGGGGGAGGAGCCCGGTCTCGTCGAGCACCAGGCGGGCCATGGCGGCCAGGTAGTCGACGGTGGAGGAGTAGCCGTGCTCGTCGAGCCAGTCGCGGGCCACCGGGTAGCGGTCTTCCGGGCCTTCGCCGAGCGTGAACAGCGCCTCGTGGCAGCCGGCCGCCGCGCCGCTCCGCGCGATGGCCAAGACCTGCTCGGGCGTGAGGTAGGGCGAGGTGAGGCGGGCCGGCGGCTGGGCGAACGTGCAGTAGCCGCACCGATCGCGACACAGCATGGTGAGGGGGATGAACACCTTCGGGGAGAAGGTGACCCGACGCCCGTGGGCCTCGTCGCGCACGGTGCGGGCCTGGGCCAGCAGCGTGGGGAGGGGGAGGTGCGCCAGGGCTCGGTGGTTCTGCGCCGACCCGGACATGGCGGCACCCTATCGTCGGCGCCCGTGGGATCGGTGGTGGCGATCGAGGAGGTGACGGGAGGCAAGGCGCGGTCGCGCTTCATCGAGCTCCCCCGGGCCCTGCACGGCCATGACCCCCGCTGGTCGCCCCTGGTGCTGGCCTGGGAGCGCTACCGCCTCGATCGCCACCGCAACCCGTACTTCGAGCTCGGTGACGCGGCGCTGTTCCTGGCCCGGCGGGCCGGGCGCCCGGTGGGGCGGATCGCCGCCCACCTCCCGGCGCCCGGCGGTGAGGGACGGTTCGGGTTCTGGTCGGTGGCCGACGATGGCGTGGTCGCGGCGGCCCTCGTGGATGCGGCGCGCGCCTGGCTCACCGACCAGGGCTGCCGCTCGATGGAGGGCCCGGTGTCGTTCACCTCGGCCGAGGAGGTCGGTGTGCTGGCCGGGGGCTTCGACGCGGCCGGGCTCACCGGTCGCTCGTGGTCGCCGCCGTGGGAGAGCGAGGCGCTGGTCGAGCTGGGCTTCGAGGCGAGCGAGGAGGTGCCCCGGTGGCGGCTGCCTGCCCTGGACGGTCCGGTGGAGCGGTCCAGGGTGGCCGATCTCCCGGGGCAGGCGGCTCGTCACGGCGACCCGCGCCTCGTGCTCGACGGGATCGCCGCCGTGCCCGACCTGAGCGAAGCGCTGCGCTCGGTCTCGTTGCGGGGAGCGTGGGCCCTGGCCCGCCGCGTGCGGGAGGGCCGTTGGGAGGCCTGCACCGTGGTGCGGGCCACGGCCCCCGCTGCCGTGGCGGTGCCGGCGCTGCAGCGCGCCGCGGGCGCGGCGGGCTACCGGGAGGTGGTGGCCGCCTGGTCGCCGGAGCCAGACGCTCCGCCCGAGACGGTGCACCGCACCTACCGGCTCAGCTGGTAGCGGCAGGGTCGGCGATCCACACCACACGGTCGGCGCGGATGTGGGTGCCGGGGCAGTCGGGGTCGCCGGCGATCACCCTCGCCAGGGCGTCGCGCTTGTCGTCGCCCCGCACCGTGACGATGGCCAGGCGAGCGCGTGCGATGCCAGCGAAGGTGAGGGTCATCCGGGGGTGCGGGTTGGTGCCGGAGGGGTCCTCGTTCATCACCACGAGGCGGCCGGGGTCGGCGTCGAGGCCGGCCGAGCCCGGGAACAGCGAGGCCGTGTGGCCGTCGGCGCCGAGGCCGAGGTGCACCACGTCGAGCCGCCCCAGCTCACCCAGCCGCAGCTGGTACGGGTCGGCGCCCTCGTCGCAGAACATCGGGTAGTTGGCGTTGACCGCCCCCACCCGCTCGAGGAGCGCCTCGCGCGCCAGGTGGTAGTTGGAGTCGGGGGAGTCGTGGGGGACGCAGCGCTCGTCGCCCCAGTACACGTCGACCTTCCACCAGTCGATCTGGTTGCCGGCGTCGTCGGCCAGGCGCTCGTAGCAGGCCCGCGCAGTGGGCCCGCCGCTCACGGCGAGGGAGAAGCCATCGTTGGGGCGGGCGTGGAACGCCTCGATCACGTGCTCGGCGAACTCGCCGGGCACGTCGTCGACGACGACCAGATCCCCCTGCACGCCGCTAGCCCGCCGCGCCGAGCTCAGCGGCCTTGGCGTCGAGGGCGGCGATGAGCTCGTCGAACGACTTGGCGAAGGCCGCCACCCCCTGCTCCTCGAGCACCTCGGCGACATCGACGAGGTCGACCCCCACCTCGCCCAGCGCCTCGAGCGTGCCCTCGGCGGCGGCCGGGTCGGCGTCGACGGTGCGGGCCACGGTGCCGTGGTCGAGGAAGGCGTCGATGGTGTCCTCCGGCATCGTGTTCACCGAGTGCGGTCCGATGAGCAGGTCGACGTAGGACGTGTCGGGGTAGGCCGGGTTCTTGGTGGAGGTGGACGCCCACAGCGGCCGCTGTGGGCGAGCGCCCCGGGCCTCGAGCGCCTCCCAGCGGGCGCCGCTGAAGGTGGCCTGGAAGCGCTGGTAGGCCACCTGGGCCTGCGCCACGGCTGCCTTGCCCCGCAGGGCGAGGGCGGCATCGGTGCCGATCTCCTCGAGCCGGCGGTCGACCTCGGTGTCGACCCGGGAGATGAAGAAGCTGGCCACGCTCGAGATCCGGCTCAGGTCGCCTTCCGCGGCCTCCAGCCCTGCGATGTAGGCCTCCATCACCTCGGCGTAGCGCTCGAGGCTGAAGATGAGGGTGACGTTGATGCTGCGCCCTTCGCTGATCATGGTGCGGATCGGCGCGATGCCCTCTGCGGTGCCGGGGATCTTCACGTAGAGGTTGGGCTGGGCGATCCGCTCGTGCAGCAGGCGGGCGGCGGCCTCGGTGCCCGCGCTGTCGCGGGCGAGGTCGGGGGCGACCTCCACGGAGACGAAGCCGTCGTCGCCGTCGCTGGAGTCGTAGACGGGGCGGAGGAGCTCGAGGGCGCCCTCGATGTCGTGGGTGACGAGGTCCCAGTAGGCGTCGCCCACCTGGGAGCCACCAGCCATCAGGTCGCCGAACTGCTCGTCGTAGTCGACGCCCGAGCTGATGGACTTCTGGAAGATCGACGGGTTCGACGTGAGGCCGCGGATGCCGCGCTCCACCCACTCGGCCAGCTCGCCGCCGGTGAGCCACCCCCTGCGGAGGTTGTCCATCCAGGGGCTCTGGCCCGCCTCGTGCAGGGCGTGCAGACGGGTGGGTTCGGTCATGGGGCCTCCGGGTGGTCGTCGAGCTCGTCGAGCAGCTGGCGGGCCCGCTCGGCGACGTTCTCGGGCGTGAAGCCCAGCTCGGCCAGCACGCGGTCGCCGGGAGCGCTGGCGCCGAAGCGGTCGATGCTGACGCTGTCGTCGGCCCAGCGGTCCCAGCCGTAGGACACCCCGGCCTCCACGGCGAGGGTGGGCACCTCGGCCGGCAGCACAGCGTCGAGCACGTCTTCCGGAGCGAGGGCCAGGCGATCCCAGCAGGGCAGCGAGGTGACCTGCGCGTGGATGCCGTCGGCGGCGAGGAGGTCGGCGGCAGCCACGCACAAGGCCACCTCGCTGCCCGTGCCCACCAGGACGAGATCGGGGTCGTCGACGGGCACCAGCACGTGGGCGCCGTGGGTGAGGTCGACGTCGGCCGTGCCGGCCAGCACCGGGAGGTCCTGGCGGGAGAGGATCAGCGCCGTGGGGCCGTCGTGCTCGAGGGCCAGCCGCCACGCGGCGGCGGTCTCGTTGGCGTCGGCCGGGCGGACCACCTGGAGGCCGGGGATGGCCCGGAGGGCAGCCAGGTGCTCGACCGGCTGGTGGGTGGGACCGTCCTCGCCCACGCCCACCGAGTCGTGGGTGAAGGAGTAGATCACCTTGGCCCTCGACAGCGCGGCGAGGCGCACGGCGGGGCGGCAGTAGTCGCTGAACACCAGGAAGGTGCCGCCCACCGGCAGGACGCCGCCGTGCAGGGCCATGCCGTTCATGGCCGCGGCCATGGCGTGCTCGCGGATGCCGAAGTAGAGCTGGCGGCCGCTGTGGTCGCCAGCCGAGAAGACCCCGTGGTCCTTCAGCACGGTGCCGGTGTTGGAGGTGAGGTCGGCCCCGCCGGCCAGCAGGCCGGGCACGACGTCGGCGAGGGCCTGCAGCACCTTGCCGCTGGCCACACGGGTGGCGACCTCGTCGCCCACCTCCCAGGAGGGGATGGCGTCGGCCCAGCCCGGGAGCCCCTCGGCGGCGAGGCAGGCGTCGAGGGCGGCGCGGTCGCCGCTGAAGTCGGCCAGCCGCTTCTCCCAGGCGCTCCGGAGCTCGCCCCCGCGGGTGCCGGCCCCGCGGTAGAGCGCCAGCACGTCGTCGGGCACGTGGAAGGGCTGGTCGGGCAGGCCCATCGCGGCCTTGGCCTCGGTGATCTCGTCGTCCTTGAGCGCGTAGCCGTGGGCGGCAGGGTCGTCGGTCTTGGAGGGCGACGGGTGGGCGATGTGGCTGCGGACGATCACCAGCGAGGGCCGGTCGGTGACCTCGGCAGCGCGACGGAGCGCGGCCTCGAGGGCGTCGAGGTCCTCAGCGGCCTCGCCCAGGTCGTCGACGTGCCAGCCGTAGGCGGTGAAGCGGGCCGCCGCGTCGTCGGACAGGGACAGGTCGGTGGGGCCGTCGATCGAGATGTGGTTGTCGTCGTAGACGCAGATGAGGCGGCCCAGGCCGAGGTGACCGGCCAGGGAGGCGGCCTCGTGGGAGAGGCCCTCGGACAGGTCGCCGTCGCCGGCGATGCAGTAGGTGTGGTGGTCGACGACCTCGGCGCCGAACCGGGCTCGGAGCTGCGCCTCGGCGATGGCCATCCCCACGGCGTTGCCGATGCCCTGGCCCAGGGGACCGGTGGTGACCTCCACGCCGGCGGTGTGGCCCCGCTCCGGGTGGCCCGGTGTGGCGCTGCCCCACTGCCGGAAGTCCTTGAGGTCGTCGAGGGAGAGGCCGTGGCCGGTGAGGTGGAGGAGGCTGTACTGCAGGATCGAGGCGTGGCCGGCCGACAGCACGAAGCGGTCGCGGTCGGGCCACTCCGGGTCGGTGGCGTCGTAGCGCAGCACCCGGGTCCACAGCACGTGGGCCAGCGGAGCCAGCGCCATCGCGGTGCCCTGATGGCCCGACCGGGCGGCGTGGGGGGCGTCCATGGCCAGCCCTCGCACGACGTTGATGGCTCGCTGCTCCAGCTGGGGGTCGCTCACGCGGCCCACCCTACAAGAGCCCCCTGCCGGTACCCTCCGAGCGTGACCGAGGCGGATCCAGCACGCTCGACCCGCGACGCCATCCTGGTGGAGGCCCGCCGCTGCTTCGCCGAGCAGGGGTTCTCGGGCACGTCGCTCAACGACATCGCGGCGGGCGTCGGCATCCGCAAGCCGAGCCTGCTGCACCACTTCCCGTCGAAGGAGGCCATCTACCGGGAGGTCTTCGAGACGTCCCTGGGCGACTGGATGCACCGGGTGGAGGCGGCGGTGGAGGTGCAGGACCAAGAGGGCTGGTCGAAGCTCGACCACGTCGTCACGGCCGCCTTCCAGTTCTTCCGCGAGAACCCCGACTTCGTGCGGATCATGCGGCGGGAGGCCCTCGACGGGCAGAGCCACCTCGGCGTCGACCTCGGCACGGTGCTCAAGCCGCTCTTCGATCGGGCCGTGTCGTTCTTCGAGACGGAGATGGGCGACGGTCGCTTCCGCAAGCACGACGCCGAGCAGCTCATCATCACCGGCACCAGTGCCATCCTCGGCTACTTCTCCGACGTGCCCTTCTGGCAGGGCGTGCTGGACCGGGACCCCCTCAGCGACGAGCTCCTCGAGGCCCGCCTCGAGCACTTCCGCGAGTTCTTCCGCAGCGCCCTCGAACCCCTCCCGTAGCGCCGCACCCCCGGGGCCGAGCCAGCCCCGCAACCTGTGTTGGCTTCCCTCGCCTTCCGCCGGTTCTCAACACATGCTCGCGGTCGTGGTCGGGAACGACCTGAGGTCGTGTTGGCATCCACCGATTCCCGTGGGCACAGGACACAGGCTGCGCGGGTGCGCGGGTGCGCGGGTGCGGGGGTGCGGGGG